>NZ_JBGCUN010000001.1:0-320640 GCF_041103235.1 Yoonia sp. R2331 | reverse complement strand
CCACCATTCCTATGCCGGGTTTGATCCGGTGGCCTTTATGATGCGCCACATCGACCGGATTTCCTATATGCATTTCAAGGATATTGATCCGGCGGTCAAAGCCGATGTCGTCAAGAACCGGACCGACTTCTACACCGCCTGTGGACAGGGGATTTTCTGCAATCTGGGTCAGGGCGACGTTGATTTTCCCGCCGTGCGGCAGGTGCTATTGGATGCGGGATTTGATGGCTGGTGTACGGTGGAACAGGATTGCGACCCGACGCTGGGGACCGATACGCTGGGCGATGCCGTGGCTAACCGCACGTACCTGCAATCCATTGGTTTTTAAGGAAGATCACCTATGAAAAAGCTGAATTGGGGTATGATTGGCGGCGGCAAAGGCAGCCAGATCGGACCGGCCCACCGTCTGGGCGCGCAGGCCGATGGCAACTTTGTGCTGGCCGCAGGTGCATTGGATCACGACCCGGACGCAGGCCGCGCCTATGCGCAGGAACTGGGCGTTGCCCCGGACCGCGCCTATGGCAACTGGCAGGACATGCTGGCGGGCGAAAAGGACCGTGATGACCGGGTTGATCTGGTCACGGTCGCTACGCCGAACAGCACGCATTTCGAGATCACCAAAGCCTTTCTGCAGGCGGGGTTCAACGTGCTGTGCGAAAAGCCGATGACTATGACCGTGGAGGAAGGCGAAGAGATCGTGAAGATAGCCGCGGCCTCGGGCAAGACCTGTGCCGTCAATTACTGCTACAGCGCCTATCCGATGGTGCGCGAGATGCGGCAGATGGTGCGCACGGGCCAGATCGGCAAGGTGCGGCTGGTGGTGACCAGCTTTAGCCACGGGCACCACGGCGATGCAACGGATGCCGACAATCCGCGGGTGCGCTGGCGCTATGACCCCGCGATGGCCGGTGTGTCGGGCCAGTTCGCGGACTGCGGTATTCACGCGCTGCACATGGCGAGTTTTGTGGTGGGCGATCAGGTTGAAACGCTCTCGGCGGACTTTGCCAGCACGATCCCCAGCCGCGTATTGGAGGACGACGCGATGGTCAATTTCCGCATGTCAGGCGGCACGGTCGGGCGGCTTTGGACCTCTTCCGTGGCGATTGGCCGCCAGCATGGGTTTGACATTCAGGTCTTTGGCGAAACCGGCGGGATGCGGTGGGCGTCAGAGCAACCCAACCAAGTCTATTATACCCCGGTGGGTGGCCGCACGCAGATCATGGAAAAGGGCGAAGGCAGCCTGTCGGACGAGGCCGCGCGCTTGTCCCGCGTTGCCATTGCCCACCCCGAAGGCTTTCCACTGGCGGTCGCCAATATCTACGTTGATCTGGCGGCCACGATCCGGGGCGAGGCCCGCGATGGATTGCCGACGGCAGAGGATGGGCTGCGGTCGATGGCGGCAGTGCATCAGGCCGTCATGTCGGCCAAGCAACAGGGGGCATGGGTCGATGCCCGCCCGCCGATGTTCCGAACAGGCTGATCCATTTGCGACATTTGCAGGCGTCGATCGCGTGACAGACCCCGCACGCCTTTGCGCTATGATCTGACGGATCATAAAGCGGAGGCGACCATGTACGAACGACAGCTTGTTTCAAACGGCAATCCGATGGAAGAGATTGTGGGCTTCAGCAGAGCCGTCCGTGTCGGCCCCTATATCGCGGTCGGTGGCACCGCTCCGGTGGATGCAAAGGGGCAAACCGTGGGTGTGGGCGATGTCTATGCCCAGACCTGCCAATGCTTCGAAATCATCAAGCGCGCGCTGGAGGATGCAGGATCGGGGTTGCACGACATCGTCCGGACCCGTGTTATCCTTACCGATATCGACACTTGGAAGCAGGCGATCGAAGCGCGCAAACGCTACTGTATCGACGCGCGCCCGGTGGATACGATCATGGCAATTGACCGCTTTGTGAATCCTGAATGGCTGGTCGAAATCGAGGTTGACGCGATCATGGCCGGATCGGTTGGCGCAGACTAGGCCACCGTCGCCAGAGCCGCAGCATCCGCGTCGTCATCAAAGAGGGCACGCCCCGTGTCGTGTCAGGATCCGACCCGGCGCAGGGTGCCACGTTCAACCACATCGCAGGGAAACAGCCGCGCTTCGGGGTAGCGTTCGGGGTCATCCAGCATCGCTGTTATCAGCTCGACCGAGCTGCTGATGATCTGCCCGATGGGCTGGCGGATGGTGGTCAGGTCAATGTTCGCCCAGCCCGCCATTTCCATGTCATTGAGGCCGATGATCCCGATGTCATCCGGCACCCGCAACCCGGCATCGCGCACCGCTGACAGTGCCCCGATCGAGAGCACGTCGTCGCCGCAGAAATAGGCCTCTGCCATCTCGCCCTGCAGCAGGCGCTGCATCTCTGCGCGGCCCGCGTCAAAAGAGTATTGCGCGGCAAAGGAATGGCTGACCGTGACGTCGTGGTGATTTGCGATCTCGGTCATGAAGCCCTGATAGCGGTCTTGCGTGGATGTCGCGGCCTCTGGCCCGCCCAGGAATGCGACGCGCTTGTGCCCCCGCGCCAAGAGCGCGCGCGCAGCCATGCGCCCGCATTCCACATTGTCGACACCCACCACATGCACATGCGGATTGGTGGCGTGGCGTCCAAAGGTGTGGACCACCGGCAGGCCCGCGTCGCGGAACGCCTTGGAAAAGTCCGGGCTAAGCGTGGATGAGGCGACGATCACCCCGTCCACCGAATATTGCCGCATCATTTGGACCGAATTTTGCGGATCGGTTTCATCGGTCAGATTGACCAGCAGTGGCCGCAGCCCGCGTTCCTGAAGCGCGCGGGTAAAGCGGTCAAAGACGGTCAGAAAGATCGGATTGTGAAAGTTGTTGCTGATCAGACCAATCATCTTGGTCCGCCCCGTGGTTAGCGATGACGCCAGCGCATTGGGGCTGTAACCCAGCTCTGCTGCTGCTTTCTGCACCTTTTTGCGCATTTTGGGCGACACGGACGCCCCATCGGTGAACGTGCGCGACACGGCAGAGCGTGAAACGCCCGCCCGTTCGGCAACATCTTTGAGCGTCGCGGCCATGAACCCTCTTTCCCTGTCCTGCTATCGTTTTAGCCCAGCACGCCCTGCGCTGCATCCTCTGATTTTCCATCACTATTTGCAACCGGTTGCAAAATTTCTCGAATCGTGGTTCCCTGTCCCATGGGCAGCCCGGCCTGGGCCGCGTTGCCCACAAATCAGGGAGAGAACTTATGACATCCAAGATCAAGACACTGGCCCTTGCGGCCTCTGTTGCGGCAGCGCCGTTCATGACCGCGACAAGTGTTGCGGCTGATGGGCACGCGGACCTGAGCTATGTGCTGGTCAGCCATGCACCCGACAGCGACACATGGTGGAACACCATCAAGAACGGTATCGCGCTGGCGGGCGAACAGGTTGGCGTGAACGTCGAATACCGCAACCCGCCCACCGGTGACATCGCCGACATGGCGCGGATCATCGAACAGGCCGCAGCCTCGCAGCCTGACGGCATCATCACCACACTGGCCGATTATGACGTGCTTCAAGGCCCGATCACGGCTGCCGTGGACCAAGGCATTGACGTCATCATCATGAACACCGGCACGCCAGAACAAGCGCGCGAAGTGGGTGCGCTGATGTATGTGGGCCAGCCCGAATATGACGCAGGCTTTGCCGCCGGGCAGCGCGCCGCTGGTGAAGGCGTGACCAAGTTTCTTTGCGTAAACCACGCCATCCAGCAGCCCACCGTCGGCGAGCGTTGCCGCGGCTATGCTGATGGCCTTGGGATTGAGCTGGGTGACGCGATGATGGACAGCGGCACTGACCCGGCTGAAATCAAGAACAAGGTTCTGGCCTATCTGTCGGCCAACCCCGATGTTGACGGCATCCTGACGCTGGGCCCTGTGTCGGCTGACCCGACCATTGCAGCACTCCAGGAAAACGGCATGGCCGGTGACATCCACTTTGGCACCTTTGACCTTGGCGAAGAGATCGTCAAAGGCATCAAGGATGGCACGATCATCTGGGGCATCGACCAGCAGCCCTTCCTGCAGGCCTATATGCCTGTCGTGATCCTTGCCAACTGGGACCGCTATGGCGTGCTGCCGGGCAACAACATCAACTCTGGCCCCGGCTTTGTCACCGCTGACGGCCTGTCCAAAGTTGAAGAGTTCGCAGGCGAGTTCCGCTAGGGCGGCCGAAACGACACGAGCGGATCCCGGCGCTGCCGGGGTCCGCTTTTTTCATCGCACGCAGCATCATACCGGGGGCAACGCACATGGCTGTGACCGACCAGAAAGACGAACGCGTCAAGGAAATCTCGCGCTTCAGACAAGCCTTGATCCGGCCAGAACTGGGCGGGATCGTCGGCACGATCGCGGTTTTTACCTTCTTCCTGTTGTTTGCTTTTGACAGCGGCATGTTTGCCGCACAGGGCGTGATGAACTGGGGCATTGTATCAGCGCAATTCATGATTATCGCCGTGGGTGCCTGCCTTTTGATGATCGCAGGAGAGTTTGATCTGTCCGTGGGGTCGATGATCGGCTTTGCGGGGATGATGATCGCGGTCTTTGGCGTCGTGCTGGCCTGGCCGATGTGGTTCGCGATCCTGATCACCTTTGCGCTTTGCCTTGCGATTGGCGCGCTCAACGGGTTCATCGTGATCCGCACCGGATTGCCGTCCTTCATCGTCACACTTGCCTTTCTGTTTATCCTGCGCGGCTTTACGATCTACATCCCGCAGACGCTGGAAAGCAAAACCATCATCGGTGGCATCCGGGACGCGGCAGAAGGCGACTGGCTGGCCCCGATCTTTGGCGGCAAGATCGGCCAGCCGATCTTTCAATGGCTGGGCGACGCAGGGATCATCAGTGTTTTTGAGCGCGGCAACCGCATGGGCGAACCGGTCGTTGACGGCATCCCGATGATGATGGTCTGGGCGGTGATCCTGATTGTCTTCGGGCATGTACTGCTGACCAAAACCCGCTTTGGCAACTGGATCTTCGCCGCAGGGGGCGACGCGGAAAGTGCACGCAACTCTGGTGTGCCTGTCAATCAGGTCAAGATCCTGATGTTCATGTTCACCGCCTTCTGCGCCACCATTTTCGCGATCTGTCAGGTGATGGAATTCGGCTCTGCCGGGGCCGACCGGGGCCTGTTGAAGGAATTTGAGGCGATCATCGCCGTAGTCATTGGCGGTGCGTTGCTGACCGGCGGCTATGGGTCGGTTCTGGGGGCGGCATTGGGTGCGCTGATCTTTGGGGTGGTGCAGCAGGGGCTGTTCTTCGCCGGCGTCGAAAGCTCACTCTTCAGGGTTTTTCTGGGGCTGATCCTTTTGGGGGCCGTGATCCTGAACACCTATATTCGCCGCGTCATCACGGGGGAACGTTGATATGACTGCACCACTGATCCAGATGAAAAACATCGAAAAGCACTTTGGCAGTGTGATCGCACTCGCCGGTGTCTCGGTCGATGTGATCCCCGGTGAATGCCATTGCCTGCTGGGCGACAATGGTGCTGGCAAATCGACCTTCATCAAGACGATGTCAGGCGTACATCAGCCGACCGCGGGCGAGATATTGTTCGAAGGCCAGCCGATGAACTTTGCCGACCCGCGCGACGCGATGGCCGCGGGCATCGCCACCGTGCACCAGCACCTGGCGATGATCCCGCTGATGTCGGTCGCGCGAAACTTTTTCATGGGCAATGAGCCGATCAAGAAGATCGCGGGGATCAGCTTTCTCGACAGCAAGAAGGCGGACGAGGTCACGATGGCCGAGATGAAAAAGATGGGCATCAACCTGCGTGGTCCCGACCAGGCCGTAGGAACCCTGTCGGGGGGTGAGCGCCAGACCGTTGCGATTGCCCGTGCGGTGCACTTTGGCGCGAAGGTGCTGATCCTGGATGAGCCGACCTCTGCCCTTGGTGTGCGCCAGACGTCCAACGTGCTGGCGACCATCGACAAGGTGCGCAAGCAAGGCGTTGCCGTGGTCTTTATCACCCACAACGTGCGCCATGCGATGGCGGTGGGCGACCGCTTCACCGTGTTGAACCGGGGCAAGACGCTGGGCACCGCAATGAAGGGTGAGATCACGCCAGAAGAGCTGCAAGACCTCATGGCCGGCGGTCAGGAACTCGCCACACTCGAAGGGTCGTTGGGCGGGACAGTTTGACCCCCCGTTGGTGATTTTGGGTAGGGCGGGGTTTACCCCGCCGCGCCTGTCAGTCCCCGCCCCGAAACGGGCGGGGTTTTCTTACCCGCACTTGCTGTAGCCGCAGGACCCGCAGGTCATGCAGCCCTCGACCATGCGCAGCTCGTAAGACCCGCAAGACGAACAGGCCTTGCCGCGCGGCTTGCCCAGCGCCTCGACATTGGACTGTGGGTCGGCCTTCAGGCCCATCCCCTCACCTTCCAGAAAGCCGATGGCGATCATATGCTTTTCGATGACGCCACCAATCGCGGCAAGGATCGACGGCACGTATTTGCCCTGCATCCAGGCCCCGCCGCGCGGATCAAACACGGCCTTGAGTTCTTCCACCACAAACGACACATCGCCCCCGCGCCGGAACACGGCAGAGATCATGCGGGTCAGGGCGACGGTCCAGGCAAAATGCTCCATATTCTTGGAATTGATAAAGACCTCAAACGGACGTCGGTGCCCCGCAATCACCAGATCATTGATCGTGATGTAGATCGCGTGCTCTGAATCCGGCCACTTGAGCTTGTAGGTCGCACCATCCAGTTCCTGCGGGCGGTCCAGCGGTTCGGACATATAGACGACCTCGGCCCCGTCGCCATCAATCTGGACGGTCTGCGGCGCTTCTTCTGGGGTTTTTTCCGCGCTCACCGACAGCACCGACCCGGTGACGTCATTGGGGCGATAGGTTGTGCAGCCCTTGCAGCCCTGATCCCAAGCGGCCATGTAGACTTCTTTGAAGTCATCGAAACTGATGTCCTCGGGGCAGTTGATGGTCTTGGAGATGCTGCTGTCGATCCATTTCTGCGCCGCCGCCTGCATCCGCACGTGATCCAGCGGGGCCAGCGTCTGGGCATTCACGAAATGATCCGGCAGCGGCGCATTACCCTTCAGGTCGCGCCACATCTGCACGGCGTAGTCCACGACCTCTTCTTCGGTCCGGCTACCATCCTTTTGCAGCACCTTGCGGGTATAGGCATAGGCAAAGACCGGCTCGATCCCCGATGAGACATTGCCCGCATAAAGGCTGATCGTCCCCGTTGGCGCGATTGAGGTCAAAAGCGCATTTCGTATGCCATTTTGACGGATTGCATCACGCACATCCTCATCCATGTCCTGCATTGCGCCAGAGGCCAGGAACTTCTCTGCATCGAAAAGCGGAAAGGCGCCTTTCTCCTTTGCCAATTCCACCGACGCCAGGTACGCGGCGCGGGCGATCGCGTGCATCCATTGATCGGTCTGACGCGCCGCCTCTTCCGAGCCATAGCGCAGCCCGACCATCAGCAAGGCATCGGCCAGACCGGTCACACCCAGCCCAATCCGGCGCTTGGCCTGCGCCTCTTGCGCCTGCGCTTCCAGCGGGAATTGTGACGCGTCCACGACATTGTCCATCATCCGCACCGCGGTGCTGACCAGCTCTGTCAGGGCCGCGTCATCAAGGCCCGCGGCATCGCCGAACGGATCACTGACCAGCCGCGCCAGATTGATCGACCCCAGGAGACACGCGCCATACGGCGGCAGCGGCTGCTCACCACAGGGGTTCGTTGCGGCAATCGTCTCGCAATAACTCAAGTTGTTGGCTTGATTGATCCGGTCGATGAAAATCACGCCCGGTTCGGCATAGTCATAGGTCGACTGCATGATCTTGTCCCACAACGCGCGGGCCTGCACGGTGCGGTAAACCTGATCCTTGAACACCAGATCCCAAGGTCCATCGGCCTTGACCGCTTCCATGAAGGGATCGGTGATCAGCACCGACATATTGAACATCCGCAGCCGCGCGGGGTCGGATTTGGCGGTGATGAAATCCTCTACATCGGGGTGGTCACAGCGCATCGTCGCCATCATCGCGCCCCGGCGCGAGCCTGCCGACATGATCGTCCGGCACATCGCATCCCAGACATCCATGAACGACAACGGGCCGCTGGCATCTGCCGCCACGCCATGCACTGCAGCCCCTTTTGGCCGGATGGTGCTAAAGTCATAGCCGATCCCGCCGCCCTGCTGCATGGTCAGTGCGGCCTCTTTCAGCATGTCAAAAATGCCGCCCATGCTGTCGGGCACCGTGCCCATCACAAAGCAGTTGAACAGCGTCACCTGCCGCGCTGTACCAGCGCCTGCCGTGATCCGCCCTGCGGGCAGGTATTTGAAGTCTTCCAGCGCGCTATAGAATGTCTTTTCCCACTTTTTGGGGTTCTTCTCGACGGCGGCCAGTGCGCCCGCGATCCGCTTCCACGTATCCTCAACACTGGCGTCAATCGGGGTGCCGTCCGCCTCTTTGAAGCGGTACTTCATATCCCAGATTTGTTCGGCAATCGGGGCGGCAAAACGGGTCATAGCGGTGGCTTTCCGGGCTAAGGTCGAAGGGCGAGATTCGGTCGTTTCTGGCGGGAATTACACAATATGTTGTGTTGCCCCACCTCGCAACACCCATATAGGCCAATAATTCGATATGTCGCACTTGCGCAACCATGCGCAAACTGCGAGACAGTATTCATGACAGGAACCGTCCACCTCCTCAAGCTTTCCGTTGGCACCGAAGACGTCGCTGGCCTTGATGCGTGGCAGTCGACCAAGCGCGCGCAGACCCCTGATGGGCTGCCGCGGCACATCACCCGCATGTGGCCCAAGCGGGGCGAAGAAATCCTGAACGGCGGGTCGATCTTTTGGGTGATCAAAGGTGTGATCCTGTGCCGCCAGCCGGTCGTGCGGCTGGACGAATACATCGGCGCTGATGGCATTCGCCGCTGCGCCATCGTGTCCAGGCCCGGCTTGATCCGCGTGGCCGCCACCCCCAAGCGCCCGTTTCAGGGCTGGCGCTATCTGCCCACGTCGGACGCGCCCGAAGACCTGCCCGATGGCATTCAGGATGAAGAAGCGCTGCCGCCTGAGCTTTCAAAGGCGCTTGCCGCTATCGGTGTACGCTAGGCAGATCGCCCGCCCCGTGCCATGCTGCCGGGCAGGAGGATCGCCATGACTATCTTTCAAAGCCCATTTCCCGATGTCCCGCTGCGGGACCAAACCATCACCGAACGGGTGCTTGACGGTCTGTCGCCGCGCGGTGATGCCGTTGTCCTGACCGATGGCCCAACGGGGCAAACCGTGACTGCCGCCGCACTGATCCAGCAGATCAAACGCCTTGCCGGTGGTTTGAACGCGCGTGGCACGGGGGCGGGCACCACCATCGCGCTGATGTCCCCCAACATCCCCACCTATGCCACCATCTTTCACGGTATCGCCTATGCCGGTGGCACGATCACCACGATCAACCCGACCTATACCGCGCCCGAGGTGACGCATCAGTTGAACGACAGCGGCGCCACGATCCTGATCACGGTCGAGATGTTTGCTGACACAGCGCGCGAAGCTGCCGTGGGCACCGCTGTGGACGAGATTGTCATCATCGGAACCCCTGCGTTCGAGGCCCTCTTTGGCGCTCCGCAGGCGGCGCAAACCCCCGTTGAACTGGACCAGCACACCGTTGTGCTGCCCTATTCATCCGGCACGACGGGTCTATCCAAGGGCGTGATGCTGAGCCACCGCAATCTGGTGGTGAACATCGACCAGATCCTGGGAACCATTGTGATTGAACCTGACGATGCAATCGCGGGCTTTCTGCCGTTCTTTCACATCTATGGCATGATGGTCGGCCTGAACTGTTATCTGGCGCGCGGCGCGCATGTGGTGACCATGCCGCGGTTTGATTTGCCGATGTTCCTGCAACTGGCGCAGGACCATCAGACCAGCCGCATGTGGGTCGTGCCGCCTGTGGGCATCGCGCTGGCCAAGCATCCGCTTGTGGATGACTATGATCTGTCCGCGGTGAAAGAGGTCTATATCGCCGCGGCACCCTCTGGCTCCGAATTGACCAATGCCATCGCCGCGCGCATGAATTGCACCGTATTGCAGGCCTATGGCATGACCGAACTGTCGCCAGCGTCGCACCTTGTTCCCGGCACCGCCCCGCGCGCCGGTGCGGCCGGGCTTTTGGTGCCCAATACGCAGGCCCGGATCGTCGATATCGAAAGCGGCCACAACTGCGCCGCCGATCAGGAAGGAGAGCTTTGGCTCAAAGGTCCGCAGGTCATGCAGGGTTATCTGAACAACCCCACAGCCACGGCTGAGACTATTGTCACCGATGGTTGGCTGCGCACTGGCGACATCGCCCGGATTGATCCCGACGGCTATATGTTCATCACGGATCGTCTGAAGGAATTGATCAAATTCAAAGGCTTCCAAGTCGCCCCGGCAGAGCTTGAGGCGACGCTTGTGGCCCTTGACGGGATCACCGATGCGGGCGTCGTGGGCCGCGCCGATGACGACGCGGGCGAGGTGCCGGTGGCCTTTGTGGTCCGCGCCGAAGGTGGCCCGGACGATGCCGCGATCCACGCGCATATGGCCGCCACGCTGTCGAGCTACAAGCAACTGCACGCGATCATTGAGGTGGACGAGATCCCCAAGAACCCCTCCGGCAAAATCCTGCGCCGTCTGCTGCGCGACCGCCTGTAGGCCGCGCTTCAGACCGGCGACGCGCCTTAGACGCCCAGCTTGTCCTGCAGGTCCTTCAAGGTCGCGCGTTGCGCCTTGGTCCAGCAATCGCGCCGCCCCCGGAACAGGGTCGCCTGGCTTGCGTGGATCAAGCCATCGCCCAGAATTTTCAGCCCATTGGCGCGCAGGGTTTCGCCGGTGGATGTGATGTCGGCAATCGCCTCTGCGGTTTCATTCTTGACCGTGCCTTCGGTCGCGCCCTGGCTGTCCACCAACCGGTAGTCCGCGACCCCTTCGGCCTTCAGAAACTCGCGCACCAGACGGTGGTACTTTGTCGCAATCCGCAACCGGTGGCCGTGGGCCGCACGAAACGCGGCGGCGGCTGCATCCAGATCATCCAGCGTGTCCACATCGACCCAAGACTGCGGCACCGCAATGATCAGGTCTGCACCGCCAAAGCCCATGCGCGCCACTTCCTGCACCTGGGTTTCCCACAGCGCCAGCTTTTCGCGCACCAGATCGGACCCGGTCACACCCAGATGAATGCGCCCCGCCGACAACTCCCGCGGGATTTCGCCCGCCGACAGCAGCACCAGTTCGACCCCTGCGATCCCGTCCACGGCACCGGCGTATTCACGGTCCGACCCGGATTTGCGCAACGTGATCCCGCGCTGCCCGAACCAGTCAAAGGTCTTTTGCATCAGCCGCCCCTTGGACGGCACACCCAGCTTGAGCATCACAGGCCCCCCCGCAACTGCAAGACCAGATCGGGCCGGATCACCCCGCCCACCGCTGGTACCGCGCGCCCATCGCCCAGCCGTGCGGTCAGCGCGTCATAGCGTCCGCCCGTGGCCACCGGCGGCAGGTCGGGCGCGTCACTGGCAAAGCCAAAGACGAAACCGTCATAATATTCCAGACTGGTGCGGCCATAGCTCCCTTCGAACGGCAGCGCATCGACCGCCACGCCGCGCGCGCCCAGCGCGTCCAGCCGGGCGGCCATTGCGGTGACCGCGTCGCCAATCGCGGGCAGGTCCACGGCGATATCGCGCAGCGCGCTGAGGACATGCGGTGCGGTTTCGCGCAGCCCCAGCAGCGCATCTATCAGCGCCATTTCCTCGGTTGAGATGGGGTCGGTGGCTGCATCTTCCCGCAGAGCCGCGATCCGCGCTGCGATCTCGTCGCGCGACCGTTTGCCTTGCACCTGATCGACGCCCGCCAGAGGGTCGGCCTGCGCCAGCAGAGCGATCCGGCTGGCTGGCACCTCTGTGCGGCCACCAAATCGATCCAGCAGCGCGCGGAACTTGCGGGGCCGCCACAGGTGTCGCATCAGAGCGGCCTTGCGCGTCTCAGAGGTTTTGAGCCCCCGCACAGCCGCCATCAGGATGCCAATGTCGCCCGTCACCGGTGTCACGGGCAGCCCATCCAACGCATCGGAAATCGCGGCAAAAACGGCGGCATCCGCCCCCGCCGGGTCGCGCCCGTCGAAAACTTCAAAACCCACTTGGGTATATTCATGCGCGCGGTCGGGGTCGTCTTCCTGCTTGCGAAACACCTTGCCCGCATAGGTATAGCGCGCAGGCTCTGCGTGGCTTTGCATGTGCTGTTCGACCACCGGCACGGTGAAGTCCGGGCGCAGCACCATTTCGCCGCCAAAAGGATCAGCAGTCAGATAAGCGCGGGCGCGAATATCCTCGCCGTAAAGGTCCAGCAGCGTGTCCGCAGACAGCAGGATATCAGCATCGACCACCTGCGCGCCAAGTTCTGCAAAACCCGCGCACAGCCGCGCGGCTTCTTCTGTAATTTCAAGGGCTTGCATCAGTCATCGCCCGCCAGAATGGCGCGGACCTTGGCGACCATCTGATCCCGCGCAATTTCAAACTGCTGCGGGCGGTCCTTCCATTCGTCGGCACTGGCGCTTTCCGCGATCTTGGCCCCCAGCACAAGGTCCTTGATCTGCACGACGCCCCGGTCAAACTCATCCCCGCCCGCGATCACCGCGACCGGGCTGTTGCGCTTGTCCGCATATTTCAGCTGATTGCCAAAGTTCTTGGGGTTGCCCAGATAGACCTCTGCCCGGATGCCTGCATTGCGCAATTCCGCAACCATCGACTGATAATCCGCCATCCGGTCGCGATCCATCACGGTGACAACCACTGGCCCTTGGGCTTCGGCGTCCATCCGCCCCTTGGCGTGCAAGGCCGCCAGCAACCGGTCCACCCCGATGGACACCCCCGTCGCCGGCACCGCCTGCCCGGTGAAGCGCTTGACCAGATCGTCATACCGCCCGCCGCCCGCGACAGAGCCAAAGTTGCGCGGCCGCCCCTTTTCGTCGGTGACTTCAAAGGTCAGTTCCGCCTCATAAACCGGCCCGGTGTAGTAGCCGAGGCCACGGACGACGGATGGGTCAATGACGATGCGGTCAGGGCCGTAGCCTTGGGCGGCGAGGAGATTTGCGATCATCTCAAGTTCGTCAATACCTTCTTGACCCACTGCGGAGTGGCGCAAGACTTCCCTCAACTTTGAGATAGTTTGCTCGTTGCTATCTCCTCTTGCGAGCAAGAACTCAATAAATCCCTCTGCCATTTGGTCCGATAGATTCACACCATCAATGAACGCCCCGGATTGGTCATGCCGGCCTCCCGTCAGGAGGTGCCTAACTCCATCAACACCAACTTTGTCGAATTTATCGAGTTGCCTCATAACGGCATCTAGGACCGGATCGTTTTCCAGGCCCTCAGATTCTTGCTTCCTGTATTCGGCAAATTCTGATGGGCTCATCGATGAAAGATCGTGTTGCTCTGCACCACGTGTCACAGAAGTAAGCACCCCGTTCAGCACTTTGCGGTTATTCACCCGGATCACATAGTCGCCGCGCGGGATGCCAACCTCTTCCAGACAATCCGACAACATTGCACAAATCTCGGCGTCCGCCGCCACAGACGGCGCACCCACGGTATCCGCATCACACTGATAAAACTGCCGAAACCGGCCCGGCCCCGACTTTTCATTGCGCCAGACCGGCCCCATCGCATAGCGGCGATAGGGGCTGGGCAGATCGTTGCGATATTGCGCCGCGACCCGCGCCAAGGGCGCAGTCAGATCATAGCGCAGCGCCAACCAATCCTTGTCTTCTTCCCAGGCAAAGACCCCTTCGTTCGGGCGGTCCACATCGGGCAGGAACTTGCCCAGCGCCTCGACCGTTTCAACCGCCGATGTCTCCAACGCGTCAAAGCCATAACGATGATACACCCCGGCGATCTGGCGCAGCATCTGTGCGCGCTGTTCGACCTCTGCGCCGAAATAATCGCGGAAACCCTTGGGCGTTTGCGCCTTGGGGCGGGGTTGTTTCTTGTCCTTGGCCATAACCGGTCCTGTGGTTGGTTCGGGGGCCGTTTACCGTGGCGGGACATGGGGGGCAATGGTCTTGCCCGCCGTGGTCAGACCGGCAGCGCCGTGGTGAACTTCAGCGCCTTGAGGCTAAAGGCCGATTCCACTGATTTCACTACGCCCGCGCGCAGCAGATGGTGGGTCATGAAGGCCTCGTAATCCTCCACATCGCGGCAGCGGATTTTCAGCATGTAATCGGCAGAGCCAGAGATCGCGTGCGCCTCAAGAATATTGGGCTGCGTGCTGACGACGCGGGCGAAACCGGCAATCGCTGCCTCGGAATGGTCGCGCAGGCGCACGGTGGCGAAAACGCACAGCCCTGCGCCCACGGCCTTGGGGTCCAAGAGTGCGACGCGCCCGACCAGCAGGCCCGCAGCTTCGAAGTCCTGCACCTTGCGCCACACCGTGCTGGTCGCCATGCCGCAGCGTTCGGCCAGCTGCGCCAGCGACGCGCCCGCATCGGCCTGCAAGGCCCGCAACAGGGCGCGATCCTGATCTGATAATTCCGCCATTTGCCATTTCTCGAAAAATTCTGACCCCAAGATGATCAAATTCCGGGTCAAAACGCAAACTTTTCCGCAACATCACGCATATCCTCCCCAACAGGAGGAGTCGCCATGCCGAAAGATCACGTCTACCGTTCCATCACCGCCGATGCGCAGGGCCGCTACCCCTATACGGCCGAGGATGATGCCGTCTGGGGCGAATTGTTCACCCGCCAGATGCAGACCCTGCCTGACGTGATGACCCCCGCCTACCTTGAGGGTGTCAAAAAGCTTGGCCTGACCCCCGACAAAACCCCGCAGGTGGTCGACATCGACGCCCGTCTTGCGGCCCTGACGGGTGCGGGCGCACAAGGCGTGCCTGCCATCATCCCGCCCAGCAAGTTCTACGCCCTGCTGGCAGACCGCAAGTTTCCGGTTGCCACTTTTCTGCGGCGCCGCGAAGAGATGGACTATATCGAGGAACCCGACCTGTTTCACGAGGTGTTTGGCCATTGCCCGCTGCTGACCAATGCCGCCTACGCCGATTTCATTCAGGCCTTTGGTGCTGCGGCCATCGCGCTTGGCAAAGGGTATAGCTGGCACATGTTCCGACTGTTCTGGTTCACGATCGAGTTTGGTCTGATCCGCACCGATCAGGGCCTGCGCGGCTATGGCGCGGGTATCGCATCGTCCCCGGCAGAGGCGGCGCACGCGATGTCGGCCACCCCGGTGATCCGCGATTTCGACCTGCTCGAAGTCTTTCGCACCCCTTATCGGATCGACATTGTGCAGCCGGTCTATTTTGCGATCACCGACTTCGCGCAACTGACCTCTTCCTTGGACCAAGACATCACGGCCCTGATCGACAAGGCCAAAGCCCTGGGCGATCTGCCCGCCCTTTTCCCGGCCAAGGAAGCGGTGTAAGCGGTCGTTATGACCGATATCACCGCGCTTGAAGAAAAAATTGCCCACCTGACCCGCACGGTCGAGGAATTGTCGGACGTTGTCGCCCGTCAGGAAAAAGAACTCGCACTGGCAACCCGCCGGGTCGCGATGCTGATGGAACGTGAAGCGGGCCGTGACCTTGATGCTGGCGGCTCTGTCCCACTGGCCGACCAGAAACCGCCGCATTGGTAAGCGGGCACATCTGGTCGCCCCATGCCCCCCACGAAACAGCAGAGGTTCAGTAACGGCGATCACCTCTCGCCGTGTGCGGGCAGTGCCGGTATAGTGCGACTCGCGCGCGGTCTGACCGCCACGGCATCACACCCATCGAGCAAGTGAAAAGAACCCACATGAACCTGATCTGTCTCGCGGCCGGCAAAGGCAGCCGATTTGGCAACCTTGGCGGTTACCTGCAAAAATGCATGTACCCCATCGGCCTCAACCCCTTTCTGGAACTGTCAGTGCGCAATCTGACCATGTCGGGCATTGATCTGTCGACCTCCAGCCTGACGCTTGTGGTGGGCCATTTCAAAGAGCAGATCCAATCTTACTTTGGCGACAGCTATAACGGTCTGAAAATCAACTATGTGGTGCAGGACGCGGCACTTGGCACCGGCCATGCCATCCAGACGGCCTATCAAAAAGCAGGTCTGACAGGTCCTTGCGTGGTGTGGCTGGCGGATGGTTATGTCAAACCAACGCAGTTTTCCGCAATTCTGGCGCACAAGATGCCCATCGTGCAAAGCGTCGCCGCCGATCGCGACCCGGCCCATGCCAAGATCCGCGTGTCCCTGAACGATCACCAGATCACGCAGGCCTGGGAAGGCGACAGCGACTACGTGGACATTGGCCTTTGGAAGTTCTCCGAAGCGATGGTCAAACGCATGACTGGCCGCAAAGAGGTGGAATACCGGATCATGCCGAACTTGCAGGACGCGATCATGGACGGGGAAAACATCGGCTATCTGATTGAAGACGAATGGTTGCATCTGGGCGGCACAGAACCCACGCCAGAGATCAACACACTGCGCATCGCCCAGCGGGTCAGGGTGCTGGAAGGACTGGAGGCAAAGATATGATCGTCACCAAAACGCCCCTGCGCTTGCCCCTTGCGGGCGGCCTGACCGACATCAAATCCTATGCCCACCAATTTGGCGGCGTGACCGTCAGCATGGCCATCGACAAACATGTCTATGTCGTCATCAAAGACAGCATGGATGGCTTTTTTGATCTGCGTTACACCGATGTGCACGAAAAGGTCATTGCGCTGGACGACATCCGCAATGATCTGATCCGCGAAGCTTTGCAGGTTGCAGGTCTGGAGGAACATCCAGTGCATCTGGTGGTCATGACCGATCTGGCGGGGGAATCCGGCCTTGGAACGTCTGGCGCAGTTTGCGTCGGGCTGCTGAATGCAATGTTCCGTCTGCAAGGCATCGACAAAACCCAGCAAGAACTGCTTGAGGCCGCCGCACATATCGAGGTTGATATTCTCGAAGGCGCGTCGGGTTATCACGATCCATCTATCTGCGCGTTGGGCGATATCCGCTATATCCAGTACGACGCGCACGGCATTCATCCGCAACCGCTGGTGCTGTCTGATGACGTGCGGGCACAGTTTCAGCACAACATGCTGTTTTTCTATGGCGGCCACCACGCCAAAAGCAAACCCTCGCTGAACCTGCTGGAAAGCCATCTGGACAAGGGGTTGGACCACCTGCACGAGATCAAGGCCATCGGGGTCGAGCTGAAATCAGCCTTTGCGGCGGGCGACATGCGGCGCATTGGCGAAATCATCGGGGAGCAGCAACGCCTGAAGATGACCCTACCGGGTAAGTTCACCGACGATTACGTCAAGGACATCGTTGCCAGCGTCCGTGATCTTGGGGCCTTTGCGCAGCTACCGGGCGGCAAAATCTCGGCCTTTGTGATGGTCTATTGCCCCGATGGCCAGCAAGAGGCGGTGCGGACATTGATGAACAAGGCCCACCACGAGGTGCCCTTTGCCATTGAGCCCACCGGGACCTTTGCGCGGGTGATCTAAGGCGTCACTGATGCTGGCGGTCTCAGACCAGCAGATCATAGGTCACCCAGCCGGTTTTTGCGGCCATGCGGTCATAGACCTTGCGCGCCCGCGCGTTGTCTTCGGCAGTGATCCAGCGGATCACGCCCCAGCCACGCGCCACACCCAGCGCGCGAGCCGCGTCGATCAGCGCGTCCGCCGCGCCGCCGCCCCGTGCGCCGGGGTCCACATAAAGATCATCCAGATAACCACCCGTTGCCGCCGCCAATGGCCGGGCAAATTCACGCACATGGGCAATCCCGATCAGGCCAGTTGCCCCTTCGGCCACCAACCCTGTCACACTATGGCCGTCGTCCATCACCCAGTCCCACACCCGGTCGCGCATCGCTTCGGTTTGGGTCACTTGATAGAATTCCGCATAGGCCGCATAAAGCGCACCCCACGCGGCGCGATCCGTGGCAGCAGCAGGTCTAATCTGAATGGACATGGGCGCAGACTCCTTTCCTTGGCATGAAAGGTTAAGTTAACAGCCCTTCATCCTTGCGTATGCCCACAATGTGTATGGTCTGTGCATCATTTGTGCATCGCGGACGGTGCGTTAAATGTCTTGACCCTTTTTCAGCAATTCTTCCAGCAGCTCTTGCTGCAAATCCTCGCTGTCGCCGCCACCAAACTGTGCCGCCCCGCCGTGATAGAGCGTGCCATAGGTCAGCGCGATATTCACTGTCTGCCCGATGCCGGAAATCAGCTGATCCCGTTCCAACTCTCTCAATGGATGGATAAAAACTGCCCAAAGCTGCCCGCGTGCGATCGCGTAGCGTGCATCAAGGGCGGTATCAAAATTGGCCTGCATGGCGCGCGCCAACTCGTCCTGGGTCATGCCCTCGACCCGGCGGATTGGCACCATCGCGCGCATCCGGTTCATCGCAGGGTCAGCAAAGACAAGCACTGGAACATCCTCAATTGTAAAGGAAATTCCGCCGCCTTCCGGGCTGACATCGGGATCCAGAGCGTTGATGATTTCGATCATCCGGCCCACTGACATTGGCGGCTCGGCCTCTTGAGCGGCCAGCGGCGCAGCCGCAAACAACAGGGCAAAGACGAGGGGTTTGAACATGGTGTGGGCCTCCTGTCTGTCAGGCTAGCCCATTCGATCCCCACATCTAAGGCACACTTACGTGACCGGATATTTCGCCCGCACCGCCGCAATCGCAGCCGCGACGGCCGCCTCTATCGTCAGGTCAGAGGTATCAATCGTCACCGCGTCACTTGCGGCCCGCAAAGGCGCTGTGGCCCGGTTGGAATCGCGTTCATCGCGGTCCTTGACCTCTGCCAGGACCGTTTCAAAGGCGGTGGAAAACCCCTTTTCCGTCAATTCCTTGTGCCGCCGCTCGGCCCGGCGCGTGGCCGAGGCGGTGACATATAGCTTCGCCTCTGCGGTTGGACAGATCACGGTGCCAATGTCGCGGCCATCCAGCACCGCACCGCCGTCACGGCGGGCGAATTCCTTTTGAAACGCCACAAGTGCGGCACGGACCTGCGGGATCACCGCCACCTGACTGGCCGCATCTGCAACCGCTTGCGTGCGCAGATCGGGATTCTCCAGATCAGCCGGGTCCAGCGCCCGCGCCACCGCCACCGGTTCACCGCCCGCGATCACACCGGCCCCCACCGCACGGTAAAGTAATCCGGTGTCCAGATGTGCCAGGTTAAACTCTGCCGCGACCGCCCGACTGATGGTGCCTTTCCCCGCCGCTGCGGGGCCGTCTATGGCGACGGTGAACTTCACCCGTTGCTCCGCACCAATTGCGCGCCCAGGCCAGCCATCAGCCCTTCAAATATCGGGAAAGACGTGGTGATCGGGCCACCATCATCCAGATGTATCGGTTTTTGGGCGGCCATCCCCATGACCGCAAAGGCCATGGCGATCCGGTGATCCAGTCTTGTTTCTACCGTGGCCCCGCCCGGTACGTTGCCGTGGCCCAAACCATTGATTTTCCACCAATCCTCACCCTCTTCCACGTCCACTCCTGCGGCGCGCAAGCCCTGCGCCATGGCGTCAATTCGATCCGATTCCTTGACCCGCAATTCCTTGACGCCCTGCATTTCCGTCACCCCGTGGGCAAAGGATGCCACAACCGACAGCACCGGGTATTCGTCGATCATGCTGGCCGCACGCGCAGGCGGCACCGCAATGCCATGTAAGTCGGGCGAGAACCTCGCCCGCAGGTCCGCCACAGGCTCACCACCTTCTTCGCGCATGTTCTCAAATGTCAGGTCCGCGCCCATCTCTTGCAGCGTGGTGAACAGCCCCGCGCGCGTCGGGTTCAGCCCGATATTGGGGACGAGCACATCCGACCCCGGCACGATGACCGCCGCACAGACCGGAAACGCGGCAGAGGATGGATCGCGCGGCACCACGATGTCCTGCGGCGTCAATTCTGGCTGGCCTTTCAGGGTGATGACCCGGCCCGCGTCAGTTTCCTCCACCGAGATCTTTGCGCCGAACCCCGCCAGCATGCGTTCAGTGTGATCGCGGGTCGCTTCTTTCTCGATCACCACTGTTTCACCCGGCGCGTTCAGTCCCGCCAGCAAAACCGCTGATTTGACCTGCGCCGACGGCACAGGCGTTTCATAGCGCACCGGCACAGGGGCCGCAGCCCCCACCAGCGTCATTGGCAACCGCCCCTTTTGCCGCCCCACCGCTTGCGTGCCAAACAGCGCGAGCGGGTCGGTGATCCGCGCCATCGGACGGCTGTTCAATGATGCGTCCCCGGTAAATGTCGCTGTAATCGGAGAGGTCGCCATCGCCCCCATAATCAGTCGCACCCCGGTGCCGGAATTGCCGCAGTCGATCACGTGGTCAGGCTCTGCAAAGCCGCCAACACCGACCCCTTTCACTGACCATTCGCCCGGCCCGTGCTGTGTCACCTCTGCCCCGAAGGATTGCATCGCCTTGGCGGTGTCCAGAACGTCGTCACCTTCCAACAACCCGGTGATCCGCGTCTCGCCCACACTCAGCGCGCCAAGGATCAACGACCGGTGAGAGATCGACTTGTCCCCCGGCACATGCGCCTCGCCTTTCAGCGGGCCACAGGGGCGGGATGTCATGGGGATCGGGGTGCCGTGGCCGGACATGGATGCTTCCTTTTTCACTTGCACGCCTGATAGCGCAGCACATCGGCAGGGTCCACGCCCCTGCTTCTTCTGGCCAAAAATATCCCGGGGGTTTGGGGGCTGGCCCCCAATAATACGGCGCGTTTGGGGGCTGGCCCCCAATAATACGGCGCGTTTGGGGGCTGGCCCCCAAGACGTCAGACCTTGCGAAACGTCAGATAATGCTGGGGCCGCCCTTCGCGGATCGCCTTTTTCTCGTACCGGGTCGAAATCCAGTCGCCCCACGGCTGCCGCCAATCGTCAGGCCCCTCCGCCAGCCAGTCAAAGCCTGCCTTTGGCACCTCTTCGAGTGTTTGCCGCACATAGTCGGCGATATCAGTCGCCACCCGCAATTCCGCGCCCATCTTCATCACTCGGTGCAGCGGGCCAAGGTGTTCCGGCGTTACAAACCGCCTGCGGTGATGCCGCTTTTTGGGCCAGGGATCAGGGTAGTTCAGGAACACTTTGTCCAGACAACCATCCGGCAAAACGTCAAACAGATCACGTACATCGCCGGGGTGCACGGCCAGGTTTTCCACTTCCGCCGCGCGGATCTTCCCCAGCAGCATCGCCACACCGTTGATGTAGGGCTCGCAGCCGATGATCCCCACCTGCGGATAGGTCTTGGCCATATGCACCAGATGCTCGCCCCCGCCAAAACCGATCTCAAGCCAAACTGGCTTGCCGTCAAACAGCCCTCCTGGATCAATCGGATTGCGGTCAGGGTTTTCATCCCATGTCACCGCACCGGGCGACAGCGCCACAAGATCCTTATCAAGGTAATCCTTCTGGCTGTCGCGCAGGCCCTTGCCCTTGAACCGGCCATAGAAATTGCGCCACGGCGCGCCGCTGGGGTGTCTGTCTGTACTCATGGGGCGCGCCTTAGCAATCCCGCCTTCCAAACGCAACAAAGGCGGCCCAAACGTGCCGCCTTTGCATCCATGGGTCGGGCGGGGTGGACCCCGCCGTGGCTAGACCGCTTTTTTGAGCGCCTCGGCCAGATCGGTGCGTTCCCAGGAAAATCCGCCGTCTGCATCGGGCTCGCGCCCAAAGTGGCCGTAGGCCGCCGTGCGCTGATAAATCGGCTTGTTCAGGCCCAGATGCTGACGAATGCCGCGCGGGGTCAGGTCCATGACCTGCGGAATCGCCGCTTCAATCGCAGCCGGGGCGACCTCTCCGGTCCCATGGGTGTCGGCATAGATCGACAAGGGCGCCGCCACGCCAATGGCATAGGACAGCTGGATCGTGCAGCGCTCAGCCATGCCAGCGGCGACGATGTTCTTGGCCAGATAGCGCGCCGCATAGGCCGCCGAACGGTCAACCTTGGTTGGGTCTTTGCCGGAAAACGCGCCGCCACCGTGGGGGGCTGCACCACCATAGGTATCCACTATGATCTTGCGGCCCGTCAGGCCCGCGTCACCATCAGGACCGCCAATCACGAATTTGCCGGTGGGGTTTACGTGCCAGACCGTCTGATCGGTCAACCAGCCTGCGGGCAGAACCTCGTGGAAATAGGGCTCGACGATGGCGCGGATATCGGCACTGGTCAGGTCCGGGTCCAGATGTTGCGTCGACAATACCAGCGAGGAAACACCAACCGGCTTACCATCCTTATAGACCACCGACAGCTGGCTTTTTGCGTCGGGGCCAAGGGCGGGTTCGGTGCCGTCCTTACGGACCTCAGCCAGCCGCCGCAGGATCGCATGGCTGTACTGAATGGGCGCGGGCATCAGCGCGTCGGTTTCCGTTGTGGCGTAGCCGAACATAATACCCTGGTCGCCAGCACCTTCATCCTTGTCGGCAGCCGCATCCACACCTTGCGCGATATGCGCGGATTGTTCGTGCAGCAGGTTCGTAATCTCGCAGGTGGCGTGGTGAAACTTGTCCTGCTCATAGCCGATGTCTTTGATGCAGGCACGGGCAATGTCTTCGATCTTGCCCATGTAGTCATGCAGTTTGGCCTGATCCGACAGGCCCACCTCACCGCCGATGACAACGCGGTTGGTGGTGGCAAAGGTTTCAGCCGCGACCCGCGCTTCGGGTTCTTCAGCGAGGAATGCATCAAGCACGGCGTCGGAAATCCGATCACAGACCTTGTCAGGATGCCCCTCTGAAACGGATTCAGAGGTGAAGATATAGTCGTTTCGTGCCATGAGATGCTCCGATAAAATGTACCATTGTCACGTCAGGAAGCCGTTGTGACAAACCAGCCGCTTCGATACGCGGCTGGTCCAATTGCGTCAATCACGAAAAGCGTCGCTGCCGCCACGTCGCAGCCACCAGTGACAAAAGCGCCAGCATCAAAATCGGCAGATCGCCGGTCTGTGCATAGACCGTCAAGGCGCGCACTGGTGGCAGCGGCACATCGGGTGCGCCCGCCTGCCCCAGCGGCACCATTGCGGTGATCCGCCCGCGCGCATCAATCATCGCGCTGACCCCGGTATTTGCCACCCGCACCATCGGCACGCCCTGTTCAATCGCGCGCAGCTGCGCTTGCGCCAGATGCTGATAGGGGCCAGCGGCAGTGCCGAACCACGCGTCGTTGGTGATCAGCACCATCAGGCGCGGGCGGTCAGTGTGGCCCACTTCTTCGGCAAAGATGCCTTCATAACAGATTAGCGCGCGCGCAGGGCCAATGCCGGGGATTTCGACCAGCGGCTGGACACCGCCTGCGGTGAAACCGCCGCCCTGCGATGCGGCCAGCCCCCGGATGCCGAATTGGTCCAGCCATTCACCAAAGGGGATGTATTCGCCAAAGGGGGCCAGATGCGCCTTGTCATAGATACGGGTGGTCACCCCACCCTGCCCGAGCAGCACAAATGAATTGTAGTACCGCTGCCCGTCGCTGCGGTTGATGCCGGTGATCAAGGGCACACCGCCCGCCGCATCTGACGCGAGATCAAGCTGCGGCTGCGCAAAATCCATCAGCACCGGGATCGCCGTTTCAGGCCAGACGATCAGCGCGGGCCGCGCGCCCGCGGCTGTCATTGCAAGAATGCGGTCAAAGTTTGCTTGCCGCTTGGCGGGGTCCCACTTTTGATCCTGCGGCACGTTGGGCTGTACCAACCGGATCATCGGGCCGGTATTGTCCGGGGCCGGTCCGGGGTTCAGCAACAACCATGCGGCAACAGCCAAAATCTGAACCGCCGCCGCGCGCAGGTCAAACCGCACTGAAACGGACAAAGACCAGGCGATCACCAAAGTGATCAGCGTCAGCCCGTGAGGCCCGACAAGTGCTGCCGCCTGCGCGATAGGCGTGTCCACCCAGACATGGCCAATCAGCGCCCAGGGGAACCCGGTGAGGATCAGCGACCGTGTCGCCTCTGCCAGTGTGAGCATCATGGCAAGGCCCAGCGCGCCGCTATGCAATCGCGCAGCACCCCATGCAGCGGCACCCCAGAACAGCGCAGCCCCACTGGCCATCAGGACAATCGCAAACGGGGCCATCCATCCGGTGCTGGCGGCATCGACCAGAAAGGGTTCAACAATCCAGCGCAGCGTCAGCGCGAAATAGCCCAGACCAAAGGCCCAGCATGCACCAAAAGCGCGACGCGGCGTAGGGGCGGCAGGGACAAGGATCAGGACGACCGCAAGGGCCGCAAGCGTGGCCCACCACAGGCCCAACGGGGCCTGCCCCAGCCCGCAGATAGCGCCCAATGCCGCAAGAACAGCTGCCCTGCGCCAGCGCGGCCCGTCGTGCAACCAAGAGGCAATCCGCACCGTGTCAGCCCTTGGGCATACGCACCCGCAGGCGCTTGATTCGCCGAGGGTCGGCGTCCAGCACCTCGAATTCCACGCCATTGGGATGCGGGATCAGCTCGCCCCGTGCAGGCACATGGCCGGACAGCATGAAAACCAGACCGCCAAGCGTGTCGATCTCTTCCTCGTCGATATCCTCGTGGTCGGTCAGCGCCATGCCAATCTCGGCTTCGAAATCCTCAAGATCGGTCTTGGCCTGCGCCAGATAGACGCCGCTGCCTTCGGCGACCCAGCTTTTCGCCTCGTCCACGTCATGTTCGTCTTCGATGGCGCCCACAACCTGTTCAATCAGGTCTTCGATGGTGACAAGCCCATCGGTGCCGCCATATTCGTCGATCACCAGCGCCATATGGGTGCGTTCGGCCTGCATCTTTTGCAGCAGCACACCCAGCGACATCGACGGTGGTACGAACAACAGAGGGCGGACCATATCGCGCAAATTAAAGCTGTCGCCGTCGCCGTTAAAACCATAGCGCAGCGCAAAATCCTTGAGGTTCACAAAGCCAATCGGCGTATCCAGCGTACCGTCAAACACCGGCAAACGGGTCAACCCGCAATCGCGAAACACGCCCACCAGTTCATCCTTTGACGCCCCAACGGGCGTGGCCTTGATATCTGCCGAGGGGATCATCACATCCTCGACCCGCATCCGGCGCAGGTTCAACAGGCCAAGCGTGGTTTGCTGCGGCGCTGTCCGCCCCGCATCTTCTGTCAGTTCTGCTGTCTCTGTCTGGGGGTTGAGCGCGTCAATCAAGCGGCTGAAAAAGCCGCGATCATCTTCGTCTCTTTGGTCGTCCTGCGCGCGTTGCGCCGCGTTAGACGATCCGTCATTGGTGTCGTTCATTGTCTCCAGCCATCTAGCGGGCGCTATTCGCCCTGATCCCTATATGGGTCAGAGAGGCCCATATTGCCAAGTATCTGTGATTCCAACCCCTCCATCAGGGTGGCATCCGCGTCACGCTCGTGGTCATAGCCCAAAAGGTGTAATGTCCCGTGAACGATCAGATGGGTGACGTGATCGGCCATCGGTTTGCCGGCTGCGGCTGCCTCTGCTGCGCAAGTGTCGTAGGCGATGGCGATATCACCCAGTTCGGGTTCAGTCGGGTCAGGTGGCAAAGGGGTTTCGCCTGCGGCGGCCACACCGCGTTCGACGGACGGCCACGACAGCACGTTGGTCGGCTGCGGTTTGCCGCGAAAATCCGCGTTCAGCGTGGCGATCCGGGCATCGTCGCAGGCCATCAGGCTGATATCCCAGACGGTCGGTTCCAGCCCCACACCTTCAAGTGCGGCCGCAACGGCGGCCTTGGCCAGCGGTTCCAGTTCAAATGCAGCCCAGCGTGTGTCCTCGATCAGGCAATCGACAGTCACTTCGCCTCTTCCGCCTCGTAGGCTTCGATAATTGCGGCGACCAGTGGGTGGCGCACAACATCCTTTGAGGTGAAGTAGTTAAAGCTGATCTTGGGGATGGATTTCAGCAGCCGTTCCGCATCCCACAGCCCCGAAGACACGCCGCGTGGCAAATCAATCTGGGTGCGGTCCCCGGTGATGACCATGCGCGAGCCTTCACCCAAACGGGTCAGGAACATCTTCATTTGCATCGACGTGGCGTTCTGCGCCTCGTCCAGTACCACAAAGGCATTCGACAGCGTCCGCCCGCGCATGAAGGCCAGCGGCGCGATTTCGATCCGTTTTTCTTCGATCAGTTTAGCGGCCTGTTTGCCCGGCAAAAAGTCGTTCAGCGCGTCATAAAGCGGCTGCATATAAGGATCGACCTTGTCCTTCATGTCACCCGGCAGATAGCCCAGCTTTTCGCCCGCCTCGACCGCCGGACGCGACAGAATGATCCGGTCCACATGGCCAGAAATGAACATGTTCACGCCCACCGCCACCGCAAGATAGGTCTTGCCAGTGCCCGCAGGGCCGATGCCAAAGGCCAGTTCATTGTCAAACAGGCTGCGCACGTAGGCCTTTTGCGCCTCTGTGCGGGGTTCGACCAGTTTCTTGCGGGTCTTGATCTCGATCCGGTCGGCGTTGCCGCCTTTGAACAGTTCTTTCTGGTCGCCCGGCTCGGTCGGGTTTTCGGGGCCGGGGTTGCCCATGCGGAATTCGCGGTCGATGTCGCCGGGTTCCAACGTCTTGCCTGCTTCCAACCTTTGGTAAAGCGCGCGCAGCACCTCGGCGGCTTCTGTCCGGGGGCCTTCCTCGCCCACAATGGCAAGCTGATTACCGCGCCGCAAAATCTGCACGCCGGTTTGCGTTTCTATGGTGGCCAGATTGCGGTCATGTTCACCGCAGAGGTCGATCAACAAGAAGTTGTCGGGAAATTCCAGCAAGGTTTCCGAAATGTCGTCAGCGGGGGGAAGGGCGGTTGTCGCCAATCAAATCTCCTGATCACAAAGTGGCTGATTCCAATGGTGGCAAGGCGCTGTGGCAGACGCAAGGGACAGCGTGGTAAATGTCACGAGATTGAGACGAAAAAGGGCCGCAACGTGATGTTGCGGCCCCTTCGTGATTGGTTTTCCGGCAACCCTTAAAGCGGGTCGGGAATGTTGGTGCCCTGACGGAACGGGCCGGTCGCAATGTTCGGCGGCGCGATGCCGGAACAGACCGGGCGGCCATCGGGTGTCAGACGCTCTGACAGGTAACCTTCGATGCCGTCGTCGATGATCCAGTGGTCACAGCCGTTGGGGTCAACCCAGATACCGGCCACGAGGGTCGACAGGTTCTTGGCGTCGGTGCCGGCGTCAACAAAACGTTCAGCGCCGGTACGGTTGCCGCCTTCGATGCCAGCGATGCTGACCAGCTGTTCAGCACAGCCAGAGACGGACAGGCCGGCAACCAGAAGGGCGGAGATTTTCAATGCAGTCATCGTGCCGCTCCTTATTTAATGCAGTAGATTTCAACGCGACGGTTCTGCGCGTAGGCAGCCGCCGAATGACCTTCGGCGCGCGGACGACGCTCGCCAAAGCCGCGCACATCCACAACCCGCTTGCCAGCCGCTTGGGCGATGCCCGCGACCATGTTGGCGCGGCGCTCTGACAGGCGCATGTTGTATTCATCCGATGCGTTGGCGTCGGTGTGCCCGTAGATCAGGAACCCAAAGGCGTCGGCCTGATTGAAGAAGTCCATCAGCTGCGCCTTGGCATGGGCCGGGATCCACGGTTCGTCATTGGCAAACAGCGTATCGGTCGGGATCACGCCGCAGATTTCGCTGCGGTGGCAGACCGGGCTGCCGTCACGGTTGCGGTGCGGGGACATATAGCCTTCAAAGCCGTCGTCCATCACCCAGTGTTCGCAGCCATCGGGGTCAATCCAGATGGTTGGCGTATATTCTTCACCTTCGATGACACGCTGTTCTTGCGCCGTGGCTGGTCCAGCGACCATGCCAAGCACGAGAGCAGCGGCCAAGGCTGACTTTGCTTTTTGAAATGTTGATGCCACGGCTTTCACCCCTTGATTTTTGCAGCGCGCCACACACTGCGCGCGTTTGGCCCTACTTAGCGGAAATTTCCGTAACCTTAGCAAGGTATATGCCCGAGAAAAGACATATTTACCATATATTGTGTACGCACCGGCAACAATTGGTGCTGAATGGGTTGATTGGGTGACCTTAGGTAACGAAATGTACCGAAAATGGGGCAAACCGGGTGTGATCAGCCCATTTCGCTGATCAGCACCCCTTTGAGGGAGTTCGGGCTCGACTGTGTGATTCTGACCGGCACAACCTGACCCAGAACACTATCCGGTGCGTCCGCATAGACCGCGTGCAAATAGTCTGATTTTCCAATCATTTGCCCCGGCTCGCGCCCCGCCTTTTCAAATAAGACCTTCACATCGCGCCCGACCATCGTCTCTTGCACGGCCTGTTGTTGGCTGCGCAGCAAGGCTTGCAGGTCTTGCAGGCGGGCGTTCATCACATCCTCTGGCAGTTGCGGTTTTTCAGCCGCAGGCGTGCCGGGACGGGTGGAGTATTTGAATGAATAGGCCTGACCGTAATTGACCTGACGGATCAGGTCCATCGTGTCGGCAAAGTCCTGATCGGTCTCACCGGGGAAGCCCACGATAAAATCGCCCGACAGCAGGATATCAGGCCGCGCGGCGCGAATGCGTTCGATCAGGCGGATATAGCTTTCGGCCGTATGCTTGCGGTTCATCGCCTTGAGGATGCGGTCAGAGCCTGATTGCACCGGCAGATGCAGATAGGGCATCAGCTTGTCGCAAGTGCCATGCGCCTCGATCAGCGCGTCGTCCATGTCATTGGGATGGCTGGTGGTAAAGCGGATGCGCTCCAGCCCGTCGACCTTGTCCAGCGCCCAGATCAGCCCCGCAAGCCCACCTTCGTGCCCGTGATAGGCGTTCACGTTCTGGCCCAGCAGCGTGATTTCACGCACGCCTGCCGCGACCAGTTCCTGCGCCTCGCGGATAACGCGGTCAGCGGGGCGGCTGACCTCTGCCCCGCGGGTATAGGGGACCACGCAAAAGGCGCAGAACTTGTCACAGCCTTCCTGCACGGTCAAAAACGCCGTCGGACCACGCTTGGCCTTGGCCCGTGTCTTGAGCGTTTCGAACTTGTCATCCTCTGGGAAATCGGTGTCGAGCGCCTTTTTGCCCTTTGCCACAGCTTCTTCCATCGCGGGCAGACGGTGATAGCTTTGCGGGCCAACGACCAGATCGACAAGCGGCTGGCGGCGCATGATCTCTTCACCCTCCGCTTGCGCGACGCAGCCCGCAACACCGATCTTCAGGTCCGGCTTTTCAGCTTTCAACCCCTTGAAGCGCCCCAGCTCTGAATAGACCTTTTCCGCAGCCTTTTCGCGGATGTGGCAGGTGTTCAGCAGGATCATGTCCGCGTCATCGGGGGTCTGGGTTTCGACATACCCCTGCCCGCCCAGCGCCTCTGACATGCGTTCGCTGTCATAGACGTTCATTTGACAGCCGTAGGTTTTGATAAACAGTTTCTTAGGGGCGGACATGGTTTTTTCCATTACGCTGGGGGATGATCGCGCGGGTTCTATCCGGGGCGGCGCGCACTTGCAATGACACCCAAACCGCGCGACCTTGCGCAAAACACGAACGACAGACAGCAGCAGATGATCTTTGACAGCCTTCAGGCATTTTCACGCGGTAGCAAAGCGGCCCTTGGCAAAGGGGCGGTTGCGGTGATCCTGCTGGAAGACGAGGTCGAGATTGACAGCACCGTGCGGCACCATCTGGACATGGGCTTTGGCACGGTCGTGGTCGCAGGGGCCGGCGATATCATGCTGGATGATGCGCTTGGCGATCAGGTGGTCCGGGTGCATCACAACATGATGGAAGACGCCGCACTGGAAGACGTGGTCAACACCGTCATCAAGGCGGTTCCGGGCCGCTGGGTCTATTACGGCTACAACAGCGAATACCTGTTCTTTCCGTTTTGCGAACACCGGACCATTGGCGAGATGCTGGCCTTTGCCACCGAAGAACGGCGCGATTCCGTGCTGACCTATGTGGTCGACCTTTATGCGGGTGATCTGGGCGCGCATCCCGATGCCGTGTCGCTGGATGACGCGCATCTGGACAAATCCGGCTACTACGCGCTGGCCCGCCGCGACAACCGCGGCACCGTGCAGGAACGGCAGTTGGATTTCTTTGGTGGCCTGCGCTGGCGGTACGAGGAACATGTGCCCTACACCCGCCGCCGGATCGACCGGATTGGCCTGTTTCGGGCCCGACCGGGGCTCAAGCTTTTGGCGGACCACACGCTGAATGATCCCGAATACAATACCTACGCCTGCCCCTGGCATCATTCGTTGACCGCATCGGTCTGTTCATTCCGTACCGCCAAGGCGCTAAAGCGTAATCCGGGCAGCGGCTATCAGATCGACAGCTTTCAGTGGCGCAATTCCACGCAGTTTTCGTGGCATTCGCAGCAGTTGATGGATCTGGGGCTGATGGAACCGGGGCAATGGTTCTGACGCGTCACTCGACCAGTTCAGCATCCCACGTCCGCGCACGCGAGATGGTGCAATAGGGCCAATCCTCTGGCCGTTTGACCAAGCCTTCGCTGACCGCGGCATGCCAGATCATCGCCTCGTATTCGTCTAACTCGCCCTGGGCCAGAACCGGCACTTCCCAATAGCGGCGCTGCCACAGCCCATTGGTGACCGCGCGGCGCGGCACTTGGGCATGGCGCGCAAAGGTGGTTTTTATCATCTTCCAGCGCTTGCCATAATCATCGTCGCCGGGCGGCAACGTCCAGATCGTGTGCATTCTGTTGGGCAAGACCACACTTGACCCGATATGAAACGGCATCTGCTGGCGGCAAGCCCGCACCGCCTGACGCAGCAGGTCGACCTGACTGATCAGCAGCTTCGACGTCGGATCCTTCAGGCGAACCGTAAAGAAATACGTGGCACCAGGCACCAAAAGGGGGCGTAGCTGAGACATATCTCAGCTTCACTCGGACTTCGTAAAGAAATGGTTAACGCATTTTGCGGTTCTGTTAACCTTTTGCGCGCAGCGCGCTTAGGTGCGGCGCAACCGGATGACAACGTCCACGCTGGCAATCTCTGCCCCCGCAGGGGTGCCGGGCAGACGGGCGATTTCCAGCTCTTCGGCCGGGGCATCTGTCAGCTCTGCTGTGTCTTCCCAGTAGAAATGCGGGTGATCGCTCATGTTGGTGTCGAAGTAACTTTTTGACCCGTCCACAGTGATCTCGCGCACCAGACCCGCATCACAGAAGGCCCGCAGGGTGTTGTAGACTGTGGCAAGCGACACTTTCTCATCCGTGCGGGTTGCCGCATCAAACAAGCTTTCGGCGGTGACATGACGGTCCTGCCCGTCGCCAACAAGCAAAGCAGCCAGCGTCACACGCTGCCGCGTCGGGCGCACATCCGCAGATGCCAGCCATGCGGCACCGTTGCGGGTTTTGTCATCTGTCAGAACGAAATCCTTCATAATGTCCCCAATATCGGGAATTTGATCCAATAATCAACGCATATGTCAGTGATCATCGCCGCCAAGATCATCCCAGATGTCCTGCACCCAGCCCTTGATCACCTGCGCCTCGTGCCAGCGATTGGACATTTCCCGCCCATCCGGTCCAGTCATGGCGTATTCCGGCGGGCCAAGTTCACACACGAAAATGCAATCGCCAGAGGCGTTGCGCGCACGCCAATCGGCGAGGCCCTCGCGCCACCAGCCCTTGAACAGGTCCACCCACTTTTGGTGCTGCGGAAAGTCCAGTTGCAACTGAATCTGCTGACGGCTGGCGACGCGGCCCTGAAAACTGTCAGACCGCTGCAAGACCCTGCTGATCAGCCCCATGTCGTGGTCGGACAGGGGGAACCAGAACTCACGATCCACCACATAGTGGCTTAGATCAGCGCAAATGCGCATATCGGGGATGCGGTCCAGCAGTTGCAGCGTGGTGTATAGGTCGTTGGTGATGCAGTTGCGGTGCGTTTCAAACTGGACCGGCACGCCGATCCGGTCGGACATCTGCATCCATGTCTTAATGACCGGCACCATGTCATCCAGCGCAATCGGCATCACCTGCCCGATGATATCCACAAACGGCGCGCCAAAATCGCGCGCCATATGCAGCGTGTCTTCCATGCTGTCGATGGTCTTGGGAAAGGCCACGATCAGCGGCGTCAACCCCTGGGCTTCCATGTGCGGACGCAACTGATGGGCCACCGCGACATCTGCCGCGCCCAGATCAATCGCCATCCCGTCAAAGCCCGCGGCTGCGACCATTTCACACACCTGATCGTAGGGCAGTTTCACCCCCGTTGGGTCATGCGGCTGCATCGCCCAGAGCGAGGTGTAGACCTGCAGCCGCCTCATTCAGCGGCGATCCGCGCGGTGCGTCCACCGCTGACCGGTACAATCCAGACCTCGTTCATCGGATATTGGCTTTCATCCTTGGCCCGCAGTTTCTTGATCACTTCGATCTGAAACTCGATCCAGCCCATACGGTGGACCGCACCCGCCTGTGCCTCGATCTTGGCGTTCAGCTCACGTAGTTTCCAGAACGGAACGGCAGGAAAAGTGTGATGCGCGGTGTGATAGGGCATCTGCCAGCATAGCCACTTGATGAACGGTCCCGCACGGGTGCTGCGGGTGTTTTCAAGGATGTCGCTTTCGTGGCTGAGCCCCAGATGTTCGATGGTGTTCTGCAACTGATGGATCGGCTTGGTCAGCACCATCGGCACGATCCAGAACGTCAGCGCCGCCCATGACCCCAACCACACCGACACCAGTGCGATCAGCGCATAGCCAAGCAGATGCAACCGGCTTTCGCGGATGACCTTGGCTTCTTCTTCGGCGCGGATATAGGGCTCGACAATAATCCCCCTCGCGCGTCGGATGATGCCAAATACGCGGTTGCGCCAATAGGTCACCCCGCTCAGCCACAACAGATAGGTGGTCAGCGTGTAAGGTTCGCGCACCAACTCGCCATCGCGTTCCCAGTCTTGCGTGTACTGGTGGTGGGCAAAATGCATGATCTGATCGTAGTCGCGCGGGAACATCTGCACAAAGCCGATCACCCGCCCCCACCATTCATTCAGCCGCCGCGTCTGGAACACGGTGGCATGGCTCAACTCGTGCTGCGCGGCATAGGTAAAGTTCAGCAAGACACCCAGCGCCAGCCCGGTCAACACAACCCACCATGTGTCAAGCGCCACCGCATGCAGCATCGCGACAACGGCAATCGCGCCCAGATGGCTGCCCATCTGCTGCCAACCTTTGGCATCTGACCTTGCGGTCAAGGCCCGCAACTCCGGCGGGCTCAGCAATTGGCGGCGTGAAAATTCTGCGTCCATATCAATCTCCCGCTTCAAAGCGTAAACCTGCGCGTGGGCGTTGCGCAAACCCCATCTTCTTCTGGCCAAAAATATCCCCGCCGGAGGCTCCCCCGGGCTTCAACCAGTCCGCAACCTGCAAGAGCGCGGACCCTGCGCCACCGGGCCCCAAATTTTTGAAAAATTTGGCGGCGCCCAAAGTCACCGACACTGCCCATGATCCCCTGCCCTTGCCCCGCCAATCCCCCTAGTGGTAGTGGTCGACAAAGCGCAAACAACAAGAAAGCCCGATCATATGGCTGATTTCCCCACCAGTTTTGACAAAGAAGGCCTGCTGGCCTGTGCCCGTGGCGAACTTTTCGGCCCCGGCAACGCGCAACTTCCTGCGCCACCAATGCTGATGATGGACCGGATCACCGACATTTCAGGCGACGGCGGCGCACATGGCAAAGGCCATGTGGTGGCGGAATTCGATATCACACCCGATCTGTGGTTCTTTGACTGCCACTTCCCGGGCAATCCGATCATGCCCGGCTGCCTTGGTCTTGATGGCCTGTGGCAGCTGACCGGTTTCAACCTTGGCTGGCGCGGCTGGCAAGGGCGCGGTTACGCGCTGGGCGTGGGCGAGGTCAAACTGACTGGCATGGTCCGCCCCGGCCGCAAGATGCTGACCTACAAGATCGACTTTACCAAAGCCCTCCAAACCCGTCGCCTGACCATGGGCGTGGCCGATGGCATCGTCGAGGCGGACGGTGAAGTGATCTATCAGGTCAAGGACATGAAAGTGGCGCTGTCAGAATCCTGACAGGCCCCGGGGCTGCGTCACAGCGCGTCGTCCCAGCCAAAGAACGATCCTTTCACCTCGTCCGCCTTCATACTGCGGTATAGGCCAAGGGCCGCTGCATTGTCGTGCTCGGTTCCCAGCCAGACACCTTCGCACCCCCGTTTGCGTGCCAGATCAATCAAGGCCTGCGTCACACGGGTCCCGATCCCGCGCCGCTGATAGGCGTCGCGCGTGCCAATTTCATTGATGAACATCGCCGGCGCTTTATCAGGGTGCAGCAACACCGTGCCCGTGGCCATGGCCACCGCCAGATCGCCCTCAAACGCCAGCACACATACATGCATCGGGTTGTCCAGAAATGCGCGGGCCTGATCGGCGCGCATCGGCGCGTCAAACAAACCCGGTGTCACGGCCATCAGCAGTTCAAAGTCATCTGGACCCAAAACCCGAAGCGTGATTGTGTCCATTTCAAATTCCTCCTGCGCGGACATTATCATGAAACTCACCGACCTCGACATCATCGTCACGGCACCGCCCGCACCGGGCTGGGGCGGACGCTACTGGATCCTTGTGAAAGTGACCACAGACACCGGGATCACCGGTTGGGGCGAATGCTATGCCAGCAGCGTGGGCCCTGATGCGATGACCCATGTCATCCGCGATGTCTTTGCCCGGCACATGGCCAACCAGAACCCCGAAGACATTGAGCTGATGTTCCGCCGCGCCTATTCCGCAGGCTTTACGCAGCGCCCGGACCTGACCGTCATGGGCGCATGGTCGGGGCTGGAAATCGCCTGTTGGGACATCCTTGGCAAGGACCGCGACCGGCCTGTACACGCGCTGATCGGCGGGCGTCTGAACGACCGGATCCGCGCTTATACCTACCTTTATCCCAAAGACGACCACCCTTTGCCCGCCTTCTGGGCCTCGCCCGAGATGGCCGCCGAAAGCGCTGTGGCCTGTGTTGAGGCGGGTTATTCGGCCGTGAAATTCGACCCCGCGGGCCCCTACACGATCCGCGCAGGGCACATGCCGTCGATGTACGACATCTCGACCTCGGTCGCCTTCTGCCGCGCAATCCGAGAGGCGGTTGGCGACCGCGCGGACCTGCTTTTTGGCACCCATGGGCAATTTTCGACCGGCGGGGCGATCCGCATGGGTCAGGCGTTAGAGCCCTTCTCGCCGCTCTGGTACGAAGAACCCTGCCCGCCCGACACCGACCTGACGACCGTGGCCGATCAGGTGCGCATCCCCGTCGCCACCGGCGAGCGTCTGACCACCAAGGCGGAGTTTGCAGCCGCACTGCGCCAAGGTGTCAGCATCCTGCAACCAGCGCTGGGGCGCTCGGGCGGCATCTGGGAAACCAAGAAGATCGCTGCAATCGCCGAAGTTCACAACGCCCAGATGGCCCCGCACCTTTACGCCGGTCCCGTCGAATGGGCCGCCAACGTGCAGCTTGCCGCGGCGATCCCCAACATCCTGATGGCCGAGACCATCGAAACCCCGTTCCACGCGGCGCTGATCAAGAACACGCTGACGGTCGAGGATGGCTATATCCCCGTCCCCACGGCCCCCGGTCTGGGCATCGAGGTGGACGAGGCGCTGGCGCGGGCGCATCCCTACACCGGCGACGGGCTGCATTTGCAGATGCAGGAAGACCCGATCGACTATCACGCCGTGAACAACTTTGCCGGTGGCGCACCGGTCAAGCGCGATCAGGACTGACCCAGCGCCACAACCCGAACCCCACCCACCTTTGCGGCATGGCTGGCGCAGCAGGGCACCGCATCCTCATAGCCATGTGGCAGCGGCGGAATGACCCGGCCGTGCACGCCCGCAAGGTGGTAAACGGCCACGCCCTTGTCCGTCATCAGCTGCACGTCGCGGCGTGACGGGCAGGGAAAGACCTCATTCAAAACCACCAGCCCGGGCCACATCTGCGGGATGTAGGCGCGGATCGCCCCTTTGCGGGCGATGTCCACCAACAGGCAGGGCTTGCCCTGAAGGGCGATGGGCAGGGCCTGCACCCCGCTGCGCGGATCGACCGGGTGCGCGGTATAACCATCTGCCGTCAGGGCCGCGCAGACCGCGCGCCCGATCCGGCCCGCGCCACCCAGCACAATCACATCCCGCGCGCCGCAGTCGGGCAGCGCCTTGGCAAGAACCTCTTCCACCGCTTGCGCGACTGCCGCGACAACCACGGGGCGGGAATCGTGCACCGCAAGCGCGTTACTTTGGGACAGAATACCCGGCAGGATGCCTGCCATGTTGACCGTTTCGACCCGCATCAGTTGCGCAATGCGCGCGACCCGCCGCTGCAAGCGCAGAAACTGCACGGCATTGGCCGGGTCCATAAATTCGGCCTCTGTCACAGGCGACGCCAACACCACCCCCCAGCGGCCATCCTGATACAACACACCGATTGGCGAAGGCCGCCAGCGAAACAGCGCGACCGTGCCCGGTGGCGCATAGCTGTCGATGAACTTTGTTGACCCCGCATAGCAATAGAACACCGACGCCCAGGTGCCGCGCCTGCGGTTCCAGACGCCGATGGCCCAATAGGTCACCCCAGTCAGACTGAGCACCGCTAGGACAAAAACTGCCGCCTTGATGGCCACACGCCGCATATCAATTCCCATCGCTCTATAAATCGCTCAAATGCGCGAACCTTCGGCAATCAGCGCCCGCCCCGCAAGTCAGGCATTCCCGCCCAACTTTCTTTTGAACAAAAATATGCCCGCCGGAGGCTCCTGCCCTTTCCAGCGCCCCTGCCCTCGCCTATGACTGAACCACGTTCAACATCAGGCACCCCATATGGCCCGCAAAACCGAAGCCCGCCGCACCGAACTGCGCGACAAACTGATCGACGCCGCAGAGCAGATCATCACGACCCACGGGACGAACGCCATCAAGGCGCGTGATCTTGCGGGGATGGCGGGTTGCTCAGTCGGGGCGATCTACAACGTCTTTCACGATCTCAATGCGTTGATTATGGCGGTGAATGGTCGCACGTTCCGCCGCTTGGGCGCGCATGTCTCGGGCGCGCTGGCCGGACAAGACATCGCCCCGCAAAACCAGCTAATCATCATGGGCCATGCCTATCTGGGCTTTGCGGCCAGCAACACACTGGCGTGGCGTGCGCTTTTTGATCTGCAAATGTCAACAGAGATGACGGTGCCCGATTGGTATCTGGCTGAACTGGGTCAGGTGTTTCAGCTGATCGCCGGCCCCTTGCGCGATATCTTCCCCGATTGGGACGACAACAAGATTGATCTGATGACCCGCGCCTTGTTCTCCTCCGTGCACGGGATCGTGTCCCTTGGGCTTGAACGGCGCATCTCTGGCGTCCCGATGGAACGCATCGAAGATATGATTGCCGTGGTCCTGACAAATATCACTTCGGAACAAACTGTTTCCTGAACGCCGTTCATTTTTTTCTTGAACATCGTTCACGCTTTCCTATATGCAATTCATGAACAGCGTTCACGAAAGGATATGAGGATGTTCAAGACACTGTCCACTTTGATCGTCGGGGCCAATGCCCGCGCCGAAGACCGCGTGCGCGATGCATTTGCCATCGAATTGATTGACCAGAAAATCCGCGAGGCAGAGGCATCGCTGAAAGCCGCCAAAGCCACACTTGCCAGCCTGATCCAGCGCCAGCGGTCCGAACATGCACAACGCAGCGCGTTGCAAAAACGGATCACGGATTTGACCAAACGCGCCGCAGAAGCGCTTGAGGCCAAGAACGAAGACATGGCGCTGCAAGCGGCCGAGGCCATCGCGCAGATGGAAAATGAACTGAAGCTGCGCGAAGACACCTGCGACCGTCTGGAACAAAAGGTCATGCGCCTGCGCAGCTCAATCGAGAACGGACATCGCCGGATCATCGACCTGAAACAGGGTGCCATTCAGGCCCGTGCCGTGCGCCGCGAACAGGACATCCAGATGAAGCTGGGGTCGATCAGCCAGACCTCTGCCACCGAAGAGGCCGAAGAGTTGATCGCCCGCGTGCTGGGCAAGGATGACCCGTTTGAGCAAAGCCAGATCGTGGCCGAGATCAACCGCGACCTGAACCAAGGCGGGATCATCGACCGCATGGCTGATGCAGGCTACGGCGACCCGACCCGCTCTACCGCACAAGACGTGCTCAACCGCTTGAAAACCAAGAAATAACGACACCTGAACGAGGAGACTTCAAAAATGCAAAATACATTCAAATCTGACAACGCCCTGATCATGTTCTTTAACGGCTTCGCCGTTGTGGTGGCCTACGGCATGCTCGCCCTGTCGCTTTACATGTCCCCCGATGTACCGCTGGCGACCAAGGGCTACTGGGGCATCGGCATTCTGCTGCTGACCCTGAGCCTGGTGAACTTTGTCAAGTATCGCTTTGACGAACGCCTGTCGGACGACCGTATCCAGCGGCTGGAAGATGCCAAGAACGAACGTCTGCTGTCCGAATACGTGGACGGCGACATCAAATAAATCACGCCCACGCCCCGCGCAGCCCTGCGCGGGGCGGTTTTCCTTTGCAAACCAATCGTTTCACGGCAAAGTTTCTGACATGAATAGCGTTATCGCCACCCTGCGCCGATTGGCCGCCGACATCGTTGGCAACATCATCCGCCTTTTTGTGCGCTTCCTGACTGCCGTGCGCGCCGACTGGAAAGGCATAGAACCGGTGCCGAAACAGCGGGTGTTCTTTGCCAATCACACCTCTAACGGCGATATGCCGATGATCTGGTCGGTGCTGCCGCCTGCGATCCGCCGCCAGACCCGCCCCGTGGCCGCCGCCGACTACTGGCTCAAGAACAAGCTGCGCGCCTTTGCAGGGGGCGAAGTGTTCCGCGCGGTCCTGATCGACCGCCGGCGCGAGGTGAACGACGATCCGATGGCCAAGATCCTGGCCGCGATGGAACAGGGGGACAGCCTGATCATTTTCCCCGAAGGCAACCGCAACATGGGCCCCGACCCGTTGTTGCCGTTCAAGGCGGGCATCTACAACATGGGCAAGGCCTTTCCGGATGTTGATCTGGTGCCCACATGGGTCGCCAACCTCAACTCCATCATGCCCAAGGGCGAGGTGATCCCCCTGCCGCTGATCTGCACCGTCACATTTGGCGAACCGCTTCGCATTGGCGCGGATGAAACCAAAGACGCGTTCCTTGCCCGCGCCTCTGCGGCCTTGGCCGATCTGCGTCCTGCTGATCCAGAGGAGCCCGCGCCATGAACAACCCGGTTCTTGACGCCGCCATGACCGGTACAACTGGCAGCATCGTCTTTCTTGCACTTGGCGGGTTTGGCATCCTTGTGGCGCTGACCCTGTTTGGCGAATTCATCCGCGCGCGCCAGATGCCCGGCACCCAAAACCCGGTACTGGACACCTATACCACCCGCGTCGAAAGCTGGTGGGCAATGGTGGCGCTGATTTCTCTGGCGCTGCTGACAGGACGGCTGGGCGTGATGATCCTGTTCCTGTTTGCCTCTTTCGCCGCAATGCGCGAATTCCTGACGCTGACGGCCAAGAACCGGGCCGACCACATGTCGCTGGCGCTGGCCTTCTTTGCGGTGCTGCCACTGCAATACTTCTTCATCTGGTGCGGCTGGCACGGGATTTATACCGTGTTCATCCCGGTCTACGCCTTTCTGCTGCTGCCCATCGTCAGCGCGTTGCGCGGCAATTACACCCGCTTCATGACCCGCGTGGCCGAGACCCAATGGGGCCTGATGATCACCGTCTTCTGCGTCAGCCACGTGCCGGCGCTGATGGCGCTGGACATCCCCGGCTATGGCGAACGCGGTGTGCTGCTGATCGCCTTCCTGATTGTCGTCGTTCAACTGGGCGATCTGTTGGACTTTTTCTTTGGCCGTCGGATCGGCAAGACCCGCATCGCGCCTGAACTCTCGCCCAAAACCTGGGAAGGGATGGCCTGTGGCGTGGCCTCTGCCGCGGTGATCGGCGGGTTTCTGGCTTGGCTCACGCCGTTTGGCATACTCGGTGCTGCGCTGATGGCGGCCATGGCGTCACTGGTGGGCATGTTCGGAAATCTGGTTTTCGCCGCAATCAAGCGCGACCGCGGGGTCAAGGACTGGTCGCATCTGATCCCCGGGCAAGGCGGCTTTGTTGACCAGCTGGACAGCGTGGTTTTCGCCGCCCCGATTTTCTACCACGTCACCCGCTACCTATGGGCGGTCTGACACAGGCCCGCCTCCGCCCCGCGATTGATCCCCCCAACCGCCGCAGGCGCGGCTGGCCTACCCTGTGCTAAGCGCGATTTCCGCTTAGTGTTTCAAAGGCTTTGCGCTAGGCTCTTGCCATTGTTTTAGGAGATGCACACCAGCATCGGTGGTTTTGAGGGGTAAAGTCTTGGCACAATTTATTTCCACATCAGGTGGCGGAAACGGCGTTCAGGTCAGTCTGGCGCAAGGCGCGGACGTGATCATCGGCAACGGTGTGACGCTATTCAGCAACGACAATGATGTCATCACGGGGCTCGGCGGCAACTCTGTCCTGCTGGGGGCCGGATCATCAGTGATTGCCGTGGATGAAAGCGCAGGCCGTGCGATTGATCTGGCCAGCGGCGCCGGGGCGTCCCACAACGTGCAGATCGGGGATGGTGCCTCGGTCTCGGGCGGCATCTACGCCATCACCAACCTGACCAGCATCGCCAATGATGGCGCGATCACAGCCCTTGGCACGGCGGTGCAAATGGGCGGCCTAGGGCAGCTGACCAATACCGGGCGGATCACCTCTGCGGATGGGACCGGCGTCTTCGTGGAAAACGACACGAACGTGATCAACAGCGGGACGATCTCGGGAGGAACAAGCGGTGTTACCTTCATTCTGGATGGCGGCGTGCTGGACAATTTTGGCACCATCACCGGCGATATCGGCGTGCTGGCCGACTGGATTGTCCCCGATCAGGCCAGTGTGACGATCCACAACGCCGGGACGATCCACGGCACAACCTCTGCCATCAAAACAGAGCTTCAGCAGGGCACGATCCTGAACACCGGCACGATCAGCAATGCGGCGTCCAATCGCGCGGCGATCTGGCGGGCGGAATCCGATCCGGGCGAGGATTACCGGCTGGTGAATGCTGGCGACATCATTGGCGCGCGGATCGCCTATATCGGCGCCGTTGGGCGCGACACGATCATCAACACCGGCACGATTGTTGGCGATGTGTCCTTAGGCGCAGGTATCAACACCTACCAGGGCCGCGACGGTTCCGTGATTGGCGTCGTGTCGGGCGGGTCTGAACGCGACTTCATGTATGGCGGGTCAGAGGCCAACACCTTTGAGGGCGGCTTTGGCAACGACACCCTGATCGGCGGCGGCGGCGACGATGAGCTGCTGGGCGATTCCAGCAACGACACTGTGCGGGGCGGGGACGGCGATGATTTTGTTGATGGCGGGGATGAGGATGACTTTGTCTTTGGCGGCAATGGCCGGGACTCGGTCTTTGGCGGCGAGGGCATGGACAACATCTTTGGCGGCAGCGGCAATGACACGCTGGATGGCGGCGACGGTGATGACCTGATCCGCGCAGGCGACGGCGATGATCTGGTCACCGCCCTGTCAGAGAACGGCAACGACAGCGTCTTTGGCGGCAACGGGCAGGACAGCCTGTTTGGTGGCGGCGGTTTTGATGTGCTGCATGGCGGTGCGCATGATGATGACATCTCGGGCCAGGGCGGGCAGGACACGCTGTTTGGCGGTGGCGGAGATGATTGGCTTTACGGGGGCACAAGCATCGACACGCTTATCGGCGGTGCGGGCGACGACACGCTGGATGGCGGGGCGGGCAGCGACCGGATCAGCGGCGGCGCTGGCGACGACTGGCTGACAGGTGGCAAACAGGCGGATACCTTTGTCATCAGGCGCGACGCAGGCTTTGATGTCATCACCGATTTTGTCGACGGCGAAGATCAGATTGACCTGCGCGACTATGGCCTGCGGGTCACAGATTACGCAGGCATCGTTGGCCCCGCCCTGTCAGATGCCGGAGGCGGCGACAGCCTGCTGGACCTGTCGCAACTTGGCGGCAGCGGCTCTGTCCTGATCATGGGGTTCGATATTACCAACGCGGATTCCGGCGACTTCCTGCTTTAGCCCGCTCTTCTTTTCTATTCATTTGTAAAGATTGGACATTTTTATGCCTAACATCATTTCTTCCGACCTCAGCAGTGGCATCGTCACATACTTTCTGCCTGCCGGTGAGGATCTCATCGTTCAGCCCGATGTGCTGATCTATAGCACCGGTGAATTCGCAATCTATGGCCAGGGTGACAACATCGTGTTGCTGCGCGACGGTGCCACAATCCTGTCCTACAGCGATCTGACAACAATCGTGCAGACCGCGGCGCTACAGCTCGGTTTCAACAGCACAGACGGGAAAAACGACCTGACGATCCAGGATGGCGTGTTGGTGCAGGGTGCATATGATGGCGTCAAGATTGCGGGGAACAACAATGATCTGAAAAACGACGGCAGCATCCTGGCCGAAAAGACCGCTGTCAGCATCGAGGGCAACCTCAACTATCTGCTGAACCACGGAGACATCAACAGCGACAACGGCATCGCCGTCAAAGCGGGCACCAACGCTGATCTTCAGAACTTCGGCAACATCACATCGTCGGCCTTTGCCTTTAGCGGCGAGGCATATGGTGTCTGGATCGACGGGGTGAACGCCTCGGTGATGAACGCGGGCGACATCACCGGGCAAACCGCTATGTTCTTTGACGGCATTGCCGATTTTGACGGCGATGCCCGGCTGGACAACGCGGGCCAGATCGTCGGCTATTACTATGGGGTCGCCACCGCTGATGAGGGGCTGACCATCAACAACTCCGGCCTGATTTCTGCGACTGATGACAACTTTGCCACGATCGCGCACAATGCCTCTGACCCGGACGAAGAGCAGTTTCTGAACAACACCGGCACAATTCTGTCTGCCGGGACGGCCTATAGCGGCAGCGTTGGTGAGGATCGCATCACCAACACCGGAACAATCAGCGGCGACATCAATTTGCGCGACGGCGATGATAAATATCTCGGCCGCACTGGCACGGTTGATGGCATCGTGGATGGCGGCGCTGGCAATGATGACCTTGTCGGCGGGGCCGAAGCGAACGAGCTGCGCGGCGGCGATGGCGACGACAAGATCTTTGGGCTGGGCAACATCGACATCCTTGAAGGTGGCGCTGGCAATGATGAAATCTATGGCGGCGGCGGCACCGATTTTGGCGGTGGCGGCGATGGCAACGATCTGATCCGTGGCGGCGACGGTGACGACTGGTTCCTTGGCGGATCAGGCGATGACCTGATGCTGGGCGGTGCGGGCAATGATGAGATGGACGGCGAAGGCGGCAACGACACACTACGGATGGGGTCGGGCGACGACATCGCTGAAGGCCGCGGTGGTCAGGACATTATTCATGGCGGGTCCGGTGACGACCGGCTTGGCGGCGGCACCAGCTCGGACACGCTCTTTGGCGGCGCGGGTGCAGATACGATTAACGGCGGCGCGGGTGCGGACCGGATCAATGGCGGCACGGGCGATGACCTTTTGACCGGCGGAAAACAGGCCGACACCTTCGTATTTCACCGCGGCGCGGGCTTTGACGTGATCATCGACTTTGTTGATGGCGAAGACACGATTGATCTGCACGATTTTGGCCTGCGCATCCTTGACTATGCAGGCATCGTGGCCCCGGCCCTGTCCGACGCGGGCGGTGGTGCGACGCTGCTTGATCTTGGTCAGCTTGGCGGCACCGGAACGATCAGGATCGAAGGTCTGGCCTTTGCGGATGCTGACGCCGCGGACTTCTTACTGTAGCTCGGCCAGGCTGCGCGCGGATCAGTCAAGTCATCTTTTCCACCGCCTGCCCGGCGTGGTTTTTTCTTAAAATTGCGGGCCCATTGCGTTAGCCTATTTCTACTTTTTTGGCACGCGCACCGGCGCGAGGCTGCATTGCAATTCAAAATCAGGGGACAATTATGGCACAAGTCAGAACAATTACAGGCGGCGGCGCTGGCGCTCAGATCACCTTGGCAAACGGTGAGGACCTCGTCGTCGTCGATGGCGTTCAAGTCTACAGCGACGACGACAGCGTCATCGAAGGCGTTGGACGCAACGACGTCTTCCTGTCGGCCAATGTTGGGATTTTCACCTTCACCGACAGCACAATCGAACCCGCGATCCTGCTGGGCACCAGCACCGCCCCGGTTTCGAACAACACGATCTTTATCTCGGAAACCGCCTCGGTTGTCTCAACCGCCGACGCGATCGAGACCTATGGCAGCAGTTCGGAAATCACCAATTACGGGGTTATCGCGGCAGAGCAGATGGCCGTCGACATGGTGGAGAGTTCCAACAAGTTCACCAACTTCGGCAGCGTGAATGGCGCCAACAACATTGGCGTGCGGACATGGATGAACGGCGAAGTTGCCAACTATGGAAACATCAACGGCGGTTTCTGGGGCGTGGTCCAGCGCGAGGGTGGCAACACCCTGTTCAACGCAGGCACCATCACCGGTGACACCGGCGTCTACATGGGTGGGTTGGGTGAAACCACATCCGGCAACGAGGTGAATAACACCGGTGATATTCTGGCCGAGCGCTACGGCATCAACTCCATTGGCGAAAGTGCCACGATCGTCAACGCAGGCCGCATCCAGGTGACCGAGACCAGCAATGCCGCAATCTGGCACAACCAATCGGCCTCACCGGAGATTTACCTCCTGGTCAACTCGGGTGAGATCTCTTCCCCTAACTTGGCCTATCAAGGCAACGACAACGGCGAGACGATTGAGAACTCCGGCCTCATCAACGGCAATATCAATATGCTGGACGGCATCGACATCGTCGACAATGTCGGCCTCATCAACGGCAACATCGACCTGGAGGATGGGGACGATCGGCTGGAAAGCCGCAATGGAGAGGTCAACGGCAGCGTCTATGGCGGCAATGGCAGCGACCGGCTGTTTGGCGGTGACAGCGCGGACTTTTTCTTTGGCGGCAACGATTCCGACACGCTGCACGGACGCGGCGGCGATGATGAGTTGTCAGCCGGTTCCGGCAATGACTTCCTATATGGCGGTGACGGGTCGGACATCCTGAACGGCAGCATTTACCGTGAACTGATGGTCGGCGGAAACGGAGAGGACTTCATTTACGCCGGTGGCGGCAATGATGATATCTATGCGGGGGCCGACAGCGATGTGGTGCTTGGCAGTGGTGGGAACGACGACATCTTTGGCGGGACGGGTGATGATTCACTCTACGGCGGGACCGGCGATGATGACATTCGTGCAGGCGATGGCGATGACCTCGTGTTCGATGAAAGCGGCGCGAATGAGATTTTTGGCGGTGCCGGGAACGACGACATCACCACTTTGGGCACCGACAGCCTGATCTATGCTGGTGACGGGGATGACAGTGGTGTGGCAGGCACCGGGAATGACATGATCCGGGGCGGCAAAGGCGATGATGCCTTCTTTGGCGGCGCTGGCGATGATGCCATGTACGGGGGTGCGGGCAACGACACCTTTGACGGCGATACCGGAATTGACATGCTGCGTATGGGCGATGGCGACGACATCGCCGAGGGCCGCGGCGGTCAGGACATCCTGCATGGCGGGCGCGGCGACGATCAGCTTGGCGGCGGCACCAGCAGCGACAGGCTCTATGGCGGTGCCGGGAACGACACGTTGGACGGTGGCGCAGGTGCGGACATCATCGCGGGTGGCTCTGGTGATGATGAACTCACCGGGGGCAATCTGGCCGACATCTTCGTGTTCCGGCGCGACGCCGGCTTTGACACGATCACCGACTTTGCAAACGGCGTGGACAAGATCGACCTGCGCGACTTTGGCATCCGCATTCCAGACTATGTCAGCGTTGTGGCTCCGGCGCTGTCGGACGCAGGTGGTGGCGCGACGCTGCTGGATCTGACCCAACTTGGGGGCACCGGTTCGGTTCTGATCGAGGGCCTCGCCTTTGTGGATGCGGACGCGACCGACTTCCTGCTTTAGGGGGTCTTTGCCTTAGAACGCGGTGCCCACGACCAGCACCCAATGTCGCCGGGACCCGGTCCCGGCGATACCAAAGCCGAACTCTTGCGCGCGGGGGTGCATCTGGTTGGACCGATGATCGGAGCGGCCCTGCCAAAGCCGCAGCACCCCGCCCGTTTCATAGGGACCCCAAGCGAGGTTTTCGGCCACCAGCCGCGGGTTATAACCTGCCGCTTGCGCCCGCTGCCAGGACCCGCGTCCATCCCGGCCCTGATGTGAAAAACGGCCCGTGCCGACCATGTCGGCTGCATGTGACTGGGCGATCCGGTCTAGCGTTGCATTGCGACGCAGGGGTGGCAGCCCGTTCTGCGCGCGCATCTGGTTCAGCACCTGCCCGACGCTGACCTGAGGCAACGGGGCAAAGGCCATCTGATTGCGTGTGACTTGGGGCGGTGGTGCGGCACAGGCCGCCAACGCCAAAATGGCGCTTATCATAAGTGCTTTCATGGTCCTGCCTGCTCGACCTTGGGCCTGTTTTGGGGCAAGCTACCAGATATTGCGTGAACCGCACGTCATTTTTCTGTCCTCCACCCACCGCGCGAAAGTCCGCCAATTGTCCCGTTTTACCGATGCCGACCGCGCCCGCGCCCTGACCGCCGCCCAGACCCACCTGGCCGCGATCCCCGCTTGCCAATTGACAGGGACACTAAAGCTGGGCGACCGGTCGCAGGTCTTTGCCGGGCAATACGGCACCGCACCTGCGGTCTTCAAATGGTTCCTGACCGACGATGCCGCCGCCATCGTGACCGCAACGCAGGAAGAGCTGGCAGAGGTCACACCGCGCCTGTCCACCGGTCCGCTTCAGATCAACCGTTGCCTGGCGGCACTACCCGATTTGGGGGTTGTGGTGCTGTCCCATGCCGCCGGTCCGCGCCTGACCGGGGTGATTGCGGATGCAACACCCGCCGAACGCGCACAGCTGATGCAACAGGCCGGGGCGTGGCTCGCGACCTATGTCGGCCCGCGCAACCGGGTCGGATCTTTTGGTCCGGGCTATTGGCTGAAACGATTGCAAGGCCGTGCGATCCCGCCACTTGATGCGGGCATGCTGGGGGCACTGCATAACGCGCTCAGCGATATGGCCGCGGACCTGCATGGCGTCGATGTCACGCAGGCTGCGTCCCACGGCGACTTTGCCGCGATCAACCTGCACTATGCGGACGGAGTGATGACCGGTGTTGATGTGCAAGGCACTGCATGGCTGCCGCTGGCACGTGACGTTGCCAAGTTTCTGGTCTGGGCCACGATCCACTGCCCCGCCCCCGGCCCCACCCTGTGCGGTGTGCCGCGCGCTGATCTGGCCGCCATCCTCGCCGGGCACCCGATCCCCCTGTCCGAGGTCGAAACCACCCTGCCCTTTTTCATCGGCACACAGCTTTATGGCCGTCTGATCGAAAACCACCGCCACGCCACCCGTGGCGACATCACCCGGCAGGCGATCCTCAATTTTCTGGATTGGCGATCCCAGAAGGACTCGAACCCTCAACCTGCTGATTAGAAGTCAGCTGCTCTATCCAGTTGAGCTATGGGACCGCACGCGCCCGATATGGCGCGAGGGGGCGGCCCTTGGCAAGCCCCCGATTGCGTCGGATGTGGATTGCGCCTGTGGCAGTGGCAATGGGCCGGCATATGTCCGCGGACCGGTGCGCGTGGTCGGTCAGGACATCTATGGTCTTGACCGTGATGGCAACGGGATCGGCTGCGAATAACGCGGCTTAGTGAGTCCAGGCCCCGCGCCGGTCGGTCGCAAAATTCTCGCCATAGCCGCCCTTGCGGATGTTGGCGCGGCGCGGTTTGGGTTCGGTGACAACCGCATCAATCCCGTTTTCGCGGGCATAGGCGACGGCGGCCTCTTTGCTGTCAAAGGTCAGGCGCACCTGGGTCTGCGTATCGCTTGAAGATGTCCAGCCCATCAGCGGATCAATCTGGCGCGCACTGTCCTTTTCGTAATCCAGAACCCATTGCTTGGTCTTGGCCGTGCCGGATGACATGGCGGTACGGGCGGGGCGATAGATTCTGGCTCGCATGATGGCACTCCGGCTAAGGTCGCCCTTACTTGCCACACCCAACGCCCCTGTTACAAGGGGCCAGCGCCCGCAAGAAACCGAGACCCCCGTGACAGATCAGCCACCGTTTCAGCCCGTCAAGCTTAACGCCCCGGCCCATTGGGCACATCACTTGCTGTATGACACCGGACGCTATGTGCTGGACGGCTATTTCTATGGCACCGGAACCCTAGTGATCACCTTTGAAAACGCGCAGGGCGACTTTTCGGAAACGGACCTGTTTCGGCACGGCTGGGGGGCCAAACTGTTTCGCGCGCAAAAGGTGTCGCACATTGCGGTCAAACCCAAGGCAGGCGACTGGTATCAGGCGCCGTGCCTGTCGCCCGCCTTGGCAAAGCTGCGCGCCGCTGGCCTGTTCGACCAGTTCGACAACATCGTGACCTATGGCACGTCGATGGGCGGCTTTGCGGCCATCGCCTTTGCCGATCAGGTGCAAGCCACCACCGTTCTGGCCCTGTCGCCGCAGACAACGCTGAACCGTGATCTTGTGCCATGGGAAAAGCGGTTTCCGGTGGCGCGCAAACAGACATGGATGGGCGACAACAACGACGCTGTGGGCAAATCGCTGCATGCCAAGCGGGTGCTGTGTGTCTACGACATGCACCATCCCTTGGACCGCGCCCATGTCGCACGGCTGGATCAATCCAACCTGCACCACATCAACACACCGTTTCAGGGCCATGGGATCGCCATCCCGCTGGTCAAACTGAAAGCCGCCAAGCCGCTATTGGCCTACGCTTTGGGTGAAACCGAAGACCTGACGCCTTTCTATGCCGCATTGCGGGGGCGCAAAGCACAGGAGCGCTATTTCAAGCAGATCGCTGGCAAGGACCGCGTCAAAACCTCTGACGCGTTCACAAAGATTATCAAGCGGGAGCGTAAAAAGGCGGGCTTCAACGCAGCCGCGTCAAAGGCCAAGACCGCAGAGGGTAGCAAGTATCTAATGGCGCAAGCCACTGGCCCCGGCGGTTTGCGTAAGATCATTAGACACCTGCGCCGCCGGATCGTGGGTTAGCTGGCCCACTCACCCCCGCGCATCACGGGCACGCGGTCGCCGGACCGGGTGATGCCGTCGATGTCTACCGCGTCGCTCCCCATCATCCAGTCCACGTGGATCAGGCTCTGGTTGCCGCCCTTCTGTTTCAGCTCTTCAGGTGACAGCTCTGACCCGCCCTCAATCGTGTCGGCATAGCACTGGCCTAGTGCGATGTGGCAAGATGCGTTTTCGTCAAACAGCGTGTTGAAAAACAGCGTGCCGGACTGCGAGATGGGCGAAGAATGCGGCACCAGTGCCACCTCTCCGATCCGACTGGCCCCATCGTCCACGGCCAGCAATTCGCGGAACACATCTTGTCCCTTGCTGGCCGTCGCCTCCACGATCTTGCCCGCTTCGAACCGCACAGAGATATCCTCGATCACCGTGCCCTGATGCGCCAATGGCTTGGTCGCGGACACCGTGCCGTCGACCTTGTAGGCATGCGGGCAGGTAAACACCTCTTCCGTGGGGATATTCGGCTGGCACGTCACGCCATTCAGCGCAGGCGAGGCACCGCCTTTCCAGATATGCCCTTCGGCCAAGCCCAGCATCAGGTCGGTGCCCGGACCGGTGTAGTGCAGGCTGGCAAAGTTGTGGTCGTTGAGCCACTTCACCCGCTTCTTCAGCTCTGCGGTATGCGCTTCCCAGTTGGCGACCGGATCGTCGCCTTCCAGACGCGACGCCGCATAGATCGCATCCATCAGCTTGCCTTGTGCCTCTTCCACCGGCAGGTCCGGAAAGACTTGCGCCGCCCAACCGGCACCGGGATAGGCCACAATATTCCAGTTCACCTCAAAGCCCACAATCGGGTCCATCGCGGGTTTACGTGCAATCGACGTGGCCTTGCTGACGCGGGCGACTTTGGCAGGGTCCACCTCGGCCAACAGCATCGGATCCTCGGCAGAGACAGCCATGCGCGCCGCCCCTTCCCTGAACGCCTTGCCCATGCCTTCGAAGAACCAGCCGGGGGCCTTGTCGAAACTCTCGTCATGGCCATGCGTGAACCTGGCCAGCGTGATCGCATCGTCGGAAAAGAACGGCAGCACCTGCCCCGCACCGACCTTGTAGGCGTGCTCTGCAATCAGCCGCACCAGCGGCAGCGCATCCATGGGTGCCGTGATGATCAGGTCCTGCCCCTTTTGCAGGTTCACACCGGTGCGCACGGCCACCTCGGCCAGACGGTTCAGTTTTTCGGGATCAATATGCTCTGACATCGGGCGCTCCTTCATCGGTTATCCGATAGGTAGGGATGCCGCGCGTGGCGTCAACGGCGAAAGGCCGCAACCGCCAGATCGGCAGGGAAATTTTCGGTATCGCACACGCCGGGATGACCACCAGAAAGCCCTTTTGCCAGCCATGTCGCCCGCTCTTGTAGCCCCACTTCGACCCATGGACCGTTTGACAATGGATCACGGCCCCAATGTGGCCTGGCAAAGGGTTCAACCGCAAATTCCTGTGTCAGGTCATATTCCTCTTGGCCTGCAACCGAAAGGATCACACCAGCAAGGCAATCAACCATGCGCTCAACATCCCGGCGCAATTCGGTTTCGCGGTCGCGGTTCGCGCTGATCGTGCGCAGGGCAACATCAGCAATGCCATGGCGCACCTGGACCGCATGACCAAAAAGATGTGCCACATAATAAAGGTCTTGCTCCGCGGTCTGTCCGGCCTCGGCCCGGAAGATCATATTCTGGCTGGTGCAATAGGCGGCATGGGGGTCAACGCCCGCGTCAGCCCCGCAAAGCCCTGCGATCTGATCGACCGTTTGCACGTCTGGCAACCTGTCAAACGACCGTTCGGCCGCAGCGATTACATTTTGTACCGGATCGGCCGTGGCAGGGCCGCAAATCAGAAGAGCTATAAGGATTGCGCGTATCATTGGCCGACTGTGACACAGCAGCCGCCTTGTGCAATGCATTTATCCGCGACGCCGCCGCATCGCCACCAAGCCGCCCAGACCCGTCAGCAGCATCAAAGCAGGGGCAGGAAGCGGCACGGGGGCAATGGGGGACACAACGGTGATGTCACGCGACACTGTAAATGTGGCACTGTCGACTTCGACGTTGCGCAATTCGGTGCGCACAACATCTGTGTAACCCGCGCAATAACTTCCGAAACGCGTACTGACCCGATTACAGACAGATTCGATAAAGGTGACGCTTTGTTCTTCAAAGAATTTCACTGACCCGGTCAGCGTCTGCGTATAGACACCCGGCGCGGTATAATCCGGCACAAAGTCTGGGAAAAAGCTGATCGGGTTCAAATCAAACAGGTCTGCGGTCGCGATATTCGGAGATGGCGCCGACGTGTCGGTCATCGTCACATCTTCCATGTAACCGTTCCCGCCATCGAAGCTTGCCGTCAAAACCACCTGATCCCAGCTTAGCAACTGCGGTGCGCCAAGGACAACGACCGGATTGCTGCTCGGCGTCACTTCGATATCAGCGATCACCGCAAAGAATTCACCGACCTCGAACATGTCTGGCCCACCAATAGTGGCATTCACCGTCGCAGCCTGCGCGCCACTGGCCGCAAGCGTGAAAGCCAGACTTGCCGCTAAATACCTGATATCAAACATGTAAGGGTCCCTGTTTTCGCAAAGCCAGCGATAAAGGTTATCTGAAATCGCGTCAACTTTTGGCCACAATTGGCGACGATCCCGCGACAAAGCGGTTTTCTCCCTCGGATTGGGCCAAAAGACTGCTGACATGTCCTGTCAGGAGGTGGGGTTGATCCTGACAGCCGTGGGGCCAACTATAGGCCAACCCGCAAAGGAATCCCCCATGGCCTACGCACAGACCGACAAGCGCGAGATTTCCGACGCCGCCTATCTGTCCAACCCCGCACCCGACGTGCGGTCCCGCGAAAAGTTGGAAGGCGGCAAAGCCTTTGTGATGAAGACAGAATTCGAACCCGCAGGCGATCAGCCCACAGCGATTGTCGAACTGACCGAAGGGATCAACGCAGGTGAACGCGACCAGGTGCTGCTGGGGGCGACCGGCACCGGCAAGACGTTTACCATGGCCAAGCTGATCGAGGAAACCCAGCGCCCCGCCATCATCCTTGCCCCAAACAAGACGCTGGCCGCCCAGCTTTATGGCGAATTCAAAGGCTTCTTTCCTGACAATGCCGTCGAATACTTCGTCAGCTACTACGACTACTACCAGCCAGAGGCCTACGTCGCCCGGTCCGACACCTACATCGAAAAAGAAAGCCAGATTAACGAACAGATCGACCGTATGCGCCACTCGGCCACGCGGGCGCTGTTGGAACGCGACGATGTGATTATCGTGGCTTCGGTGTCCTGCATCTACGGTATCGGCTCTGTCGAAACATACGGCGCGATGACGCAGGACATCCACGCCGGCAAAAGTTACGACCAGCGCAAGATCATGGCCGACCTGATCGCGCAGCAATACCGCCGGAACGATCAGGCATTTCAGCGCGGCTCGTTCCGCGTGCGCGGCGACAGTCTGGAAATCTGGCCTGCCCACCTTGATGACCGCGCGTGGAAGCTGTCATTCTTTGGCGAAGAGCTGGAGAGCATTACCGAATTTGACCCGCTGACCGGCGAAAAGACGGATACCTTCGACAAGGTCCGCGTTTACGCAAACAGCCACTATGTGACACCGAAACCGACGATGCAGCAGGCCATCATCGGCATTAAGAAAGAGCTGCGTGTGCGGCTGGATCAACTGGTGGCCGATGGCAAACTGCTGGAAGCCCAGCGGCTGGAACAGCGCACCAACTTCGATCTTGAAATGCTAGAGGCGACCGGCGTCTGCAACGGCATTGAAAACTATTCGCGCTACCTGACGGGCCGCGCACCGGGTGAACCACCGCCCACGTTGTTTGAATTTATACCCGACAACGCCATCGTCTTTGCCGATGAAAGCCACGTCTCCGTGCCGCAGATCGGTGGCATGTACAAAGGCGACTACCGGCGCAAATTCACGCTGGCTGAACACGGCTTCCGGCTGCCGTCCTGCATGGACAACCGCCCGCTCAAGTTCGAGGAATGGGACGCCATGCGCCCGCAATCGGTCTTTGTGTCCGCCACGCCCCAGTCGTGGGAGCTGGAACAATCCGGCGGTGTCTTTGTCGAACAGGTAATCCGCCCGACCGGCCTCCTCGATCCGCAGGTCGAGATCCGCCCGGTCGAAATGCAGGTCGATGATCTGCTGGACGAGGTGCGCCGCGTGGCAAAGGCCGGCTATCGCACGCTCTGCACTACGCTCACCAAACGCATGGCCGAAGACCTGACCGAATACATGCACGAGCAGGGCATCCGCGTGCGCTACATGCATTCGGACATCGACACGATCGAGCGGATCGAGATCCTGCGTGATCTTCGACTTGGGGCCTTTGACGTGCTCATCGGGATCAACCTGCTGCGCGAGGGGCTGGATATTCCCGAATGCGGGCTTGTGGCCATTCTTGATGCGGATAAGGAAGGCTTCTTGCGGTCCGAAACCTCGCTGGTGCAAACCATCGGCCGGGCGGCGCGGAACGCAGATGGCCGCGTGATCATGTACGCCGACCGCATCACCGGGTCGATGGAACGCGCGCTGAAAGAGACAGAGCGCCGCCGCACCAAGCAGATCGCCTATAACAAAGAACACGGGATCACGCCTGCGACGGTCAAGAAGAACGTCGAGGACATTCTGGCCGGTCTCTACAAAGGCGACACCGACCAATCCCGCGTGACGACCAAGATTGATAATAAGCAAGCCGGTTCGAACATCGAAGCGGTGATGGAGGGCTTGCGCGCAGACATGCGCAAAGCCGCCGAGAACCTAGAGTTCGAAGAGGCCGCCCGTTTGCGGGATGAGCTGAAGCGGCTTGAGACCGTTGAACTTACTTTGGCTGACGATCCGCTCGCGCGGCAATATGCGGTGGATAAGGCCGTGGACGACGCGCAGAAGTCTTCGGGCCGCTCAACGATGGGTCGGGGTGGGATGCGCGGCGGCGTGAAACGGCGCAAGGGACGGTAGTGGCTCTCTCGCGCCTAACGTCGATGCGGCGGTGACCCGGCTGGTTTTCACTTTGTATTAACTTTGACGAAAGAGGGTTGGGCGATGCAGATACGCCCCTCCCCCCTGTCGCCAGAGGTCTGGCTGAACGATCTCTTTGCAAGCAAAGCCGTGCAACAAGGTGCCGTGATCCGGCGCAAGGCGAAAGATGTGGAGCGCTATGCAGGTCTGGACCGCTTTCTGATGGAAATTGACCGACGCGGCTTTCAGGTCGTCGAAAATGCCGGTCAATTCGTGATCTTTTGTAATCGCGCACCGATCCGGCGGGTCACAACACCTGCCATTTCGCGCCGCCGCAGTCTTTGAAAGACTGCGGACGAAATCCTTGAAGGATTTCGGCACTGGCCGAAACGGCGCCGCGGATTAAGTTTCTGTGATGCGCCACCTTATCCCCCTTCTCCTCTTCGCCAGCCCCGCCGCCGCGTGGGAGTTCTCGCCCATCCCGATCTGCACCCTGACACACACCACGGACGCGGCAGAATTCACCATCACCTATGACGCAAGTCTGCCGGAATATGCGCTGACCCTGACGCTCTTGCAGGACACGTGGCCCGACAGCCCCACCTTCGGGATGCAGTTCGCAGGCCCCAACCCGATTGCCATTGGCACCGACCGGCACGTCACGGACGGCGCGCGCCTGACCGTGAAGGACAGCGGCTTTGGCAATGTGCTGAACGGGTTGCAATTCAACGACCGGGCGACTGCCACGGCAGGGCCGCTGACGATTACCGCCGATCTGGCGGATGCCGGTGCCGCCGTTGCCGCCTTCCGCCGCTGCCCGGCCCCCGCGACCTCATAAGCACTGCCTCACCCCAGCTCACTCGATCACAAAATCGCCCACCACCGGGTAATGATCGCTGGGCCACTCACCGCCGAATTTCTGGCGCAGAACCTGCGTTTCACCCACCAGCCGCACCCCGTCAGACACCCCCAAATGGTCAATCGCACCGAACAGGTTCAACCCCCGGTTCACATGATAGGTCGACCCGCGGAGCGGCACGAAATCGATCCCCACCTCTTCAATCAGCGTCAGCGGCACCCCACCGCTCCGCGCATTGAAATCGCCCACAACCATCACCCGCTCGCCTGCGTCGACCCAAGGTTTCACCCGCGCAGCGATCAGCTCTGACGACAATCGTCGGTTCGACCGGCTGGCGTAATCGTTGTGCACATTGACCACCCGCAGCGTGGCCCCATCGACAGCAAACAGCGCCCAGGACGCAAACGCCGGGAATGATCCGTTGAACGTCCGGCTATAGATCACATCCGGCGTCTCGCTGAAAAAGAACCACCCCTGATCCTGCATCTCTAGCCTGTCGGTGCGGTAAAAGATCGGCTGCGTTGACGGAAAGACCCGTGCATCACCGCTCGCCGCTGCGGCATAGCCGGGGTTCTGCGCCAGCAACCAGTCGCGGGCAAGGTTCACGTTCCCGTCGCCGCCCCGGGCGAAACTCTCCATCTCTTGGAAGGCCACGATGTCAGCCCCCATGGCCTTAAAGGCGGCATCCATCGGACCTTTGCGCCGCTCCCAATCGCCCACAGACCACGCCCCGGTCTCCTGGTTCAGGATGATGTAGTGCACGTTGTAACTCGCCACCCGCAACGCCCCATCTGGGGCTGCGCGCAGGTCTGCCGCGCGCGGACTGCAGGCGACCAAAGCCCCCAATCCGACCGCTGCAATGCCTGCCAACCACTTCAACGTTTTCGCCCAGACCCCCACACGACCGATCCCTGTTTCCATGTCCCGCGCCGGAACCTCCGGTGATCTTTCACCCAAGGGTGTGTCACTGTCCAATCACGAAACCGATCGTTGGTCACAATGGACAAGGCGTGCTCTGCGGCGAGGTCCAGCAGCACGCCATCCGCGATCACACCTTTGTCCACCACAAACACCTGTTTCGGGGACAGTCCCAGTTTTGCGGCCATTGCATCATGACCTGCAAACCGATCCCCCAGCTTGTAGCCCACATTGGCATCAAAGCAGATGTAAGGCTTCAACCCTTCATCCTCCAGCTTTTTGACAACGCGCGTCAGCACCTTCAGCGACGGATCACCGCCCCATTGCATGACGTTTGACCCATCCACTAGGATCGCATTGCCCGGCATCCGGTCCGGGTCGCGCCGCCGCAGCCGCAGCCGCAAAACCACCAATAGGATCAACAGCACCGCGCAAAATGCCGCCGCCACCTCAAGATCGCTCAATTCAATCTGCCTTCTGCCCTTTTTGGCTCAACCGACGGTCAGGACCCCGGCAACACCAGATCACCTGACCGAAAAGTCAAATGTAGACAACCTGCGCACCAATGGGGACGCACTTGTTCGACTTCATCAAATCGACCTGCCTTGCTGACCTGCAGCCGCGCTTTGTGACAACCGGACTGGCGCCGGGTGCTGCACGGGATGAAAGCACGGTCGCCAGACACTACGGGTTCGCGCAAGCCGCCGCACCGCCCAAACAAAGATGACAAACGCGCTGACACTAGTGGAATACGCCCGGCTAGGTGGTGATCGCAACTGGGGCGTCATCTTGGCCGGCTTTGGGGGACCAGCGTGCGCCGTATCTTTGGCATTGGGCATCACCGGATCGTGGTCCGCAACCGGCCTGCATCCGACCCCGACATGGCGGTCACCAACCGCCGCATCGCCGACGTCGCTCGCACCCTTGACCGCGACCTTGCCGCACCCGCGCCAAAAAGGTTTCTGCCTGCGCTGGCGCGAAATTCGCGCCGGAGCAGAGCTTTAGCCTGGTCTTACGCAAGGGTCGAACTGGCCCTATTGGCAGACCGCGATTCTTGGGCAAACTAGGCCATCCTTGTCCCGCTGCGCGCGGGGGATTCGCATGCCTGATAGGAGGACGCCATGAACCTGCAAGCCCTGACCAACGACCCCGAAAAGATTGTCGAAGCCGACCGTGCCCATATCTGGCACCACCTGATGCAGCACAAACCTTTTGAGTCCATTGACCCGCGCATCATCGTCGAAGGCAAGGGCATGCGCCTGTGGGATATCAAGGGCAAAGAACATATCGATTCTGTCTCTGGCGGCGTCTGGACCGTCAACATCGGCTATGGCCGCGAGCGTATGGGCAAGGCGATCTCTGACGCCGTGACCAAGATGTGCTTCTTCGGCGGCACCCTTGGCACGATCCCCGGCTCGCAATTCGCCGAAATGCTGATCGACAAAATGCCCGGACTTGATCGCGTCTACTACGCCAACTCCGGGTCAGAGGCGAACGAGAAAGCCTTTAAGATGGTTCGCCAGATCAGCCACAAGCACCACGGCGGCAAAAAGTCCAAAATCCTCTACCGCGAGCGTGACTACCACGGCTCCACCATCGCCACGATGTCCGCAGGCGGTCAGGACGAGCGCAACGCGCAATACGGCCCCTTCACCCCCGGCTTCGTCCGCGTCCCGCACTGCCTTGAATACCGCAGCCAGGACGGCTCCACTGGTGAGGCATACGGCATCAAAGCCGCCGAAGCGATTGAAGAGGTGATCCTGCGCGAAGGTGCCGACACCATTGGCGCGCTCTGCCTTGAGCCGATCACCGCAGGCGGCGGCGTCATCACCCCGCCCGAAGGCTATTGGCAAAAGGTGCAGGAGATCTGCAAAAAGTACGACATCCTGCTGCACATTGATGAGGTCGTCTGCGGCATCGGGCGCACCGGCACTTGGTTTGGCTACCAGCAATACGGCGTCCAGCCCGACATCGTCACGATGGCCAAAGGCGTCGCCTCTGGCTATGCGGCGATTTCCTGCTGCGTGACCACCAATGCGGTGTTCGAACAGTTCAAGGACGACACCGACAAGATGGGCTACTTCCGCGATATCTCGACCTTTGGCGGCTGCACCGGCGGCCCTGCGGCGGCGATCGAGAACATGAACATCATCATGGAAGAGGGGCTGCTGGAGAACTCCACCACCATGGGCGCGCATCTGAACAGCAACCTGCTGGCCCTTCAGGACAAGCACAAATGGATCGGCGACGTGCGTGGCAAAGGCCTTTTCGCAGGTGCCGAACTGGTCACCGACCGCGACAGCAAAGAGCCTGTGGGCGAAAAGGAAGTCGGCGCGATTGTCGCCGACTGTATGGCCCAAGGAGTGATCATCGGCGCCACCAACCGCTCACTGCCGGGGTTCAACAACACCCTCCTCTTCGCCCCCTCGCTCATCGCGACAGCCGATGATCTGGACCAGATCACCGACGCCGTCGACCAAGCGATCACGCGGGTTTTGGGATAATTGCGCTGAAACGTAGGGTGAGCAATCTGCCCACCTATCCGGGCAAAGGGCCCCGCACATCTGTGGGGCCTTCCTTTATATTAGATGTCTGCTTTGAGCCCACGTTGACCGATGCTGCAGCCTGCTCGAATGGCGGCTAAGCCCTGTCGGTCAAATAAACACGCCAAGTGTCCTTCTACGCGGCCAGTCCAAGTGATAGCAGTGTCCTGAAGCAAACCTCGCCCAGAAATCCGAAGGGAAGAACGTAAATGATGGGAGCAGGCTCGATAGGTTGTCTGGGCTATGGCCTGTCAGTCGTTGGCTTTGCAGGTTGCGTTTTTTTCGGATTTTTTTTGTTTCAGCGCAAATTCAAACAAAAGATGGCAATGCTTGAAAACAAGCCCAATCGAATACCGCTGACCCGAGATGATCGACCGTTTGTTTATCGGTTTCTTACCCTCTGGCTTTGCGGTGCAGTTCTGTTTTTCGTAGCAGATTTAATTGAAGTTCGTGGTGTGGAAGCCGGATGGTTTGAGGGGCAGACCGAATGTCCACACATATGGCCGACACCCCGAAGTTTGCGCGACCTAGGTTAGCCCTACGGTCGCTATTCTTCGGATGAGTTCCGATTTACGTTTTCTTGAAGCGGACGTTCGTTCGAGCGCAGCGAATTGACCCTTCTCCCGCAAGACTGCCGTTCCCCTAAAGCGTACACCCCTCAGGCCGCTCCAGTTGCACCGGCTGAAAATGGAACCACTTGCGCACCCATGGCCCGTGCAGCATCCCATCGATATCGCTCTGGACATCAGCGGCAGAAACATTTGTGTAGCTCTGCCCGCCCATGTCAAAGCTGACCGTCACGCCCGGATTGTCTGCCAGATGCGCGATCAGATCGTAGTAGACGATCGCAAAACCACGCTGCTGATAGTCCCGGAGGAACCCGCTTTCAGAGGCTTCCGTGACCACCGCTACGTCCTCAAGATAAGTAAACGGCCCCGGCGGATTGGGGAACACGACGTGGTTGCTTACGCCTTCCTCCAGCCGCAGGTTCGCGAACATATTGATCGACTGCGCGGTCTTCAGTCCAAAGTAAGGGGCGGCCCCACCGGCAAAGTAAATCCCTGCCGCGACGAACCCAATGACCCAGGCCGCCTTGGTGTGGCTCTGGCCCGTCTCCTCGCGCCCATAGCGCAGGATCAACCAGCAAAGCGGCAGCACAAAGGGCAGCAAACACAGGTTCGACAGGCTGAAATCATGGCGGTACATCGCCAGCGCACCACCGGTCAGAAAGATCAGGAACGCGGCCACGCCCAAGGGCTGCTGGATGCGTTCCCGGATAAACGCCATCTCGGGCGAACCCACCATGCGCGCGGTCTGGGTCCGGCTCAGGAACAGCACATGCATGGCAATCGACAGCGTCGTGAAGGCGATATAGGCGGCATAATCCGACAGCCCCAGCATCAAGTGGAACCCGATACCGAAGACCAGCCCAAGATAGCGCGTTCGCGGAATGATCAGGGCAATCGCAATCGCGCCTTCCACTCCAAAAGTGCCATAGATCGCAAGCTGGTCCATCCAATACCCCTGCACCATGCTCAGCGGCGCCGGCATGTCCTGCCACAACGTCACTGCGCAACTGGTCTCAGGGTTCAGGAAGTCGGTGTTAATCTTGTGAAAGATGCCGAAAATATACATCACGATAAGCGACCCGCGCCCGGCGAGAACGAAGTTGTCGAAAATCTCGCGCGAGTCCTTGGCACGGACAAACGTCCACAGGAACGACAGCCAATAGCCGATCACCACCACCGTGCGCAGCATCGTATGGTTTGATTGCGCCGGGGCCTGCGCGATCGTGGAAATCAGGCTCGCCAGCATCAAAAGTGCCAGCGCGCGGGCCGAATGCGGCCGCCAGAGCAGCAACAACGCCGCCGCAAAGACCGCAATCAGGTCAGCCGCCGGTGGATAACGGCCATAGGCAAAGGCGTAGTTGAAGACGTGAAACAGCGAAAAGAGGCCAAAAAAGAAGCTGAACAGCATCTGCCGCGTGCCTGCCTCGGCGCGGGCATTGATCCCCTCGCGGCCCATGGCAAACAGCGTGATCCAGCGGCCCGCGCGCAGGATGGGGTAGAAAATCATCGCCAGAAACGGGATCGCAAAGACCGCGCGGTTCAGCCTGTTGAACCAGCCCGCATTGGTCGACATCAGCGCCAGCGCGTTGGTGGCATCGGCCCCGCCGACGCGGCGGCCATCCATCTCGACCACCATGCCTTGGTCCACGTCAAAACCTTGTGCCGCCAATTCCGCCCGCGCATCCGCGTCTTCGCGCAAGTCAATCAACATGACGCGCCCGACGGTTTCCCGCAGGCGCAACATCGTTGTGTAGGCCGCACAGAACGGGCATTCCCCGTCATAATAAACCCGCACCTCTGCCGGGTCGGCCACCACCCCGGTCATATCCGTGGCACTCATGACCGTTCCTCTGCCTTGGCCAGCGAGGTGCCTTTGGTGATCTCTTCCCAGACCTCTTCAAACGGGCCGATCAGCGCGTCTTTCAGGGTCGGGTGCTTCTGCGGGATCTTGTTGCCTTCGCCATCGGCCAAGCCATAATCCAGCGTCTCGTATCCATCCGGCACGTAAAGCGTGCCAAACATCCAATCCCAGATCGCAAAAACCTCGCCATAGTTCTTGTCGTGATGGATTGGGTCGCTGGAGTGGTGGATCTGATGCTGCGCCGGGGAAATCAGGATATGCTCCATCACCCGGCCATAGCTGACCCAGATATGGCTGTGCCGCAGATGCGCGCCGAAAAACACATAGGTGTTGAACGCAATCGTGCCCGCATAAATCGCCCAGGGCTCGATTTGCCCGACCAGCGCCCACAGGATCAGGGCCTGCACGATGCCGACCAGTGCGGAAATCATCAGCGCCTGCAAGGCAGAATACATCGGATGCGCCCGCAGAAACGTGAGCGGCGTCATCACCTCGGCCGAATGATGCACCGCGTGGAACGGCCACAAAACCTTGGTCTCATGGTGCAGATAATGGTTCCAGTAGCGGCAGAAATCCTGAGTCAGGAACAAAAGCGCTGCGGCCAGAACCCCGTGCCAAACCCCGCCCGCATCGGCCAGTTCTCCGCCCAATTGCTGTAGCACCGCGATTGTCACATAGGGCGTCACCAGCAGGGCCGAGATGGCCCCGGTTGCTGTGAACAAGGTGTTAAACAGCCCCACCTTGATATCGACCAGCGTCGAGGGATGCACATAAAGCTCGCGCGGCAACATGAACCGCAAGAACCCCGTCGGCTTGCCGCGATATAGCCAGACGGCCCAGACGATCAATACCGTCGCACCCAGATAAACCGGCGATAACAAGAACTTGACCCCAAAGGTCTGTTGCAGATTCTGCCAAGACGTTGCCCAAAAATCCATCACGGACTCCCACTTTCTTCGTCATCTTGTCGCGCGCAAAAGGGGCAATTGCGGGGCTGATTGGTGATGATTTGGGGACAATCCGCCGATCTGATATTGGATAACGCTGTCATGTTGGTGTTTCTCTGCTATGTCGCTGCCAACCTGATTGCGGAGCCTTTGATGCGCGTGTTTTTGACCATCCTGTTTACCAGTTTCGCCACTTTGGCGAGCGCGCAAACCTTCCAGCTTTCACTCGGCAGCGGCACCATCGGCACCATGACCGTCACGGGCGACAGCATCCGCGCGAACGTCACGGATTCGCCTCTTGGCCTGGCCAATGGGGCCTTCACTGCCACCGCCAAGCGCGTTCAGATGACCGACGGTCGTGTGGTGACGCAGTACCTGTCCGATACCCCACGCAAAGGCCGCAAGATCTCGGTTCTTTCCGACAAGGGCCAAGTGATCGAAACCACTGTCAGCCCATCGGATGACCGCACGGACCTTTCTGACCCCGCCGCCGTGCCGGGTGCCGTCTCGACCCCTGTGGCGGTGCTGAACGGGATGATCAATGCCACCGGCTGCCCCGGTGCCATGCGGTTCTACGATGGCCGCCGGGTGATCACATTGTCGCCCACCGGATCGACCCAGACCGGCGCGATGCTGTCGTGTGACATGTCCTACCGCGTGACGGCGGGGCCGGGGCATCTTTCGCCGCTTTATATCAAGAACGCCACGATGGAGGTGACATATGACACCGCCGCAGGCCAAAGCCTGACCGAAATCCAGATCGGCAACGGCCCCTTCACGCTCTATGTCACGCGCTGACAGCCGCGCATCAGTCTAAAGCACGACATTTCCTACCGAGGGTAGGCCGGGGTTTACCCCGGCTCCCCCGCCAAATCACTCGCGCAACGCCACCGCTGCCGCCGCGACAATCACAGCCGCCCCGATCCACATGGCACCAGGTGGCGCAAAGCCAAAAACCAGCAAGCCCAGCCCCACATTCAACGGCAGCTTCAAGTGGTCAAACGGCTGCAAGAACGCCGCATCCGCCCGCCGGTAGGCACTCGCCAAGGCCCATTGCGCAATCACGGTGAACACCGCTGCTGCTGCCACCGGCCAAACCGCCGTTCCCACCGAAAACCCGCCGGGCAGCGCCAGTGCTGCATTCACCGGTACCAGGAGCACAAGCAACCATAGCGTCAGCGTCGCGGCACTCTCGGTCCGGGTCAGCCGCTTGGTCACCAGCGATGACGCGGCCCAGAACGCCGCCGCCCCTACCGGCAAAAGAGCCGCCCAGGCAAACGTATCCGACCACGGGGCAAGGATAATCACCCCGCCCAGCGCGCCCGCGACCACCGCACCCAATCGCCGCCAGCCCAACGGCTCGCCCAGCAACAGCCCCGCCCCCAGCGTGACAAACAGGGGCGATGTCAGGATCAGCGCAATCGCCTGCCAGATCGGCACCACCGCCAATCCAGTCACCCACAGCTGGACGCCCACGGCAGCCAGCGCCACGCGGGTCAGATGCAGCAGTGGCTGCGTTGTGCGCCAGTCGCGCAGCAGCGGCACAGCCAAGACCAGCGCACCCGCATATTGCCAGAACGCCACCGCACCGGGGCTGGCCCCGTGCCACATGCCAGCGGCCTGCACGGCCACATTTGCCCCGGCAAACAAACCGCCTGCCAGCACCATGAACCCGGCCCCGGCCCATGCGGGGTTTTTCATCAAAGTTGTAAAGGTCACGTGCATCTCCTTTCGTTGTCCCGTGACCCAAGGCAACGCGGAACCGGGCAGCTAAAAGCCACCCAGCACCCGCTCTCTTTCATCCGGACTATGACCGTCGGCTCTGGCATCTCACCAGATCTGCTTGACCCCGGCGGTGTGCCGGGCGCTCGCGGGCTCATCATTGCTGACATACCGCCGGTGGGGAATTTCGCCCCGCCCTGAGAACGCGCCGCATCAGTGCGGCAAAGCCAGCCTAGCCATAGATCAATCATGTATCAATACCCATTCTAACATCACGTGCTGTACAGGTCTTCCGGCTCTGGGATGCATGTCCTGAGCATGGCTTGTGTCTGATCACGCTTAGGGCCAGACTACCGCGAAACTAAGGCCAGCCATGTCGATTTCTGTCGAAACCTTCTTTCTTGATCCCACCGCCCCCGGCACCTTGCAGGCGCGAATCCAGCAAATGGTGGCGCAGGGCATCCTTGCGGGCCGGTTTCGCCCCGGCGAACGGCTGCCGTCATCGCGGCGTATGGCAAAACACCTTGGGGTCAGCCGGATCACCGTGACGCTGGCCTATACCGAGCTTGTCGCGGATGACTACCTGACCTCCCGCGGACGATCCGGCTATTTCGTCTCTGACAACGCGCCAGAACCGCCCGCCTTTCCCGCGCAGCGGGCGACAACCAGCACGGTCGATTGGTCCCGCGCCATCGGGCAGAAATTCAGCCCCGGCCTTGGCATGGAAAAGCCCGCCGATTGGGCCGACTACAAATACTCCTTCATCTACGGGCAGGCCGATCCGACACTGTTTGACAGCGCCAACTGGCGGCTCTGCGCTCTGCAAGCACTTGGCAAACGGGACTTTTCCGCCCTCACCGTCGACTACTTTGACGGCGATGACCCGCAGCTTGTGGAATTCATCGCCCGCCAGACTCTGCCCCGCCGCGGCATCCTTGCCGGCCCGGATGAGATCCTTGTGACGATGGGCGCGCAGAATGCGCTGTGGTTGACCGCTCAGGTCCTGCTGACCCAGCGCCGCCGCGCCGTGATCGAAGACCCCTGCTATCCTGCCTTGCGCGCGATCCTGACCCAATCGCGGTGCCAGTTGTCACCTGTGGCGGTGGACCGTGATGGCCTGCCCCCCGATGCGCTGCCCGATGACACCGACGTGGTTTTCACCACCCCCAGCCACCAATGCCCGACAACCGCCACCATGCCCCTGCCGCGCCGTCACGCGCTGTTGGACCGGGCCGAGCGGGATGATTTTCTGGTGGTCGAAGACGATTACGAATTTGAAATGGCGTTCCTCAAACCGTCTTCCCCAGCCTTGAAATCGCTCGACCGGAATGGCCGGGTGATCTATGTGGGCTCGTTCTCAAAATCGCTGTTTCCCGGTCTGCGACTGGGCTATCTGGTGGGGCCTGCGCCTTTCATCAAAGAGGTCCGCGCGCTGCGCGCGTCCCTGCTGCGCCACCCGCCCGGTCTGACCCAGCGCACGGTCGCCTATTTCCTGTCGCTGGGCCATTACGACGCACTGGTCCGCCGGATGAGCCAGGCCTATCACACCCGCCGCAAGGTGCTGGATGACAGCCTGAACAGCCACGGCATCCATGTGGCGGGTCAAGGCGCTTATGGCGGGTCGTCGGTCTGGGTTGCGGCACCTGACCACATCAACACCACGCAACTGGCCACCCAATTGCGCGGCTGCTCTGTTCTGATCGAACCCGGCGCACCGTTCTTTGTTGGTGACGCCCCGCCGCAGCACTACATGCGGCTGGCCTATTCCTCTTTGCCCGCGTCACTGATCCCCGAAGGCGTCGCGCGAATTGCTCGGGCGATCTCTTAGGTTACGCGACTTCTGATTCATTGCATTATTGAGACTTATGTTCTCAATATGTGATTGACTGGCGCTAGGCGGGGGTGGTAACTGGCCCTACTGAATGCCACGCTGCAACTCTATTGTGGCGCCTGATACGACAGGCGCCGTGCTGTCCGTAAAACTCTGCCACACAAGGGATATGACCGATGAAAATGACGACCGAGGAAGCCTTCGTCAAAACACTACAGATGCATGGAATCAGGCACGCTTTTGGGATCATCGGCTCTGCCATGATGCCGATCTCTGATATTTTCCCTGCCGCTGGCATCAAATTCTGGGACTGCGCCCATGAAATGACCGCAGGCATGATGGCCGATGGCTACACCCGCGCCACTGGTGAGATGTCGATGATGATCGCCCAGAACGGCCCCGGCATCACCAACTTTGTGACCTCCGTCAAAACCGCCTACTGGAACCATACGCCGCTGTTGCTAGTGACCCCGCAGGCTGCCAATAAGACCATCGGTCAGGGCGGCTTTCAGGAAATGGAACAGATGAACCTGTTCGCGGATTGCGTCGCCTATCAGGAAGAGGTCCGCGACCCATCACGCATCGCAGAGACGCTGAACCGCGTGATTATGCAGGCCTACCGCGCCTCTGCCCCTGCTCAGATCAACATCCCGCGCGACTTCTGGACTCAGGTGGTCGACATTGAACTGCCCGTGAAGGTTGAATTTGAGCGTCCCTCTGGCGGTGAAGAAGCCGTCAAAACAGCGGCTGAACTTCTGTCTTCTGCCAAATTCCCGGTCATCCTGAATGGTGCCGGTGTGGTGCTTGCCGACGGCATCGACGCCTCGCGTCAACTGGCGGAAAAGCTCGATGCGCCGGTCTGCGTGGGCTATCAGCACAACGACGCCTTTCCCGGCAACCACCCGCTCTTTGCTGGTCCCTTGGGCTACAACGGCTCCAAGGCCGGGATGGAGCTGATCTCGAAGGCGGACGTGGTGCTGGCCCTCGGCACCCGCCTCAACCCGTTTTCAACCCTGCCGGGCTATGGCATTGATTACTGGCCCACCAACGCCAAGATCATTCAGGTCGACATCAACCCCGACCGTATCGGCCTGACCAAAAAGGTCACCGTGGGCATCGTCGGCGACGCCAAGAAAGTCGCGACCGGCATCCTGAACCAGCTGTCCGACGATGCGGGCGACGCAGGCCGCGCCGACCGCAAGGCGATGATTAGCCAGACCAAATCGGCTTGGGCGCAGGAACTCACCTCGCTTGACCATGAAGAGGATGATCCCGGCACCACCTGGAACGAACGTGCCCGCGACGCAGAGCCCAACAAGATGTCGCCTCGCATGGCGTGGCGTGCGATTCAGGCCGCCCTGCCCAAAAACGCGATCATCAGCTCGGACATCGGCAACAACTGCGCCATCGGCAACGCCTATCCGTCATTTGAAGAAAGCCGCAAGTATCTGGCACCCGGCCTCTTTGGCCCGTGTGGCTATGGTTTCCCCGCAATCTGCGGTGCCAAAATCGGCTGCCCGGATGTGCCCGTGGTTGGCTTTGCCGGTGACGGCGCATTCGGCATCTCGATGAACGAAATGGTCTCTGTTGGCCGGGGCGACTGGCCTGCGATGACCATGATCATCTTCCGCAATTACCAGTGGGGCGCTGAAAAGCGGAACACGACACTGTGGTTCGATGACAACTTTGTCGGCACCGAACTGGACACCAACGTGTCCTACGCCAAAATCGCAGACGCCTGTGGTCTGACCGGCGTGCAAGTGTCGTCGATGGACGAACTGACCGACGCGCTGAACACCGCGATCAAAGGCCAGATGGAAGGCAACGTCACCACCTTCATCGAGGTGCTCTTGAACAAAGAGCTGGGCGAACCCTTCCGCCGCGACGCGATGAAGAAACCTGTGCGCGTGGCAGGCGTCACCGCCGCTGATATGGCAGCCGAGTAATCGGTGCCTTTCGACCTTGGCCCCGGCACCGCGGCGGCTCTTGCAGTTGCACTGCTGGGGGCCGCCTACGTCCGGGGCTATTCGGGTTTTGGGTTTTCGGCGATCTTCATCGCCTTTGCGGCCCTTCTGACCAACCCGCTTCCTCTGATCCCGGTGGTATTCACGTGCGAGATCATCATGACCGCCCTGCAGGCCCGCGGTATCCGGGGTCACATCGACTGGCCCCGCGTGGGGTGGTTGCTGCTGGGTGCGGCCATCGCACTGCCGGTGTCGGTTTCGATCATCATTTCAGTGGGACCGGACACCGCGCGGCTAACTGTCTCGGCCATCGTTTTCGTGATGTCGCTGATCCTGCTGTCCGGCTGGACCATCCGCGGCACCATTCCGCGCCCCGGCTACGCGGGCGTTGGTGTGATTTCGGGCATCTGCAACGGCGCGGGCATTGGCGGGCTGCCTGTGGCGGCCTTTCTGACGGCCCAGCCCATCGCCGCTCCGGTGTTTCGCGCCACGATGATCGTCTATCTCACCGGGCTCGACTTCATCACCATGCCGCTGATGTGGCACGGCGGGCTCGTGACCTGGGACACGCTGCGCGGCGCGGCCATCGCCTTTCCCATACTGGCCCTTGGCATCTGGCTTGGCGGGCGTCAGTTTCTGTCCGCATCACCGACCGAATTCCGCCGTTTCGCGGTTCTGCTCCTTCTTGCGCTCTCGGCCCTTGGCCTGATCCGCGCCGTTCTCTGAGGTTCCTCCATGTCCAGCCCGTTCATTGACCCGCTCCAACCCGCCGCCCCTGCCGACCTGATGGCGCTGGCGGCAAAGTTCGCCCCACCCCGCGTGGCCATCGCCCGTGCCGGTGCGCCACTGCCAATGGCCGCTGCAGAAGAAGCCACCAAATCGGGCCTGATGACGCCCGTGTTCGTAGGCGAAGCGGACGACATCCGCGCCGAGGCGGCCAAGCTTGACTGGGACATCACCGGCTACACCGTCGTACCAACACAGGGCGAGGAAGAGGCCGGGCGCACCGCCGCCAACCTTTGCGGCGCGGGCGAGGCGGATGTGCTGATGAAAGGCCAGCTGCACACCGATGTCTTCATGAAATCCGCTGTCAGCCGGGATGCAGGCCTGCGCACCGGCAACCGCTTTGTGCATATCTTCCACATCTCGCCACCAAATGGCGGCAAACCGATCCTGATCACGGACGCCGCCGTCAACGTCTCGCCCGATCTGGCCACGCGGCAGTCTTCGATCCAAGAGGTGGTCAAACTGCTGCACAAGCTGGGCAACCCGCGCCCACGTGTCGCGATGCTCTCTGCCACAGAAAGCCCGATCCCCGCGGTGCCCTCTGCGATGGACGGGCGGGCGCTGGCCGATTGGGCCACGGCCAATATCGCAGATGCCGATTTCTCTGGCCCGCTCGCGCTTGACCTGATCCTGTCGTCTGACGCTGTCGCGACCAAGGGGCTGTCCGCTGATCCCGTCGCGGGCAAGGCGGATGCGATCATCGTACCCGACATCGTGTCGGGCAACGCGCTTTTCAAATCCTTCGTCTATCTGGCGGGCGGCTGTGCCGGTGGCATCGTCTCGGGCGCGAAAGTGCCGATCCTGCTGACCTCGCGCGCAGACCCGGCTGCGGCCCGCCTCGCTTCGGTCGCTTTGGCGTCCATCACCTGCGCTTTGCCGAAATAGGCCGCTGACATGATCCTGGTCCTCAACGCCGGTTCCTCATCGCTCAAGGTCGAAGTTTTCGACCCCAGCCTGAACTCTGTGCTGTCGGGACAGGTGCAATCCATCGGCACGGCGGGCACCCTGACGCTGGGCGACCGCGAAGAGGCGGTTGAAACCCGCAACCATGCCGCCGCACTGACCCTGATGCTGGCGGCCCTGGCCGACGCTGGCCACCCGGTCAACAGCTTCACCGCCGCCGCCCACCGCGTGGTGCATGGCGGCACGATCCTGACCGCCCCGGCGCGAGTCACAAACGTGGTGGTCGAGGCGATCCGGTCCTGCATTCCGCTGGCACCCTTGCACAACCCCAACAACCTCGCCGGGTTGCTCGCCTTGCAAGAAGTCGCCCCCGATCTGCCGCAATACGCCAGTTTCGGAACCGCCTTTCACGCCACCAACCCCGATGTCGCGACCCGCTATGCGATCCCGCAGACCCAGACGGATGCAGGTATCCGCCGCTATGGGTTCCACGGGCTGTCTTATGCCAACATGGTCGCGGAATTTGGCGCCGACATTCCTCGCCGCTTGTTGGCGCTGCATCTGGGCAATGGCGCCTCTCTTTGCGCGATCCTCAAGGGGCAGTCCGTCGCCACCTCAATGGGCTATTCGCCGTTGTCGGGCCTGACGATGGGCACGCGGTCCGGCGACATCGACGGGGCCGCCGTGCTGCGCATGTCCCAGGCCTTTGGCGAGGACGAAACCGACCGGTTGCTCAACCGCGCATCGGGGCTGAAGGCGCTGGCAGGTGACAATGACATGCGGACGCTGCTGGCGCGCGACGATGACGCCGCCGCCTTCGCCATCGACCACTTCTGCTACTGGGCCGCGCGGCACGCCGGGTCGGCCATCGTGGCGATGGGTGGGCTCGACGCCGTGGCCTTCACCGGCGGCATCGGCGAAAACGCCGCCCCCATTCGCGACCGCATCATGGGGCATCTGGCCTGCTTTGGCGCGGTCCCGGTGCATGTGATCCCCGCCGACGAAGAAAAGGCCATCGCCCGCGACGCGCTGACCCTGATCGAGGCAGGGCAATGATCGACATCCTGAACCTCACGCCTTCGGAAATCGGCTGGCTTGTCGTCATCACCTTTCTGGCCGGTGTCGTGCGTGGCTTTTCGGGCTTTGCGCTGTCAGCACTGATCATGGCCAGCGCCGTTGTGTTCCTGCCCCCGGTGGAACTGATCCCGATGCTCTGGTGGCTGGAAATGTCCGCCTCTCTGATGATGCTCAAAGGTGGCTGGGCCAATGCCGACCGCCCGACAGCCTATGGCCTTGTCATCGGCTCAACCATCGGCTGGCCCTTTGGGCTATACCTGACCACGAGCCTGCCGGTTGCGACGTCCAAGGCCATCGCACTGTCATTGATCGTCACACTTGCGGCGACCTTGCTTGCCAAGATCCGGCTGAACTTCCTCGACAGTAAGCCGGGGATCTATGGCGCAGGTTTTGTCGCCGGCATCGCCAGCGGTCTGGCCCATGTGGGCGGCATGGTTGTGGCGCTTTACGTGCTGGCCCGCAACGCGCCCGCAGCCTCGATGCGGGGGTCGCTGGTGCTGTTTCTATTTCTGGGCTCGCTCACCTCGATGATCACGCAGCTGGCCTTTGGCGTCATGGATATGTCGGGCGTGGCCCGTGGCCTGACCTTTGCCGTGCCCACCATGATCGGCGTCTTCGTCGGGCAGCAGCTCTTTATTGAGCGGCTGACCCCCTACTACCGCCCATTCTGCCTAAGCCTGTTGATCTGTTTGGCAGGCGTCGGGCTGATCCGACAGGTAGTCTTTGCATGACCACTTGGCGGATTGATACACCTTTGATACCGTTCCCTCTGGGAGGCACCACATGAACAAACAACCTGTGCTCGATACCTCGCCCGCCGTCAGTGACGAGGTCCGCAAAACAACGTGCTACATGTGCGCCTGCCGTTGTGGGATCAACGTGCATATGAAGGATGGAAAGGTTGCCTATATCGAAGGCAACAAGGATCATCCGGTCAATCAGGGTGTGCTCTGCGCCAAGGGCAGTGCGGGCATCATGCAGCACAACGCGCCCTCGCGTCTGCGCGCCCCGCTCAAGCGGGTCGGCCCGCGCGGGTCTGGCGAGTACGAAGAGATCTCTTGGGATGAGGCGCTGACCATCGCCACCGATTGGCTGAAACCCATCCGCGAAGAGGCCCCTGAAAAGCTTGCGTTCTTCACAGGTCGCGACCAGTCGCAGTCGTTCACATCGCTCTGGGCGCAAGGCTTTGGCACGCCAAACTATGCTGCCCACGGTGGGTTCTGTTCGGTCAACATGGCCGCCGCTGGCATCTACACGATGGGTGGCGCGTTCTGGGAATTTGGCCAGCCCGATTGGGACCACACCAAGATGTTCATGCTCTTTGGTGTGGCCGAAGATCACGACAGCAACCCAATCAAGATCGGCATCGGCAAGATCAAGGCCCGCGGCGCGCGGGTCATCGGCGTGAACCCGATCCGCACCGGCTATAACGCCGTGGCCGACGATTGGGTCGGCATCACACCGGGCACTGATGGTCTATTCATTCTGGCGCTGGTCCACTGCCTGATGAAGGCGGGCCGCGTTGATCTGGATTACCTCGCGCGCTTCACTAATGCCTCTGTTCTGGTGAACGAAGACCCCAAGTCCGACCAATTCGGCCTGCTGTTGCGCGACAAGGACGGTGAACCGCAGGTCATTGACCGCCGCACCGGCAAGCTGGCGGCTTGGAACGGCCAAGGCGTGGAACCTGATCTATCCGCCAGCTACCGCCACAAGGGCGTGACACATCGCCCGGTCTTTCACCATATGGCCGACCGCTATCTGGCCGATGAATACGCCCCCGAGGCAGTGGCCGATCGCTGCGGCATCCCCGCCAAGCGTATCCGCGCCATTGCCGCTGATCTGGCCCGCGTCGCCTTTGACGAAGCGATCGCGCTGGACCGGGAATGGACCGATTTCCGTGGCGTGAAGCACGACAAAATGGTCGGGCGTCCGGTGTCGATGCACGCCATGCGCGGCATCTCTGCCCACTCCAACGGCTTCCAGACCTGCCGCGCGCTGCACACCCTTCAGATCATCCTCGGCACGGTTGAGGTCCCCGGCGGTATGCGCTTCAAACCGCCCTACCCCAAGCCGCCCCATGCGCATCCCAAGCCGCATGGACGCACCCAACCCGGTGGTCCCTTGAATGGCCCGCACCTTGGCTTTGTGCATGGCCCTGATGATCTGATGATCAAGGACGACAACAGCGCGATCCGCATAGACAAGGCGTTCACGTGGGACAACCCGATGTCCAGCCACGGGCTGATGCACATGGTGATCTCCAACGCCCACGCGGGCGATCCCTACAAGATCGACACGCTGTTCATGTATATGGCGAATATGTCGTGGAACTCTTCCATGAACACGTCCGGTGTGATGAACATGCTGACGGACACGGATGAGAACGGCGACTATGTGATCCCGCGCATCATCTATTCGGATGCCTATAGCTCTGAGATGGTGGCCTATGCCGATCTGATCCTGCCGGACACCACCTATCTGGAACGCCACGATTGCATCAGCCTGCTGGATCGCCCGATTTGCGAGGCGGACGCCGTGGCCGACGCCATCCGCTGGCCAGTGGTCGAACCCGACCGTGACGTGCGCGGGTTCCAGTCTGTGCTCTGTGAACTGGGTGGCCGTCTGGGCTTGCCCGGTTTCGTGAACGACGACGGCAGCCAGAAATACGAAGACTACGCCGACTATATCACCAACCACCTGCGCCGCCCTGGTGTCGGGCCACTGGCCGGTTGGCGCATGGGCGAAACGGGCTTGCAGGACGGACGCGGGGAACCCAACGCCGGACAATTGGACAGCTATATCGCCAACGGCGGCTTCTGGATGGAACACGTCCCCGAAAACTGCGCCTATTACAAACCGTTCAACGTCGACTATCAGGACTGGGCGGTAAAAATGGGCTTTTACGACAGCCCGCAACCTTACATCTTCCAGCTTTACGTCGAACCCATGCGGCGCTTCCAACTGGCCGCCGAAGGCCACGGCACCCGGCAGCCCCCGGATCATCTGCGCGAACAGATCAAGCGTGTTATGGACCCGCTGCCGATCTGGTATGCCGCTCTTGAGGATGGCTATGTCGATCCGGTCGAATACCCGATCCACGCACTGACCCAGCGCCCGATGGCGATGTATCATTCGTGGGGCACGCAGAACGCTTGGCTGCGGCAAATCCACGGGGTGAACCCGCTTTATGTGCCAACCAAAATCTGGGAAGCAAATGGCTTCAAAGAAGGCGACTGGGCGCGCGTAACCTCCACCCATGGGGCGATCACTGTTCCTGTTGCCCATCAGGCCAGCCTGAACGAAAACACCGTCTGGACGTGGAACGCGATTGGCAAACGCAAAGGCGCCTGGGCGCTGGATGAAGACGCGTCAGAGGCGACCAAGGGGTTCCTACTCAACCACCTTATTCATGAGCTTCTGCCGCCCAAAGGCGACGGGCTGCGCTGGTCCAACTCCGACCCGATCACCGGTCAGGCGGCATGGTTTGATCTGCGCGTGAAGATCGAAAAGACCGGCGCGCCGGATGTGTCGCAACCGGCCTTCCCGGCGATCAAGTCACCGGTGCCCAAGGGGCCGAAAGGTCAGGCATGGAAGGTGGGCAAATGACCAATCTGCAAGTCTTGATGCTGATCGCCGCCTTCCTGACGCTGACCATCGGCAGTTTCATCTGGTATATCGCCACTTGGGACAGCACCGCACGCACGGGTCAGGTTAATGGGCCTTCAGACTTTCATGCGCATGGGATGTGCATGGGGTGTGCATTGGTTCTGCATCCCGAAATTCGAGGTTAATGACATGACGACACTTCCGACCTCAACCGACAAGAAACTCGGCCTCGTGATCGACCTTGATACCTGTGTCGGCTGTCACGCTTGCGTGGTGTCCTGCAAAGGCTGGAACACTGAAAACTACGGCGCGCCGTTGTCAGATCAGAACGCCTATTCAGGTGCGGCCTCTGGCACGTTCCTCAACCGCGTGCATTCGTATGAGGTGCAACCGGCTGATAAAGCAGCACAATTGATCCACTTCCCCAAGTCCTGCCTGCACTGCGAAGACGCGCCCTGTGTGACCGTCTGCCCCACCGGGGCCAGCTACAAGCGGGTCGAGGACGGGATCGTTCTGGTCAATGAACAGGATTGCATCGGCTGCGGTCTTTGCGCCTGGGCCTGCCCCTATGGCGCGCGGGAAATGGACGCCGAAGAGAAGGTCATGAAGAAATGCACCCTCTGCGTGGACCGCATATATAACAACAACTTACCCGAAGAAGACCGGCAACCGGCCTGCGTCAGAACATGCCCTGCTGGGGCCCGTCACTTTGGTGATCTGGCTGATCCTGACAGCGACGTCAGCCAGCTTGTCGCGGAACGGGGTGGCTTTGACCTGATGCCCGAACAAGGCACCAAGCCGGTCAACAAATACCTGCCACCAAGGCCCAAGGATGTGGAACCCGAATTTGACATTCTGGCCCCATATCTTGAACCGGTTGCCACCGACGGCAAAGGCTTTGTCGGCTGGCTCGACAAAGCGCTGTCCGCCCTTCCAGGAGGTGCCAAATAATGCATCCCGCACCGTCAGTTATCATTTTCACAACCTTCTCCGGGTTAGGATTTGGCCTGTTGTTCTGGTTGGGTCTGGACACATCCGCCCCCACCGGCTGGATCGCATTTGTGTTCTTTGCCATCGCCTATCTGATGGCCGTGGGCGGCTTGATCGCCTCGACCTTTCACCTTGGCCACCCCGAACGGGCGATCAAGGCGTTTCGCCAGTGGCAGTCGTCGTGGCTTTCGCGCGAAGGGATCGCCGCAGTATTTACCCTTCTTATCATGGCCTTATACGGTGCCGGATTGGTTTTCTTGGGCGCGCAATGGTCGATCCTTGGTTGGCTGGGCGCGCTTGGCGCACTGGCGACGGTGTTCACCACGTCAATGATCTACACCCAGCTCAAGACCATTCCGCGCTGGAACCACTGGACCACACCCGCGCTTTTCCTGACCCTGTCCTTGGGCGGCGGGGCGTTGCTGTCAGGCCGCGTGACCATCGCGACGATCCTGCTTTTGGCCGCAGCCGCGGTGCAGATTGCTGCATGGTATCTGGGTGATAGCCGCCTCAAAGAATCCGGCACCACGCTGGCCTCTGCCACCGGTCTTGGCGGCATCGGAAAGGTCCGCGCCTTTGAACCACCGCACACCGGCACGAACTATTTGCTCAAGGAATTTGTGCATGTGGTGGGCCGCAAACACGCCACGCAATTGCGCCTGATCACGATGTTGCTGGCCTTTGCCGTGCCCATCGCGATCTTGCTTTTGGGTGTCAATCACGTCACCGCGCTGCTGGCCGTCATCAGCCATGTTGCCGGTGTTTTGTGCCTGCGATGGCTTTTCTTTGCCCAGGCCGAGCATGTCGTCGGGCTATACTACGGCAAGCGCTGATTGTCCCTGCGATCAACAGCCAAGAGAAGGCGACGGTGCTAAGACCACTCTTCAGCACCGTTGCCCAACCAGCCCAAACCAATGGCCCATCAGGCATTTCCGGGTAGGTCAGCAGCAGCCCAACGATCAGCAGGTTTTCGATGTAATCACAAAGGCTTGCGGCGACCGCGACGGCGGCCCCTTTGCGGCCAAGCCAACGCAACCATCCCGCCAGCGTCAGTGCCAGCAAACCGGGGTAAATCATATCTAGTGGGATCTGCCGGGTCAGGTAAAGCGACCGCCCCGCGCTCCCCAAAGCGTTCAGAAACGCCTTGGCATCATCGGGCGCATAGCCAAACGGGCGCATATCAAGCGGGGGCGCACTGGCAATCGCCTGCAACCTCGCAAGTGGGCCAAAAACCATAGAGAGATAAAGAAGAACTGTCAGCCCGGTCAGGGCGCAGAGGGTTCTCATCGAAGGGCGGTAGGGCATGTGGGCAATCCTTTTGTTTGATTGCCCCAACTGGTCGCGCCGGTCAGAACCGCGCATTATCAATTGTTAAGACGCCCCAGATTTCCAAGGACTCAGATGACAGATGCCGTGCCATTTATGAACGATCTGCCAGCGCAGGCCGCAGCCAGACTACGCGACATTCTGCACAGCAGCGTCGTGCGGCGGGGGGATGTGCTGGTGGATCAGGGCGATCCCGCACCAGACGAGCTTTTGTTGCAGTCTGGTTTCGCCGTTTCGCAAATCATCGATCAAGAGGGGCGGTACACCTGCACCGGGCTATATGCCGGGCCGCAGATCATCACGCCGCAAATCGCGCGCGCCAGGAACGGCGTGTCGATGGTAACGATCGAGATGTTGTCGGATGGCGTTGTTGCGCGGATCAATGCGGACGCGCTGCAAGCACTGATGGTGGCTGACGCCGATGTCCGAGACTGGGGCAACGCAGCATTGCGGGCCGACCTGATTGCGCGGGTAGCGCGAGAATGGACCTTGGCGGCGCTGCCTGCAATCGAACGTCTGGCATGGCTCAGGCAGACTTATCCGCAAGCAGAGGCGCAGTTTCCGCACCATCTGATCGCGGGATTTCTTGGTATGACGCCGGTCACTTTCAGTCGCGTCCGGCGTGCCAACAGTTAGGTGCGGATGCGCTGCTCTGTCTCGGCATCAAAAAGGTAAAGCCGGGATGCCTCGAACGTCAGACCAACGCGGTCGCCTTCGCTCACGCGCACATCGCCGCGTTCTTCGACCACGATCCGTTCGCCCGTGTCATCCGAAACGAGGTAGGCATAAGAGACACCGCCCAAGCTTTCCGTCAGATCAACCCGCAGTGTATCGGCGGATGGATCAATCAGCAGATGCTCTGGCCGCAGTCCCGCGCTAACCTTGTGACCCTTGTGGGCGGCGGCCAGCTCGGCGGGGATGACCTGTTTTAGCGCAGGCACCTCAACGCCACCATCAACAACGGTGCCCTCCATGAAGTTCATGGCGGGCGAACCGATGAAGCCCGCGACGAATTTGTTGTCGGGATCACGATAGAGGTCCATGGGTGCGCCGACCTGTTCGATCACACCCAGCCGCAGCACCACGATCTTGTCGGCCAGCGTCATCGCCTCGACCTGATCGTGTGTGACATAGATCATCGTGGCACCAATTTCCTTGTGCAGGCGCGCGATTTCGACCCGCATTTCTACACGCAGTTCGGCATCAAGGTTGGACAGCGGCTCGTCGAACAGGAACACCTCTGGCCCGCGCACAATGGCGCGGCCGATCGAGACACGCTGCCGCTGACCACCTGACAGGGCGGCGGGCTTGCGGTCCAGATAGGGTTCAAGCTTCAGTATGCGCGTGGCCTCTGCCACTTTGCTTTCAATCTCGGCCTTGGGGTGGCCGTTCATCTTCAGGCCGAACCCCATGTTATCCTTGACCGTCATATGCGGATAAAGCGCGTAAGTCTGGAACACCATCGCCACGCCGCGTTCGGACGGGTCAAGCTTGGTCACATCACGTTCGCCGATGTGGATGTTGCCGTCGCTGGTTTCCTCCAGCCCCGCGACCATCCGCAGCAATGTCGACTTGCCGCACCCAGACGGGCCAACGAACACGCAGAATTCACCGTCATCGATTTCAAGGTCAATCCCGTGGATGACCTGCACGTCGCCGTAGCGCTTGATCGCGTTTCTGAGTGTGACCCCGGACATATCTAGATCCCTGATTTTGAGTGTTGCTGATTGTCGGGAAAGCTCCAGGCTTGGGCCTCTCCCGCGATTGATTTTGCTGCCTGTTGCAGCGCCGGAAGCTGGGCTTCGAGCCCGGCAAGGTTGGTGCGGCTGGTCGTGCTGGTGACTGAAATCGCGCCCAGAACGCGGCTTTGATCGGTCAGGATCGGGGCCGCAATACAGATAATGCCCGGTTCGTGCTCTTCGCGGTCAAAGCCGTAGCCATGCCGCCTGATCTCGGCCAGTTCTTCGCGCAGTGCTGCGGCATCAGGTAGGGTCTGCTGTGTGAACTGGTGAAAGGACTGCTGTTCGATCACATCGGCACTTTGATCCTCGGTCAGATGCGCCAACATGACCTTGCCGACACCAGTGCAATAGACCGGACCAACCTTTCCTGCCTGGCTGTACATCTCAACCGGTTGGGCCGCGTTCAGCTTATCAAGGTAAAGCACCTGCGCGTGATCAAGTTTCGCCAGATGCACCGTTTCGCCGGTCGCAGCACTTAGCGCGACCAGTTGCGGCCTTGCGACCCGCGCCAAAGACGACTGCGCCCAGGCCGCATGTGCCAATCGCACCAGACGCCCTCCCGGCGCATATGTCTGGCGGTCAGAATCGTATTCCAGCATCCGCTGATTCGTCAGTGTCTGCATAAAACGGTAAAGCGTAGGCTTGGGAAAATCGGACACGGCCAGCACTTCCGTGAACCGCACAGGGCGTCCAAAATCCGCAACCTGTTCCAGCACTTCCAGCGCCTTGCCAACTGTTCCGTCACCCGCTTCGCGTGCCACGATATTCCTCCCGTCCTTCAGCGGCTTTTCGCGCTCCTCCCGAGTGCGATTTGCCGCCTGGACTGTTGACAAGCATAGGTGAGTCGCGATTTAGTATCAATATCCAAAACCGAGTTTCAAATATTGAGACTTGAAAATCTATGGAAGCACTAGGGAGGACACCATGCATTCCATTCTTAAAACGTCGCTTGCGGCGTTGGTTGCTGCTGGCATGGCAACAACTGCAACTGCTGATGGTCACGCGCTGTCAGGCGAGCTGCGCATCATTTCAGATATGTCGAACCCTGCACCGCGCGCGGTGATGGAAAAGCTAGCGGCTGACTTTGACGCCATGCACGACGATCTGACCGTAGATCTGACAATTGTTGATCGCGAAGCGTGGAAAACACAGATCCGCAACGCACTGGGCGCAAACCCACCGGACGTTGTGAACTGGTACGCCGCAACCCGCATGACACCTTATGTCGACGCTGGCCTGTTCATGGACATTTCTGATCTCTGGGCAGAGCCCGAGTTCGAAGCACTGGCATCGACCAAAGGCGCGATGACGCTGGACGGTAAGCAGTGGGGCGTGCCCTACACATACTACCAGTGGGGTGTCTACTATCGTAAGGACATCTTCGAAGAGCTGGGCCTGACAGAGCCTGCCACCTGGGACGAAGAGATTGCCAACTGCCAGGCGATCATCGACTCTGGCCGCAAGTGCTACACCATTGGTTCCAAGTTCCTGTGGACCGCTGGTGGCTGGTTTGACTACATCAACAGCCGTACCAACGGCTATGATTTCCACATCCAGCTTGCCAATGGCGAGATTGAGTGGACCGACGATCGTGTGCGTCAGACATTCGCCAACTGGCGTCAGCTGATCGACATGGGCGCTTTCATCGAGGACCACCAGTCTTACAGCTGGCAGGAAGCGATGCCGTTCATGGTGGACGGCGAAGCAACTGCTTATCTGATGGGCAACTTCTCTGTCGCGGCGTTCCGTGACGGTGGCTTGACAGACGATCAACTGGACTTCTACCAGTTCCCGACGATCAACCCTGATGTGGCACCAGCAGAAGATGCACCAACAGATACGTTCCACATCGCCTCTGGCGCGCAGAACGTTGAAGCGGCCAAGGCATTCTTGCGGTTCGTGACCTCGGCTGAAGTGCAGTCCGAGATCAACGGCGGTGACGCTCTGGGTCAGTTGCCAGTGAACGCAAACGCAACCGTCTCTGATGACAAGTTCATCCAGGAAGGTTTCGACATGCTGTCCAACAACGCATCCGGCGGCATCATGCAGTTCTTCGACCGTGACTTCCCCGCCGAAATGGCGTCGGTCGGCATGGAAGGCCTGCAAGAGTTCATGGTGTTCCCGGACAACCTGGACGACATCCTGGCCCGTCTGGAAGAAGCACGTCAGCGCATCTACCAGTAAATCATCGGTGACGGCGGGGTGAACCCCGCCCTACCCAAGGTTCCGTCCGCATCACGCGGGCGGAACCGTCCCACCCAACCCATCCGCAAGCCCAAAGAAGGGTTTTCGCATGTGTTGACCGCGAGGGAGGAAGACCATGTCATCCGCGACCACGAACAGCGCGCGCAGCCAGCGCGGTTGGTACAAGCGCAACGAAATTGCGATCACGCCATGGCTATTTCTGGCCCCCGCGATCCTGTTCTTTGCAGTCTATGTGATCATTCCTATTGGTCAGTCGTTCTGGATTTCGTTCCACCAATGGGACGGTCTGGGAGAGGCGACATGGGTCGGCACCGCCAACTATGAGCGCCTTTTGGGCATTGGCGAGCAGAACATGGACCGCAAGTTCGAGACATCGTTCTGGAACAACCTCAAGTGGCTTGTGCTGTATCTTCTGGCGATCCCGATGGGCCTGTTTATCTCGCTTTTCCTGAACCAGACGGTATTTGGCATCCGGCTTTACAAGTCGCTGTTCTTCTTTCCATTCGTCATTTCTCAGGTCGTTGTTGGCCTCGTGTTCAGCTGGTTCTATCTGCCCAACGATGGTCTGTTTGACCAGATCACAGGCCTTGTGGGGATCGACATCAAGGGCGGCATGCTGGGCAATCCCAACACCGCGACCTATGGCATTATTGCCGCCGGTCTGTGGCCGCAGACGGCCTATTGCATGATCCTGTATCTGACCGGCCTGAATGCCGTGGACCCCGAACAGGTCGAGGCTGCGCGTCTTGATGGCGCGAAAGGCCGCAAGATGCTGTGGTACGTCATTCTGCCACAACTCAAGCCCGCAACCTTCATTGCCTTTGTGGTGACAATCATCGGCGCGCTGCGGTCGTTTGACCTGATCAGCGTCATGACCAATGGTGGTCCGTTCGGGTCAACCCGCGTGCTGAGCTTTTACATGTTCGAGGAATCGCTGTCTGAATTCGGCTTCCGCATGGGCTATGGCGCGGCCATCGCGGTGGTGCTGTTCTTCATCATGCTCTTCTTCATCGTCTACTTCCTGTGGTCGATGTACCAAGACGAAAAGGGAGGCCGCTAAGATGTTTCCACGTCCGATCCAGCAGCAGTCGCAGGCGCGGCAAGCCGGGTATCAGACCCTTCTTCCTTTGGCGTTGATTGTCTGGCTGCTTCCACTGATTGCGGTGTTCATCTTTTCGATCAAGCCCGACGCGGATTTCGTGAATGGCAATTTCTGGGGCGTGCCCTCATCGTTCGAGATGTTCAACAACTACGGCAAGGTCTTCTTTGAATCGAACATGCCGCGGTATCTGATCAACTCCTTGTTCATTACCGTGCCGACGGTGATCGGGGCCGTGGCCCTGTCGGCCATGGCGGGCTTTGCGCTTGGCATCTACCGGTTCAAGGGCAACCTGCTGATCTTCTTCATGTTCATTGCGGGCAACTTTGTGCCGTTCCAGATCCTGATGGTACCGGTGCGCGACTTGACCATCAACCTTGGTCTCTACGACACGATCACAGGTCTTGTGTTGTTCCATGTGGCGTTTCAGACCGGGTTCTGCACGCTGTTCATGCGCAACTTTATCCGCGCGCTACCTTTCCCGCTGATCGAGGCGGCACGGGTCGAAGGCATCTCTGAAATCCGTATTTTCTGGTATGTGGTGCTGCCGCTGATGAAGCCCGCGCTGGCCGCGCTGGCGGTCCTGATCTTTACCTTCATCTGGAATGACTATTTCTGGGCCGTCGTGCTGACCCAAGGGCCAGACGCCCAACCCGTTACTGCCGGTATTACAGAGTTCAATTCGCAGTTCCGGGCCGCTTATCACCTGATGAGTGCCGGATCCATTGTCGCGGCATTACCGCCGGTTGCGATGTTTTTCCTGATGCAGAAACATTTTATCGCCGGACTGACACTAGGCGCTGTGAAGTAAGAAAACATGACACGACAGTATCGCCTCGATGATGGCCGCCAGACGCTTGTTCTGGCGGCTCAGAATGACCGACTGCCAGAAGTGGTATATTGGGGGCCTGCCCTGCCACAGGATGACGATCTGCGCACCTTGCAGGCGGCGCATGTCATCGACGTCACAGGCGGGATGCTGGACGAAAACCCACCGTTGTCGTTGTGCCCCGAAGCGACGCGCAGCTTTCCCGGCCAACCCGGCCTGATCCTGCGTGACACCGATGGCACGCCGTTGTTGCCCAAGTTCTGTTATCAATCCGAAGACAACATTGACGGGCTTGCTTTGTCCTATGAGGATGCGGACAACGGGCTGACGCTGACATTCACCTTCCGACCCGATCCCGACACACATATTATCACCTGCCAGACGGTGCTGGACGCCACACGGCCCGTCCATCTGCATTGGCTGGCGGCCCCTGTGCTGCCCGGCCCGCAACAATCGGACGAGATGATCGACTTTTCCGGTCGCTGGTGTGGCGAGTTTCAGACCAATCAGACACCGTGGTCCGCTGGCATCCGCTACCGCGAGAACCGCACCGGGCGCACCGGGCATGAACATTTTCCGGGCCTGATCGTGCCCTGCACCGGGACGACAAACACCAAGGGTGAGGCTTATGGCTTTCACTATGGCTGGTCCGGTGGTCACCGCATGGTCGCCGAGGAATTGCCCGACGGGCGGCGGCAAATTCAATGGGGCCACGCGGCCCGGATGGAAACCGCAGCAGCAACCCAGTTCAAGACCGCCCCGCTTTATATCACCTATTCCGACAGCGGGTTGAACGGTTGCGCGGTGGCGTTCCAACGGCATTTGCGCGACCGGATCGTCACATGGCCGAAACCGTCGGTGCAGCGCCCGGTGCATTACAATTGCTGGGAAGCGGTTTATTTCGATCACAAGCTGCCAGTGCTGCAGGACATCGCCAGCCGCGCCGCCGATCTGGGGGCCGAACGTTTCGTGCTGGATGACGGCTGGTTCGGGAACCGCGATGACGACACCCGGTCGCTGTCGGACTGGACAGTGGACCCCCGCAAATACCCCGACGGCCTCGGGCCTCTGATTGATCATGTGCATCACTGCGGCATGACGTTCGGCATCTGGTTTGAACCTGAGATGATCAATGAGGACAGCGATATTCACCGCGCCCACCCCGATTGGGTGCTGGGAAGCGAGGATCAGACACTGGGCCGCCAGCAAAAGGCGCTGAATATGGCGCTGCCAGAGGTCCGTGACTACCTTTATGACCGCATGTCCGCGATCCTGGCCGCCCACGACATTGACTATATCAAGTGGGACCATAACCGCGTGCTGCCGATGCCCGATGCCGCCCAGACCCGTGGGTCTTATGCGCTGATCGACCGGCTGCGCGCCGATTTCCCATTGGTCGAGATCGAAAGCTGCGCGTCGGGTGGCGGGCGGATCGACTTTGGCATCATGCAGCGCACCCAGCGGGTGTGGCTGTCTGACAGCAACGACGCGCTGGAACGACTGCGAATTCAGCATGACGCCGCCCTGTTCCTGCCGCTTGCTGTGACCGGCAGCCATGTGGGACCGCGCAAATGCCACACCTCCGGCCGGGTCTTTGACATCTCGTTCCGGGCATGGGTCGCAGCCCAGCGCCACATGGGGTTTGAAATGGACCCGCGCGAATTGGACGATCACGAGGCTACCGTGCTGCGCGAGGTCACGACGTGGTGGAAGGCCAACCGCGACTGGATGCGCACCGCTGATATTCTACGGCTGGACAGCGCCGATGCGGCAGTGCTGGCCGAAGAACAGCTTTCCCGCGATGGCGAACGGTTCGTGGTCTTTGCAGGCAAGGCTGCAACCAGCCAGCAGATCGCCCCGCGCCCGCTGCGCCTGACCGGGCTTGACGCCAATGCGCACTACCGCGTGCATCTTGCCAACCGCCATGCGGCACCGACCCTGTCGCGCGGCGCACCGGCGCTGAAGACTGACAGCATGACGCTGTCGGGGCGTTATCTGATGCACCACGGCGTGGTGCTGCCGTGGTCATTTCCAGACACGATGTGGGTGCTCGAAGGGGAACGGCTGTGACAGGATTTGCGCGCTATGATGACTTGGACGGGGCCTCGGTTTTCATCACCGGCGGCGGCACTGGCATTGGCGCAGCCCTGACCACAGCCTTTCTGGAACAGGGCGCGCGCGTGGCCTTTGTGGACCTCGCAGATTGTCGTGATGCAGCGGCAATGATGGCGCAAGCCACCGGCAACACGCCACTGTTCATCCAATGCGACGTCACCGACACGCAAGCCCTGCACAATGCGATGGATCAGGCCGCCGCCGCGCATGGACCGTTCAAAGCCACGATCAACAATGCCGCCAACGACATGCGGATGCCCGCCGCGACCGTGACAGAGGCGGAGTGGGCACAGATGATCGACGTCAATCTCAAGCACTACTTCTTTGCCAGCCAAAAGGCCGCAGCGCTCATGGGTGACGGCGGGTCGATCATCAATTTCTCGTCCATCAGCTACATGATGGGGGGCAAAGGGATGGCCCCCTATGTGACCTCTAACGCAGGCATCACCGGCATGACCCGCGCGCTGGCACGGGAATGGGGGCCACAGGGGCTGCGGGTGAACGCGATCGCTCCGGGCTGGGTCCTGACCGACAAACAGATGGAAAAATGGGCAACACCGGAAACGCTTGCTGCGTTTCTTGACCTGCAGTGCCTTAAGCGGCATCTGAAGCCCGAAGATGTTGTGGGGACTGCGCTGTTCCTGGCATCTGACAGCTCTGCGATGATGACGTCGCAGGTGCTGGTGGTCGATGCAGGTGTGGTGGTGACAGGATGAACGACGCAATCGAACCGACGTGGATCGCCGTGGACTGGGGTACGACGCATCTGCGCGCCTGGGCGATGTCAGGCGGTCACGACGTTCTGGCAACCGCGCAGTCCTGCGATGGCATGGGCAAACTGGCGCGCGATGGGTTTGAGCCGGCCTTGCGGGCGGTGGTGGCCCCCTGGCAGGTCACCAATGACACGCCCGTTGTCGCCTGCGGCATGGTCGGCAGCCGTCAGGGCTGGGTCGAGGCACCTTACGCCAGCGTGCCATGTCCGGCACTTAGCCCCGCACTGGCCAAACCCGCATCCCCGCTGAACGTGCGCGTCATTCCCGGCATCAAACAAGAAAGCCCTGCCGATGTGATGCGCGGAGAGGAAACCCAGATCGCAGGTTTTCTGGCGCTGAACCCCAACTGGGACGGCGTGATCTGCCTGCCCGGCACCCATACCAAATGGGTGCATGTCTCCGCGAACGAAGTCGTCAGTTTTCAGACCGCCATGACAGGCGATCTGTTTGCCGCGATTTCGGGCCACACCGTGTTACGTCACTCGATTGATGACGGCTGGGATGACGATGGCTTTGCCGATGCGCTGAATGCCAGCCTGTCACGGCCCGAACGCCTTGCCGCGTCGCTTTTTGCGATCCGGGCAGAGGGGTTGCTGAATGGCCTGACCAATGCCAGCGCGCGTGCGCGCCTGTCTGGCCTTTTGATCGGCGCAGAGCTTGCCGCCGCGAAACCCTATTGGCTGGGCCAGCAAGTTGCCGTGATCGGCGAAGGCGGGCTGTCACGGCTTTATGTGGATGCGCTAATGGCGCAATCTGTTGCCGCCACCCAAGTCAACGCGGATCGCGTCACCCTTGCCGGACTGACCGCCGCCTATCGCGCATGGAAGGACATCTGATGTCACGCCCCCTGATTGCCATTTTGCGCGGGGTCACCCCCGATGAGGCCGTCGATATCTGCGAGGCCTGCATCAACGCAGGCATCACCCGGATCGAGGTGCCGCTGAATTCGCCCGACCCGTTTGACAGCATCCGGCAGATGGCCAACGTCTTTGGTCACAAGGCGCTGATCGGGGCAGGCACGGTGCTGTCCACTGATGATGTGGGCCGTGTCGCGCAGGCAGGTGGCAAGCTGATCGTGTCGCCCAACTGCGACCAGCGCGTGATTGCCGCCACCAAGGCCGCTGGCATGCAAAGCTGGCCGGGTGTGATGACCCCGACAGAGTGCTTTGCCGCACTCAAGGCCGGGGCCGATGGGCTGAAGATCTTTCCGGCCAGCCTGATCGGCCCCGCCGGGATCACCGCGATCCGCGCAGTGCTGCCAACAGGCACCCAGGTCTTTGCCGTGGGCGGTGCCGGCGCTGACAACTTTGGTGAATGGCTCGCCGCCGGTGCCGACGGCTTTGGTATCGGGTCTGCCCTTTACAAGCCGGGCCTCAGCGCCGCAGATGTCGGCCAGCGCGCCACCGCGATGGTTGCCGCTTATGACGAGGCAACAGCATGATCTTTGACGACACCAAATGCCAGCTGGGCGAAGGCCCGTTGTGGCACCCAGAACGCAAGCAATTGTTCTGGTTCGACATTCTGAACCACCGGCTACACACCAAGGGCCAACACTGGCAGTTTTACACCTATGTGTCCGCCGCGGGCTGGGTCGATACCGACACGCTGCTGGTCGCCTCGGCCCGGTCGCTGAGCACCTTCAACCTGACCACGGGCGCAACCGAAGAGTTGACCCCGCTTGAGGCGGACAACCCTGTCACCCGGTCCAATGATGGCCGCGCAGACCCGCAAGGCGGGTTCTGGATTGGCACCATGGGGATCAATGCCGAACCCGGTGCCGGGTCAATCTGGCGCTTCTACAAGGGTGAGCTGCGCAAACTGTTTGGCGACATCACCGTCAGCAATGCCATTTCCTTTCACCCCGATGGCACTACGGCCTGCTACGCGGATACCGACACGCAAAAGATTATGCGCGTGGCACTTGATGCCGACGGTTGGCCCAAGGGGGCGGCAGAGGTTATCGTTGATCTGACCGGCACAAACCTGCGGCCCGATGGCGCGGTTTTTGATGCGGCTGGTAACCTGTTTTCGGCCCAGTGGGGTGCGTCCCGTGTGGCGGTCTATGACCCCGATGGCGCTTTTGTCGAAAGCTATCCGATCCCCGGCGCGCAATCCTCTTGCCCAGCCTTTGGCGGTGATGACCTTGCGACGCTTTACTGCACCACGGCGGCCGTGGGCCTTGATGGGCCGCACGACGGCATGACATATGCCGTGGACACCACATACACTGGTCAGGCAGAGCATCGGGTGATCCTTTAAAGTGGACCCCCGCCTCGTCTGACCACGACACTCTCCAGATCCGGCCCTTCCGCCGGAAACAAGGTTACGATCATGAAACGCACCCTTGGCGTCTGCTATTACCCAGAACACTGGCCGGAAGAGCAATGGGCGCGCGATGCCGCTCAGATGGCCGACACCGGCCTGACATGGGTGCGTATCGGTGAATTTGCATGGGCCCGAATGGAGGCAGAGCCGGGCGTGTTCACCTGGGACTGGCTGGACCGCGCCATTGAAACGCTGGGCAAGGCGGGCCTGAAGGTCGTGCTTGGTACGCCGACCGCCACGCCGCCGCGCTGGATGCTCGACAAGCTGCCCGACATGTTGCCCGTGGCCGAGGACGGCCATGTCCGCAAATTTGGCAGCCGCCGTCATTATGATTTCAGCCACCTTGGCTACCGGGCCGAGGCTGTGCGCATCGCCACGTTGATGGCCGAACGCTATGGCAAGAACCCGCATGTGGCCGCCTGGCAGATCGACAACGAATACGATTGCCACGACACCACGCTCAGCTATTCGGACGCCGCCCGCGACGGGTTCCGCGACTGGCTGGCGCAGAGGTATCAATCCACCGATGCCCTGAACCGGGCGTGGGGCAATGTGTTCTGGTCAATGGATTATGACAGCTTTGACCAGATCGAACTGCCCAATCAAACCGTGACGGAACCCAACCACCCGCATGTGCTGGCCTTCCGGCGCTATAGCTCTGATCAGGTGGTGGCCTTCAACCGTGCGCAGGCGGATGCGATCCGCAAACATTCATCCGCGCCGCTGATCCACAACTACATGGGGCGCACGCTGACGTTTGACCATTTCAAAGTCGGTGCAGACCTCGATATCGCGTCCTGGGACAGCTACCCCATTGGGTTCCTGTCGGATCGGATCGAGGGGACGCCCGCAGAAAAGCAGTTCTATCTGCGGCAGGGCCACCCCGACAATCAGGCCTTTCACCACGACCTTTACCGCGCCGTGGGGCGCGGCCGCTGGTGGGTCATGGAACAGCAACCCGGCCCCGTGAACTGGGCGCCCTATAACCCTGCACCACTGCCCGGCATGGCCCGGCTTTGGGCGTGGGAGGCCTTTGCCCATGGGGCAGAGGCGGTCTGTTATTTCCGCTGGCGGCAAGCACCCTTTGCGCAGGAACAGATGCACGCAGGCCTCTTGCGCCCGGATTCAGAGCCTGCCCCCGCACTGGCCGAAGCTGCGCAGGTGGCCGAAGAAATCAGGGGCTTGCCCCAGATTGATGAGGCACCAGCCCCCGTCGCGCTGATCTTTGACTATGAAAGCGCATGGGCCTGGGACGCGCAGCCGCAAGGCGCGGATTTCGATATGTTCCGGCTGGCGTTTTCGGCCTACCGGGCGCTGCGCCGTGCAGGCGTGTCGATTGACATCCTGCCGCCTGATGCGGCTGATCTGTCAGATTACAAACTGGTGCTGGCCCCGGGGTTGATGCGCCTGTCTGATCCGCTGCGCGCTGCCCTTGGCGCTTATGACGGCATTGCCTTGATCGGCCCGCGCACGGATACCAAGACCGACGAGTTGTCGATCCCGACCCCGCTTGGCCCCGACTTGCCTGACACAGACGTCAGCGTTGTGATGAGCGAAAGCATCCCGCCCACAGACGCCATTGACCTGCAAGGCGGCGGGCGCTTTCTGCACTGGTTCGAACACCTTGAGGGCCGCGCGCCGGTGCATATGTCCACGGTGGCGGGCCTGCCCGCGATCATGGGCGGCGACACTCTGCGCTACCTTGCTGGGTGGCCGGATGATGCGACATGGGACAGCATCGTCGGCGGGCTTTGTGACGCCGCGGATCTGACGACCTTTGCCCTGCCCGAAGGCCTGCGCATCCGTGACACCGCCACCCACCGTTTTGTCTTTAACTACGCGCCGCAGCCGCAGACATGGAATGACACCGTCATCCCTGCAGCCGGCGTCCATTGGGAACCGAAATGAAGCACTTTGGCACCACGGCGACAGGGCAGGATGTCCACGCCCTGACCCTGCAAGACGGCGATCTTGCCGTCACTGTTTTGACCTGGGGCGCCACGGTGCAGGATGTCCGGCTGGCGGGGATTGACCGGTCGCTGACGCTCGGCTCTGACAGGCTGTCGGATTACGAAGGTGACATGCGTCACCACGGCAGCCTGATCGGCCCGATTGCCAACCGGATCAGCACGGCGCGTGTGAAGATCGACGGCATGATGTATGAATTGGAACGCAATCAGGACGGCCGCATTCACCTTCATTCCGGCGCGCAAGCCACCCACCGCCGCCTGTGGCAGTTGGCCGATCACAGCGCCAGCCACGTGGTGCTGACCTGTGATCTTGCGGATGGTGACTCCGGGTTGCCCGGCAACAGAACCATCACCGCAACCTTTCGCGTCAGCGGCAAGACGTTGCATCTGGATGTCACCGGCACCACCGATGCCGATACGCTGATGAACTTTGCCAATCATTCCTACTGGAATTTCGATGGCACCCCGCGCTGGGACGGCCACGTCTTGCAAGTCGCGGCAGACCGCTATTTGCCAGGCAACGCAGACCTTTGCCCGAGCGGCGAGATTGCGGATGTAACCGGCACCGACATGGACTTTCGCACACCCCGCGCGATTGCGCCCAACGCGCCGTGGCTCGACAATAACTTCTGTCTGTCTGACGGCCCGCAACCGCTGCGCGAGGTTCTTACACTGACCGGCACATCAGGCGTTGGCATGACCGTCGCCACTGACCAGCCCGGCATTCAGGTCTATGACGGGCGCGAGGCGATCCGCCCCGGGGGCGCCCATTACGAAGGCCTCGCGGTCGAGGCGCAGGGCTGGCCCGATGCGCCCAACAATCGCGCGTTTCCGTCGATCAAGGTCACGGCTGAAACGCCCTACCGGCAGGCCACCACCTACCGATTCTTTGCGCCGCAGGCTTAGCTGCCGCGATAGGTCGAAAAGCTGAAGGGCGAGACCAGCAGCGGCACGTGATAATGTGAAGCGGGGTCGCTGATCCCGAACCGGATCGGAATGACGTCCAGAAAGCGCGGACTGGCATCCGTCAGACCATTTGCGTCCAGATAGTCGCCTGCGTGGAATTCCAGTTCATAGGTGCCGACCGCAAAATCGGCGGCGGGCAGGATCGGGCCATCGGTGCGTCCGTCGTCATTGGTGGTCTTGCGCGCCAGCTCTGTGCGGGTGCCCCCATCCCGCCGGAACAGCACGATCACCATCCCCGCTGCAGGCACACCACGCGCGGTGTCCAGCACATGTGTCGTCAGAAATCCTTCGGACATGGCATCATTTCCCATCATTTTGCCGCTTGAACAAGCACTGATGCCACATCGCAAGTCAACCCTTGCAAACGTATGCGGAAATCTCTTTGTGATGGCCGCATTTGGTGCTTCAATCCGCCGCAGGCCACCACAAGTTGTGGCTATGGGAACAGGGGACACAAGATGAACACCACTCACACGGCGGGATCGGCCTATTCAGATCCAAACGTGACACCACCCATCGGGCAGGCGGTGCCGCTTGGTTTGCAACATGTTCTGGCGATGTTTGCGTCCAACGTCACACCGTCGATTATCGTGGCCGGTGCGGCCGGGTTGGCCTTTGGCGGGCCGGAACAGATCTACCTTATTCAGATGGCCATGCTGTTTGCCGGCATCGCGACACTCTTTCAAACTGTCGGCATCGGACCGATTGGTGCGCGTCTGCCGATCATGCAAGGCACATCCTTTGCCTTTGTCGGCGTGCTGGCCGGGATCGCCGCGACCCAAGGGCTGGGCGTGGCGTTAAGCGCCTGCATCATCGGCGGCGTGGTACACTTTGCACTGGGCACCGTCATCGGGTCACTGCGCTGGCTCTTTCCGCCGCTGGTCACCGGCTTGGTGATCCTGGCCATTGGTCTTTATCTGATCCCGGTGGCCATCAAATATGCCGCAGGCGGCGCGGCCGACTTTCAGATGGCCGCTGAAAGCTTTGGCTCGCTCAAGCATTGGTCGGTCGCACTTTCGGTGATCATTGTGGCGCTCATCGTGAAATTCTTCACCAAAGGCACCCTGTCCAACGCCGCAATTCTTGTGGGTCTCTTGGTCGGATACGCGCTCGCATTCGCGCTTGGTATGGTCAACTTTGGGCCTGTGGCTGGCGCAGGCTGGGTCACAGCCATCCAACCCCTGCCTTACGGGTTTGAATTCAGTCTTGGCGCCGTGATCGCAGTCATTCTGGTCAGCATCGTATCGGCCATTGAAACTGTCGGTGATGCCTCTGGCACGACAAAGGCCGGGGCGGGACGCGAAGCAACCAAGGAGGAAATCGCAGGAGCAACCTATGCCGATGGTCTGGGGACCGCGATCGCTGGCGTCTTTGGCGGCCTGCCCAACACCTCGTTCAGCCAGAATGTCGGCATCGTCGGCATGACCGGCGTGATGAGCCGCCATGTCGTGACCATCGCCGGTCTCATCATGATCATCTGCGGCCTGGTGCCCAAGATCGGTGCGGTCATCGCGTCAATGCCCCTGCCGGTGCTGGGTGGCGGCGTGATTGTGATGTTCGGCATGGTAGCCGCGGCTGGCATGAACATGCTGACAGAGGTCACGATGAACCGCCGCAACATGGTGATCATCGCCATCTCGCTCGCGGTGGGTCTGGGCCTGAACCTTGTGCCATCTGCGGTCCAGTACCTGCCCGGCGTGGTCAAGACACTTGCCACCTCGGCCGTTGCACCAACGGCGCTTCTGGCGATTAGCCTCAACCTGATTTTGCCCGACGAAATCTAGGCGATTTCACACACAACCAGATGGCCCGCAATCCAATCTGCGGGCCATTTTCGATACGGAAACCATGATCGCGATAAGCTGTCGCACCCGCCTGTCAATTCCTTGGAACCAGTCTAAATCAGGTCTAACAAACGCCGGAAGGCAAAGGACAAGATCATGATGGAAACTCTGCTTCTTTCGCGGATTCAATTCGCGGCCAATATTTCGTTTCACATCCTCTTCCCGACGATCACCATCGCCCTGGGCTGGGTGCTTTTGTACTTCCGCCTGCGCTATAACCGCAGTGGAGAGGCGCGCTGGATGGAGGCTTATGGCTTTTGGGTCAAAGTCTTCGCGCTGTCCTTTGCGATGGGCGTGGTGTCCGGCATCACCATGTCGTTCCAGTTCGGCACCAACTGGCCCGGTTTTATGGAAATCGTGGGCAATATCGCGGGGCCCTTGCTGGCTTATGAGGTGATGACCGCCTTCTTCCTGGAGGCGGTGTTTCTGGGCATCATGCTATTTGGTTTTTCCCGTGTGCCGCGTTGGCTGCATACGACGGCCACGGCACTTGTCGCCTTTGGTACAACGATGTCCACTTTCTGGATCATCGTGCTGAATTCCTGGATGCACACGCCGCAAGGCTTTGAAATGATTGACGGTGTGGCGCATGCGACCGATTGGTGGGCGATCATCTTCAACCCCTCAATGCCATATCGGTTCTTTCACATGTTGCTGGCCAGCTTCCTGACCGTCAGCTTCCTGATCGCCGGTGTGTCCGCGTTCCGTTGGCTGATTGGTGGGCGCACAGGTGGCGTGCGCACAGCCTTGACGACAGCGCTTTGGGCCGCTGCGCTGCTGATCCCGGTGCAGATCTTTGTGGGTGATATGCACGGGCTGAACACAAAGGAATATCAGCCCGCCAAAATCGCCGCGATGGAGGGCGTCTGGGAAACCGAACGTGGTGCGCCACTGCTGCTGTTCGCATGGCCCGACGATGAAGCGCGCGAAAACCACTTTGAACTGGGCATTCCCGGCCTTGCGTCGCTGATCCTGACCCATGAATGGGATGGTGAAGTGAAGGGCCTGAACGAATTTGTGGCCGAGGATGGCACACCGCTGCATCCGCGTGTGGCACCCGTCTTCTGGTCGTTCCGGGTGATGGTCGGCACTGGCGTGCTGATGCTGCTAATCTCTTGGGCGTCGGTCGTGATGATGCTGCGCAAACAGCGCAACGGCGACGGGCGGCGCGGGGTCGAAGGGCTGCCGAAGCTTTGGCTTTACGGCCTTGTCGGCATGACGTTCTCGGGCTGGCTGGCGACGCTCGCCGGGTGGTATACAACCGAAATCGGCCGCCAACCGTGGCTGGTGCAAGGTGTCATGACCACGAAAGAGGCTGTCGCCGACGTGCCCGCACCGATGGTGCTGTCGACGCTGATCGCTTATCTGGCGGTCTATGCGATCCTGTTAGGCGCCTATATCACGGTGATCTTCTATCTGGCGCGCAAGGCATCCAAGGGTGAACCTGTCATGGAACCGCGCCGTGCGCCCGAAGCGGTCGCAAAAAGCGTCCCGGCGGAGTAAGCATTATGACAATGGATATGTTCGGTGATCCCGCCCAATGGCTACCCTTCACCTTTGCAGGGCTGATGGGTGCGTCCATCCTGATCTACGTGATCCTTGATGGCTATGACCTTGGCGTCGGCATCCTGTTCCCCTTTGCCGATGACGCGGAAAAGGACCGCATGATCGCCTCGATCGGGCCATTCTGGGATGCCAATGAAACCTGGCTGGTGCTGGCGGTGGGGCTGCTTCTGGTGGCCTTCCCTGCAGCGCATGGCGAAATCCTGACTGCACTCTACCTGCCCGTTGCGGTGATGCTGATCGGGCTGATTATGCGCGGTGTGGCGTTTGAATTCCGCGCCAAGGCCCCCGCCTCCTACAAACCCTTGTGGAACAACGTTTTCTTTTCAGGCTCGTTGATGACGGCGCTGGCACAGGGGTTCATGCTGGGCATGTATGTCATGGGCCTCGATTACACTTGGGGCCACTTTGCCTTTGCGCTGCTCACAGCCGTCTTCCTGACCGTCGGCTACAGTTTCATCGGGGCCACTTGGGTGATCTACAAGACCGATGAGCATCTGCAGCGCAAGGCGATCAGCTGGGCCAAGGGCGGCATCTGGGGGTTGGTGCTGGGCATCGGTGCCATCTCTCTGGCGACGCCCTATGTCTCGCCGCGCATCTTCGACAAATGGTTCAGCTTTCCGCAGATCCTGTGGCTGGCACCGCTGCCGATCCTATCGGGCGCTTTGGTGCTTGGCTTGTGGACGATGCTGCGCCGGATGCCATTCGCGGGCGACCGGATGTCATGGCTGCCGTTCGCGACGGCCTCGGCCTTGTGGTCGTTGGCTTATGGCGGCATGGCCTACAGCTTTTACCCCTATGTCGTGCCCGACAAGCTAACGATCTACGACAGCGCCAGCGCACCTGAAAGCCTGTGGATCATCCTGCTTGGCACCTGCGTCGTGCTGCCGACAATCGCGGCCTATACCTTCTTGGCGTATTACATCTTCCGCGGCAAAGCGACGGAGTTGCGGTATGACTAAGAATCGGTTTGACAGACCCCGCAGGTGGGCTTAATCCCCCCCAAGTGGTTCGGCGCGGTAGCTCAGTTGGTTAGAGCGAACGACTCATAATCGTTAGGTCGGGAGTTCAAATCTCCCCCACGCCACCACCACCATCCCCTTCAGGTCGACGCCCCGCCAACTGACACCGGCGGTCCCGACGTACGGGCGTTTGCTACGCAAGCCACCCCGCGCCGGACCTTCAATTCCCGCCTAACGCCGCGCGACCCTTCACCTTTGCCAAGCCACATGATTACTCTGTCGCCATGACAGAGAATGTGATGCTTGATGACCTGCGCGCCCTGTTGGGACATGACAATGTGCTGACGGACAATGACCGCGCCAAATGGCTGACGGATTGGACCGGCGGGTATACCGCCGACCCTGTGGCCGTCCTGCGCCCTGCTGACACGGCCCAAGTCGCGGGCGTCATGAAAATCGCCAGCGCGCACGGCTGTCCGGTCGTGCCTGTTTCGGGCAATACCGGTCTGACCGGTGGCACCTCGGGGCAGAACATGCTGATGCTGTCTCTGGACCGCTTGAACCGGATCGAAACCATCGACGCCGCAGGCCGCACCGCCACAGTCGGCGCAGGCGTCATCCTGTCCGCGCTGCATGATGCCGCGGACGCCTATGATCTGATCTTTCCGCTGACCTTTGGCGCGCGTGGCTCTGCCATGATCGGCGGCGTACTGGCCACCAATGCCGGCGGGTCCAACGTGCTGCGCTATGGCAACACCCGTGACCTTTGCCTTGGTCTTGAAGTGGTCACTGCCACGGGCGAGGTCATCGACATGATGGGCCGCCTGCACAAGGACAACTCTGGCCTCAGCCTCAAGCACCTGATGATCGGATCAGAGGGGACGTTGGGCATCATCACCCGCGCGGTCATGAAACTGCACCCCAAGCCGCTGGCCTATGCCACGGCCATGGTCGCAGTGCCGTCACTATCTGACGCGCTTGACCTGTTGAACCGCGTGCAATCGGAAACCTCCGGCGCGGTCGAAGCGTTCGAGCTGATGCCTCGCAACTTTATCGAGGGGCACCTGGCCGTGATCCCCGGCGCCCGCGCGCCGTTTGACGACAGCCATGACGTCAACATCCTGCTCGAAGTGGGGGCCATAGCGCCACGTGACGCGACCCCAGACGTGAACGGTGCCATCCCTGTGCAAGAGCGGCTGACGATGATCTTGGGCGCGATGATGGAAGACGGCGCGCTGCTCGACGCCGTCGTCGCCCAAAACGACACCCAAAGGGCAGAGATGTGGGCACGTCGCGAATCCGCGGCAGAGATCGCCTTTCACAAACGCCCCTACGTCGACACAGACGTGGCCGTCGCCTTGACGGATGTGGCTGCTTTCCTGACCCGGGTCGCAAAACGTCTGGCCGCCCTTGACCCCGGCGCGACTGACCTTTTCGTGGCTCATCTGGGTGACGGCAATATCCACTATACGGCCTATCCCAGCAGCGACGATCCCACGTTGAAAGACACGATCCGCGAAATGATCGAAGACGTGGTGGTGGACCTGCGCGGTTCCTTCAGCGCCGAACATGGCGTGGGCAAATCCAAACTGGGTTCCATGGCCCGGCGCAAAGACCCCGCCTCTATCGCAGCGATGCGCGCAATCAAACTGGCCCTTGATCCAGACAACCTTTTGAACCCGGGCAAGGTGTTTCCAGCAGCGCCCTAAAAGAACCCCGGACCCGCACGCCCCAGCAAATCAGCGGCCATCGCGCGCCCCATTTCTGCGCCGTCTTCAACCGCGCCGCGCAGATCACCGGTCAACACCTCTGATCCATCGTGGCGCAGGATTTCACCGCGCAGCCGCAATCCATCAGCACCCAGTTCTGCCAGCCCGCCAATCGGGGTCTCGCAAGACCCGTCCAGCCCCGCCAACAGGGTGCGTTCTGCGCGCAAGCGCAGTCCGGTCGGGGTGTCGTGGATCGCCTCGAGCATTTCGGCGGCGCGCATGTCGTCGCCACGCCGCTCAATCCCAATGGCACCCTGTGCAATCGCAGGCAGCATGTCGGTAACCTCAATCGGATGATAGGGCACATCATCCATGCCCAACCGCTTCAGCCCTGCGGTCGCCAGAAACGTTGCATCCGCCACGCCGTTTTCCAGCTTGCCCAGCCGCGTCTGCACATTGCCGCGAAACTCGACCACTTTCAGATACGGAAACTTCGCCGCCAACTGCGCCCGTCTGCGCGTGCTTGACGTTCCAACAACCGAGCCTTCCGGCATCTCGCTCAGGCCTTGGTACTTCAGTGACACAAAGGCATCCCGCACATCCTCGCGCGGCAAGTAAGTCTCCATCACCAGACCCGCGGGTTGAGCGACGGGCATGTCCTTGGTCGAATGCACCGCAATGTCGATCTGACCTGCCAACAACGCCTCTTCGATCTCGCGGGTGAACAGCCCTTTGCCGTCAATTTCGCGCAAAGCCTTGTCCAGAATCTGATCGCCCTTGACCTTGATCACCACGATGTCAAAAGCTTCATGCGGCAGCGCAAAAGCCTCTGCCAGCCGCGCGCGCGTCTCATGCGCCTGCGCCAGCGCAAGCGGCGACCCTCTGGTTCCAATACGAAAAACGGCGGCGGGGGTCGGCAAATCAAGTGTCATGGGACAAGTCTTAGACATGTCAACTTGGGTTGACAACGGGCCATTCCGTTGCGACCACAGGAACAAGACAAAGGAAGCACGATGACAAAGACAATCCTGCGCGCACTGGCGGGCGAAACCCTGCCCACCCCCCCGATCTGGATGATGCGTCAGGCGGGGCGCTACCTGCCGGAATACCGTGCCACCCGCGCACAGGCGGGTGACTTTCTGTCACTGTGCTACAACCCCGAACTCGCAGCAGAAGTGACCCTGCAACCGATCCGCCGCTATGGCTTTGACGCGGCCATCCTGTTTGCTGACATTCTTCTGCTGCCGCAGGCGCTGGGGGCTGATTTGTGGTTTGTGACCGGCGAAGGTCCGCGGCTTTCGACGATTACCACGCAGGCCGAGCTGGACGCACTCAAGCCGAAATCCGACATCCACGACACCCTTGGCCCGGTCTATGAGACAGTCAAAATTCTGGCGTCCGAACTGCCCAAGGACACGACATTGATCGGCTTCGCCGGTGCCCCCTGGACCGTGGCCACCTATATGATCGCCGGTCGCGGAACACCCGACCAGGGCCCCGCCCACGCGCTCAAGGCAGATAATCGCGCGGTCTTCGAAGGGCTGATCGACATCATCACCGACGCCACGATTGACTACCTGTCGCACCAGATCGACGCTGGTGCCGAGGTGGTCAAGATTTTCGATAGCTGGGCCGGATCTCTGCAGGGTCAAGACTTTGTCGACTTTGCACTGCGCCCCACCGCCAGGATCGTGCTGGCACTCAAGGCGCGACACCCCGGCATCCCGGTCATCGCCTTCCCGCGTGGCGCGGGCGACAAATACGTTGGCACCCATGCCGCCACCGGGGCCGACTGCGTGGCCCTTGACGATGGTGTGACGGCCGACTGGGCCGCCGCAAACGTCCAGACCCAGGGCTGTGTGCAGGGCAATCTGGCCTCTTCGCATATGGTTACCGGCGGTCAGACGCTGGTTGATGAAACCCGCCGCATCGTGGATGCCTTCCGCAAAGGCCCCCATATCTTCAACCTCGGCCACGGCATCACGCCCGATGCCGACCCCAAAAATGTCGCATTGATGGTTGAGACTGTGCGCAACAGCTGAATTGCCACGGAAACGCCCATGCGGCACCTGATCAGAATTGTCTGGGTCACTGTCACCGGAACCGCCGCCATGCTTTGCGCGGCCTATCTGCTGGTCCCTGCCACCGCTGCGGAACAGGCAGCCCTCGCATCCGAGGACCGCATTGCACTGGTGCAACTGCGGCTGGCCCGCACCTTGCTGACCGTAGCACCAGACCAAACCGTCACACTTCTCGCCAGTCGCACCGGCCTGCCCGACGATCTTGTCCGCGCCGGGCTAGAGGCTTATGCCTACGGCGCAGACACAACACCACCCGTCACCCCCAACCGCCAAACCCGCGCAGGCGGCGCCCTTTTTGTCACTCCTGACTAGGGCCCTGACCCCACGTCTTTCTTTTGAATAAAAATATGCCCGCCGGAGGCGCAAGGCACCCGCGCCACATCCGGTCAAAAAGGCGGACCCGCACCACAGGCACCAAAATGTCGTGCGCGCCCCGCAGGGCGCGCTCCGCTGTTTCAGACCCACTTGGCCAGGGGTGGCAAGCTCATCAACACCGCATTGGCATCATGCCCCGTGGCCAGACCAAACTTGGTGCCCCGGTCGTAGACAAGGTTGTATTCGGCATAAAGCCCGCGATGCACAAGCTGCGTATCCTTGTCCGCGTCATCCCACGCCTGCATCCGCCGTTTTTCAACCAGCGGGACATAAGCCGGCAAAAACGCCCGCCCGATATCCTGCGTCAGAGCAAAATCCTTGGCCCAGTCCCCAGAACAATGGTCATCCATAAAGATACCGCCCACCCCACGCGCCCGGTTGCGATGCGGGATATAGAAATACTCATCCGCCCAGGCTTTCAGTTTGGGATAGAAATCCACCCCATGCGGGTCCAGATGGGTTTGCTGCGTGGCGTGAAAATGGGCCGTATCGTCTGCATATTCGATGCACGGGTTCAAATCCGACCCGCCACCAAACCACCAGGCATGCGGTGTCCAGAACATCCGGGTATTCATATGCACCGCAGGCGCATGCGGGTTCTGCATATGCGCCACCAGCGAAATACCTGACGCCCAGAACCGCGGATCATCGGCCATGCCCGGCACACCGCGCGCGGCCATCGCTTTTTGCGCAGCCTCCCCCAAATGCCCATAAACGGTCGAGGTATTCACCCCCACCTTTTCAAACACCCGGCCGCCGCGCATCACGCTCATCAGCCCGCCACCTGCGTCAGATCCGTCATCGGCTGTGCGCGTCGTGGCCGTCTGTTCAAACCGCCCCGCTGCCAATCCGGCCGTCGGCCCGCTGTTCTGGCTGTCTTCCAAAGCTTCAAAGGCTGCGACAATTTCGTCGCGCAGTGTCTCAAACCACGCCGCCGCCTGTGCCTTTTCCTGCTCCATTCCGCCTGTCATCGCCGTCATATCCCACTGCTATTGCATAACATCTCGTGTTCTGCACCCTAGCAGCCAGCGGACCAGAATCTTTGTCCCAGATCAACAGCGGAGATGGCAATGCGCCTATCAATCCTTCTTTTGCCGGTTCTTGCCCTTTCGGCATGCGCCACACAGCAGGAACAATGCCTTGGCAAGGTCACGCGCGACGCGCGGATCAACGCCAGCCTGATCACTCAGACACGTGCCAATCTTGAACGTGGCTTTGGCCTCCGCACCGAAGACCGGGTGCGTGAGGTCCGCAGCTTCTGCCGGGGTGAAACCGAAAGCGGCGAAAGCGTCGTCACTCGCTGTGAAAAGGTGCGCGTGACCAAGGTGCAGGTTCCCGTGGCGCTCGATCTGGCAGCAGAACGGGCGAAACTGGCCTCGCTGATTTCACAACGCGACCGTCTGGCCGTCGCCACAGCCGATGGCGTGGCGCAATGCCGCGCGCTTTATCCCGAAAGCGCCTAGTGGGCTGATACGTCGGCGGGATCAATCAGCGTCCGGCCACCATCAACGGTAATGATCTGGCCTGTGACAAAGCCCGCCGCGTCCGAGGCCAGATATTGCACCGCGTCCGACACTTCGCTAGGCCCCGCAATCCGGTGCAGCGGCGTGTTTTCGACAATTGTGTCGCGCATTTCGTCGTCTTCTTTCAGGGACCCCTTTAGGCTGGCACTCATCACCGACCCGAATGCAACGGCATTGACCCTGATCCGATTGGGGGCCAGGGCCACGGCAAGCGACCGTGTCATCTGGTCCAATGCCGCATTGCTGACCGAATACGCCAGCAGATTGGGATGCGCCCGGCGCGCCGAGATAGAGCTGATGTTGACGATCGACCCAATAGGGCCGCCGTCTTCGTCGTCCTTGGCAAGCTTGATCATCCGCCGCGCGGTCGCCTGGCTTAAGCGCAGGGCTGCCATCAGGTTTTGCTGCAACAGCTCTTCCATGCTGCTGTCATCGGGGTTCAGCGCATCGGTTTCCATCACCTGACGCGCGGCATTGACCAGAATATCCACCCGGTCAAAGGCATCGACGGTGGCCGACAGCAAATTGGCAATCGTCAGCTTTTTGCGCAGATCGCCCGCAAAAATGCGCGCCTGCCCTTCGTCCGATGCGGCGTCCCCCATTTCACGTTGCAGGGTTTCCTCGTCCATGTCAGCGAACATGACATTGGCTCCACCGGCCAGAAAGTGCCGCCCGATGGCCAGCCCCACCCCGTTGGCGGCCCCTGTGACAATGGCGGTCTTGCCCGCAATCGAAAATGACATCGACGTACTCCCGTTCGTCTTTCCCGCGCGGCTTATATCAGCGTCGGGGCCGTGTGGCGTGGAAAATCTTGAAGCCGCCTGAAACCGGCAATTCCGCGACATGTCGGAACGCGGCGTCCAGCGTCGCCTCGTAAGGCAGATGGCGGTTCGCCACCATCCACAGCTTACCCTGCGGCGTCAGCATCTTGGCAGCCTGCGCAATAAAGGCCTGCCCCAGGCCCGTGTCGCCCTTGCGGCCGGTGTGAAACGGCGGGTTCATGACGATCCCATCAAAGGGCGCGTCCGGCAAAAACCGCGTTGCGTCCGCCCAATGGAACTGCGCGCGTGGGTCGCTGACATTCATCCGGGCGCAGTCCAGCGCCAGCGCCTCATCCTCGATCAGGTCAATGCTGCTGACGCCGTCGCGCTGCAAAACCGCATCCGTCAGATACCCCCAACCGGCGCCCAGATCCGCCATGCGTCTGGGCAGTTTGGCCGGCAATTCCGCAGCCAGAAGGGCCGAGCCCTTGTCGACACCACCGTCCGAAAACACCCCGGCAGTGGTAAAGAAACCATGGTCGCCCTTGGCAGGTGGCGGTGCGGCCCAATCAGCGAAGGCATTTGTCTTTTCAAACCAGAAGATGCGCCCGTGATCCTTGGTCACGCTGGGCAACGGACCAAGCACTTTGCGCGTGGCGGTCCACAGGCTGTCGACCCCATCGGTCTTGGCCCCGTCGATCACCACCAGATCAGCCTTGTCCGCGGCCTCGGCCACCATCGCGCGCGCCAGCGCCTTGGCCCGTGGCACCACCACAATCGCCGTGCGGCATGGGGCAAGTGCTGTGCCAACGTCATAGCCCGCCTGCGTCGCGGCGGCATGGGCTGTGTATCGGCTGTGCATTAAGCGGACGTCATGGGCCTTCAACACGGCCAGATCATACTCGACCGGCGGACGCATCACCGTGACCGGCCCATCGGGCAGGACAAGCAGGCCATCGTCAATGGCAGTGCGCAGGCGTGAAACAGAAGCCATCAGCGGCGAATAGCGCGACGCGGCGCTATTCCTTCTCCATCGTGCATTGCAGCGGGTGCTGGTGTCGCTGGGCGAAATCCATCACCTGCGCCACTTTGGTTTCCGCAATCTCGTGGCTGTAAACCCCGACCACCGCGACACCTTTCTTGTGTACGGTGAGCATCAGATCAAAGGCCTGTGCATGGGTCATGCCAAAGAACCGCTCCAGCACCATGACGACAAATTCCATCGGCGTGAAATCGTCGTTCAGGATCAGCACCTTGTAAAGCGGCGGGCGCTTTGTCTTTGGCTTGGTTTCCAGAACGACGGCGATATCACCATCATCGTCGTCCTTGTCCGCTGCCATCATTTTCACATCAGCATGCATGCGCCGATCGGGTCCTGATCCAATTTACGATTGAACTGCTTATATAGAGCAGCGGGCCCCCGTGAAAACCCCCTGTCTTGACCGGGTACACCCGCTATCGCAGCGGAGGATCGCAAAAAATTTGCCCGCCGGTTGTCGCAACAACCACCCTTGGGAACGCTTTATCTAGCGTGGATCGCCCAGCATACCCCCTACATCCAGTAGATGTGCAGGAAAAACACACCTCAGAGCTTTGAAAATAAGGTGTTTTCGCGCGCACCACGCCTGTGCTAGCGTGATCGCAATCAATAAAGGCCACCGAAAAAATTCGGGGCCATCGAGGCAGTGTAAGAGGCAAACGACGTGGCAAGTCGTCCGGGATTCCAGGCCCTTCGTGGGCTATTTCTTTTCGTTTTCGTTTTGGCGTTTGCAATGGCTCCATTGCGCACGGTCGCAGCACCCTATGCCGCGATGGTGATGGATGCCCGCACCGGCGAGGTGCTGCATTCGCGCAATGCCGACACCCGGCTGCATCCGGCATCACTGACCAAAATGATGACGCTTTATGTGGCCTTCCAAGCTATTCAGCGCGGCGAGATCGGGTTGGACACAGAGGTGACGATCTCTCGACTGGCGGCCTCTGAACCGCCTTCAAAACTGGGCCTGCGTGCGGGCCAGAAAATCAAGCTGCGCTACCTTTTGCGCGCGGCAGCCGTCAAATCCGCCAATGACGCGGCCACCGCCATTGGTGTTGCAATCTCGGGCTCTGAAAGCGCATTTGCCACGCGGATGAACCGCACCGCGCGGGCGATGGGTATGACCAACACCACGTTCCACAACGCCCACGGGCTGACGCAAAACGGGCACCTGTCAACTGCGCGCGATATGTCGATCCTCGGGCGGCACGTGATTTATGATTTCCCGCAGTACTATAACCTTTTCTCGCGCCGCACAGCGGACGCGGGCATCAAGCGCGTGTCGCATACCAACACCCGCTGGCTGAACGCCTATGAAGGTGCTGACGGGATCAAAACCGGCTACACGCGCGCTGCCGGGTTCAACCTTGTGGCCTCGGCCCAGCGCGGCCAGCAGCGCGTGATTGCTACGGTATTTGGGGGCCGCTCGACCGCGACGCGTAACGCCAAGATCACCGAACTGATGGACCTCGGCTTTGCCCGCGCGCCCAATTCCGCGACCCTGCGTCGCCCCGATGTGCCCGCAGCACCCGAACCGTCTCAGGAACTTGTGGCAGGCAATAGCACCGCCGCCACCAACGGCGGCGCAGGCAAGACGATCCGTGTGACCGGCGTCATACGCACCAGTCTGCGCCCGGTCAGCCGCCCGGTCAGAGAAGCTGATCCAGTGCTGACCGCGACCGTTGAAGACATGATTGATTCAGCCGTGGCAGAGGCGATTGATGCCGACGCTATCACATCCGTGCTGGAAGAAGCTGTGCAAACCTCGGCCGTGACAACCTCTGCCGTTGTGGCACCACAGGCCCGCCCCACGGAAGAAGTGACGCTGGCCGCAGCCCCTGCAGCACGTCCCGCCGCCATCCTGCCCAGTCCCGCCCCGCAGCCAGAGATTGTTACCCGTATCTCCACCTCTGGTGGGCGACACTGGGGCGTGAACGTCGGGCGCTATGGCTCCCGGTATGAAGCAGAGCGTGTGTTGCTCAAGGTCGCCTTGAACGAGATGTCATCGCTTGATGGTGCGTTACGCCGCGTGGTGCAGCGCTCTGGCGGGTTTGATGCCAACTTTATGGGGCTGACCCGCGAAGGCGCTGATCTGGCCTGCCGCAGGCTTCAGGCGCGCGGAACAACCTGCTTCATGCTGGGTTCGGAATAGCGGTCAGACCGCCCGCCCCTCGAACGCGGCGGCCATCAACGTACGTGTGTAGTCGGTCTGCGGCGCGTCAAAGATGTCTGCCGCATTGCCCGCCTCGACCACATCGCCCTGTTTCATCACCATCACCTTGTGCGACAGCGCGCGCACGACCTTCAGGTCGTGGCTGATGAACAGATAGGCCAGCCCGAACTTCTTTTGCAGGTCGCGCAACAGTTCCACGATCTGCACTTGCACCGTCATGTCCAATGCGCTGGTTGGTTCATCCAGCACCACCAGTTTTGGCCGCAGGATCATCGCGCGCGCGATGGCAATCCGCTGCCGTTGCCCGCCGGAAAACTCGTGCGGGTAGCGGTGCATCATATCAGGATCAAGGCCCACTTCGGACATGATCTCGGCCACCATCTCGCGCGGGTCGCGGGTGGGATCTACATCGTGGATGGTCAGGCCCTCTGCGATGATCTGTTCAATCGTCATCCGTGGGCTCAGACTGCCGTAGGGGTCTTGAAACACAATCTGCATCTCTGACCGCAATGGTCGCATCTGCCGTTGGTTCAGGTGGTGAATGTCCGTGCCTTCGAAACTGATCCGCCCTTCGGACTGGATCAACCGCATCATCGCCAGCGCCAGCGTGGTCTTGCCCGACCCGCTTTCCCCCACGATCCCAACAGTTTCGCCCGCGCGGACCGTCAGCGTTGCGCTGTTGACCGCTTTGACATGCCCCACCGTCCGCTTGAGCAACCCGCGCTGGATCGGGAACCAGATTTTTAACGCATCGGTTTCGGCCACCGTGGCCGCTTCTGCGGGCACTGGGTCGGGAACGCCTGCACTTTCCGCGGCCAGCAACATCTGCGTATAGGGATGCTGCGGGTTGTCAAAAATCTCGGCTGTGGGGCCGGTTTCGACGATCTCGCCGTCCTTCATCACACAGACCCTGTCCGCGATTTTGCGCACGATCGTCAGATCATGCGTGATGAACAACATCGACAGCCCCTCTTTGCGTTTGAGGTCTTCGAGCAGGTCCAGAATTTGCGCCTGAATGGTCACATCCAGCGCCGTTGTGGGTTCATCCGCAATCAGCAAATCCGGCCCATTCGCCAACGCCATTGCGATCATCACCCGCTGACGCTGCCCCCCCGACAACTGATGCGGATAGGCCGACAGGCGGCTTTCGGCGTCGCGGATGCCCACCTGGTTCAGCAATTGAATGATCCGATTGGTGACCTTGGCCCCGCGCAGCCCCTGATGCAGTTCAATGGATTCCGACAACTGCCGCTCGATCGTGTGCAGCGGGTTCAGCGATGTCATCGGCTCTTGGAAGATGAAACTGATGTCATTGCCCCGCACGCGGCGGAGCTCATTTTCGTCGGCATCCACCATCTCGGCACCTTCGTAGCGGATCGACCCGCTGACTTCTGCGCTGTCGCCCAGCAATTGCACCGTCGACAGGGCCGTCACCGACTTACCCGACCCGCTTTCACCGACCAGCGCCACCGTCTCGCCTTTGACGATCTGGAACGAGACATCGCGCACCGCGGGGCTGACCTGCCCGTCCTGCCGGAAACCGACATTCAGGCCTTTGACGTCCAGAACAACACTCATGAAAAGGTCTTTCTGGGGTCAAATGCATCGCGCACGCCTTCAAAGACGAAGACCAGAAGCGACAGCATGATGGCAAAGGTAAAGAAGGCCGTGATACCCAGCCAAGGCGCTTGCAGGTTCTGCTTGGCCTGCAACGTCAACTCGCCCAGCGACGGGGCAGAGGACGGCAGGCCAAAGCCCAGAAAATCCAAGCCCGCCAGCCCGCCAATTGCGCCGGTGATCATAAAGGGCAGCATTGTCACAGTTGCCACCATCGCATTGGGCAGCATGTGGCGGAACATGATCGTGCGGTCGCCCACGCCCAATGCCTTGGCCGCGCGGACGTATTCAAAATTGCGCGCACGCAGGAATTCCGCCCGCACCAAGCCGACCAACGCAGGCCAGCCAAACACGATGGATAGTATGACAAGCAGCCAAAAACTTCGGCCCAGAATCGCGGTCATGATGATGATCACGTACAGCGACGGAATGCCTGACCAAACTTCGATGAACCGCTGGAACAGCAGATCAGTCCAGCCCCCGAAATAGCCCTGGACAGCCCCGGCCATAATGCCCAGAACGGCAATGCCTGATGTCACGATCAACGCATAGAAGATCGACAATCGAAAGCCGTAGATGATCCGCGCCGTCACATCGCGTTTGGTGTCATCGGTGCCCAACCAATTGGTATCCGATGGGGGTGCGGGTGCGACCCCGCGCACATCGACAATTGTGTCATAGCTGTAGGGAATGATCGGCCAAATCGCCCAGCCCTTCTGGAACCCTTCGATGTCCAGATCTACGCCTTGCTCGACAGCCTCGACCAGTGATTCCGGCTCAAACAGGCACTCTTCCAGACCGCCCGTCGCGATCAGGCATTTGACCTCGATGTCGTTATAACCCGCTTCAGTCGGGAAATCCCCGCCAAAGTCACGCTCGGAATAGAACTGGAAAATCGGCATCCGCAACTCGCCGCGATAGCTGACAAGAATCGGTTTGTTGTTGGCGATGAACTCTGCAAACAGCGAGAACACAAAAAGCACCAGAAAAATCCACAGCGACCAAACGGCCCGGCGGTTACGGTTGAAGTTCCGTAGACGGCGCTGGTTCAGAGGTGACAGCCACATGCGTTTCGGGGGCGAGGAGGGTGCAAAAAATGTCTCGGCCATCATCCGCGCCCTTCAAAGTCGATCCGTGGATCAATGAAGACATAAGTCAGGTCCGTCAAAATGCCGACCACGAGCCCGATGAGTGAAAAGGCAAAGAGCGTGCCAAAGACCACTGGATAGTCCCGTGCGACTGCGGCCTCAAAACCCAACCGCCCAAGCCCATCAAGGCTGAAAAACGTCTCGATAATCAGCGACCCACCAAAGAACACACCAATAAAAAGTGCGGGAAAGCCCGAGATCACGATCAGCATCGCGTTGCGAAAGACATGGCCATACAACACGCGGCTTTCGGTCAGGCCCTTGGCCTTGGCGGTGATTACATATTGCTTTTTGATCTCGTCCAGAAAGCTGTTCTTGGTCAACAGCGTCAGCGTCGCAAAGGCGCTGATGGTCGAGGCGAGCACCGGCAGCGTGATATGCCAGAAGTAATCCAGCACTTTGCCGATCAACGACAGTTGTTCCCAATTGTCGCTTGTCAGCCCACGCAGCGGGAAGATGCGCCAGTAAGACCCGCCTGCAAAGAACACAATCAGCAACAGTGCGAACAAAAAACCCGGGATCGCGTAGCCAATTATGATCGCGCCACTGGTCCAGGTGTCAAACTTTGACCCGTCGCGAATGGCCTTCTTGATCCCCAACGGGATCGAGACAAGATAGGCGATCAGGGTCGACCAAAGCCCCAAGGTGATGCTGACCGGCATCTTTTCAAGCACCAGATCAACCACGCTCACCGACCTGAAATAGCTCTCGCCGAAATCAAACCGCATGTAGTTCCACATCATGTTCAGGAACCGTTCCAAAGGCGGCTTGTCGAACCCGAATTCGCGCTCCAATTCTTCGATGAAGTCCTGCGGCAGCCCTCGGCCCCCGATGAAATCACCGTCACCGCTTTCCACCAATTCGCTGCCGCCGCCCGAGATGCTTTCGAAGACGTTTCCGCCGCCTTCCATCTCCGCGATGATTTGCTCAATTGGGCCACCCGGCACAAACTGGATCAGGCCAAAGTTGATAATCATGATCCCCAATAGAGTCGGGATCACCAGCAGCAACCTGCGTAGGATATAGGCGCCCATCGGTGGTTACTGGAACGCGCCTGCGGCTTCCAGTTCGGCCGCCGCTTCTGAATCGTACCACCAGTTGTCAAGTGGCGACAAGCCAAGCGCCGGGACAGGTTCCTTATACCGGAACACATCGTAATAGGCGATAAAGTGCTTGTCGTTCTGCCACTGTGGGATCCAAAAACCTTCGGCCCGCAGAACCCGGTCCAACGCACGGGTCGCGGTTGTCAGCTCGTCAAGGGACTCAGCATCCACAATCACGTCGATCAACCGATCCGACGCCTCCAATTTCAGCCGCATAGGGTTGCGCGAACTGTCATCAGCGGCGGCGCTTCCGAAGAATTGCGCCAATTGCTGGCCCGGCTCGTACCCCTGCCCAAGCGAGGCATTGACGATATCGAAATCGCCGGACCGACGCCGTTCAATCCATTGCGACGGGTCAACACGATCCAGCTTTGCATCGACCCCAAGCCGTTGCAGATTTTCAACGATCGGGTTGATGACCCGGTCAAACTGCGGCGAACGCTCAAGGAATGACAGCGTCAGACGCTTGCCATCCTTCACCCGCATCCCGTCATCCCCGATCACCCAACCAGCTTCGTCGAGAAGGGCGCTGGCGGCGCGCAGATTGCGGCGGTCAAGTGGGCGGTCAGTTGTGCTGGAAACCGGCGGTATCCGCGCCTCGTCTGTCAGGATCGAAGCATCCAAAAGCCCCTCGTCGACCAGCGGTTGCAAGATCGCAACCTCACCCTCACTCGGGGCACCGGTCGCCTTCAAGTCAGAGTTGTCCCAAAACGACTCGGGCCGCGCATACAGCCCATAGAACAAACTGTCGTTCATCCATTCAAAGTTCACCATCAGTGCAATGGCGTCACGCACACGCGGGTCCTGCCAGGTCTCGCGATTCAGGTTAAAGACAAAACCCTGACCCGACCCGATGGACCCGTCTGGCAGTTCCTCAACTTTCACCCAGCCATCATCAATGGCGGGAAAATCGTATCCGGTTGCCCACTGCTTTGAACTGTTCTCTGTACGGAATGTGTAGGCCCCGGCCTTGAACCCTTCAAACGCGGCAGAGCTATCTGCAAAGTATTCAACGCGGATCGTCTCGAAATTGTTGCGGCCCTGATTGATCGGCAGTTCTGCACCCCACCATTCGGGGTCATAACGATAAACGATCTGTCTTCCGATATCGACGCTGTCCAGGCGATAGGGACCCGTTGCCATAAACGGCGCGTCTGACGCTTCGTCCAGACGGGTTTCAGTGCTTTCAAACCAATCCTTGGAGAATGCTGATGTCCCGCCAACCCACGTCACCACGTCCCGGCGCGGCGCGCTTTCGGTGAAAGTGAACTTGATACGGTGGCTGTCCAAGACCTCAACGCTATCGATGAATTGCGAATAAACATTGCGATATTCTGTGATGCCCTGCTCAAGATAAAGCTCAAAGGTGAACTTGATGTCTTCGGCATCCATCGTTGTGCCGTCCCAGAACTTCACATCGTCGCGCAGATTGAAAATCACCCAGTCCCGGCTTTCGGGGTATTCCAATGTCTCGCAAAGGTAGCAGTACGCGCCATAAGGGTCATCCAGCGTCGAAGTCAGAATGCTTTCATAACCGATCGTGCTGAGCGCGGCAGGCGTCCCCTTGCGGGTCGACAGATTGAAGCTGTCAAAGGTGCCAAAACCCCACTGGCTGAACTCTCCGCCCTTAGGGGCATCCGGGTTCACATAGTCCAATACCGCATCAGGCCCGTACTTCAATTCGCCAAAGTTGGAATAGCCGTGGCTTTCGATCACCGTCTCGTGGCTGTCGGCAAAGGCTTGCCCGGCCCAGATCGCCGCGCCAATCAAGATTGCGGTCCCCGTCGTTATCAGTTTCAAAGGTACCGAAGGCTGGGCAGCTTTGGCTTTTGACACGCGGCGGGGGCGATCTGGCATCTTGTTCTCCATTCGTCGTTTGTGGCGTTCTACCACATGTGTAGCTAAAGCCGGGTTTGGCAAACATTCAAGTTGAGAATGTGTGAACAGCCCGTGAACCAACCGTGCGTTGCCCCCTCAATCACGAAAAAAGCCGCCCATCGGGCGGCTCAATTCGTTTGATCGTCTGGCGATTTAGTCGTCCAGGCTGTCCAGATAGGCGATCAGGTCAGCGCGATCTTCGATCTTGCGCATCCCGTTGTAGCCCATTGCGGTGCCAGGTGCGTAACCCTTGGGGTTTTCAAGGAACGCGTTCAGGTTCTCGGCCGTCCAGGTTTCGGCCACGGCGACAAGTGCGCCGGAATAGTTGAAGTCGTCATAGAACGCGACTTGGCGGTCAACCACACCGTAAAGGGCGGGGCCGGTACCGTGCTTGCCGGGTTCCAGCGCATGGCAGGACTGACAGTTGCGCCACAACCCTTCGCCATCCTCGGCAGAGGCAGAGGCCATAACTTCGGCAAAATCAATCTCTTCGACCACTTCTTCGGTCTCATCCGCACCGGCCACCTCGATCAGGTAACCCTGTGCATGGTCCTCACCATGATGCCCTCCACCACCGTGATAGATGATCTCGGCAGCCCAGCCACCCAGCAGAAACACCAAAAGCGCGCCACAAAAGCCACCCAGTGCCTTGGTCATCGTCATTGTGTCGAACATGTCGCGATCCATTCCGTTCGTCTTGTTTGGCGCTATGTATCCGTTTCCCTGTCCCAAGTGCAAGCTATAGTGCCGCGACGAATTCGTCCTTTTTGTGTGTCCAATCAGTTAACGGAGGCAGCGCTGCCATGACTGCTCGAATTGCCTTTCAGGGAGAGTTGGGCGCATACGGCCATCAGGCCTGTGTCGAAGCACGCCCCAACCATGACCCGTTGCCCTGTCCAACGTTTGAAGCGGCAATCGAAGCTGTGCGCAAAGGCGATGCAGACCTGGGCATGATAGCCGTCGAAAATTCGACCTATGGCCGCGTTGCGGACGTGCATTCACTGCTGCCTGACAGCGGGTTGCACATCGTGGACGAGGCCTTCGTGCGTGTGCATATCAACCTTCTGGCGCGTCCCGGCGCACAATTGGCGCAAATCGACCGCGCCTTGGGGCATGTGGTGATTCTTCCGCAATGCGCGGGGTTCCTGCGCGAACACGGGATCACCGGGCAGACAAGTTCCGACAATGCCAAGGCCGCGCGCGATGTGTCCGAAGGCGATGACATGACCATCGGCGCGCTCGCCTCCGAACTGGCCGCCGATATCTACGGGCTAAACATCGTGGCCCGCCATATCGAGGATCACGACCGCAACACCACCCGCTTTCTGGTGATGAGCCGCGAGCCCGATTACAAGAAACGCGGCAAACACGGGATGATGACCAGCTTTGTCTTCCGTGTCCGCAACATCCCTGCCGCGCTCTACAAGGCGATGGGTGGCTTTGCGACCAATGGCGTGAACATGACCAAGCTCGAAAGCTATATGGTCGGCGGCAACTTCAACGCCACGCAATTCTACGCGGAAATCGAGGGTCACCCAGATGACCGCAATGTCGCACTTGCGCTGGAAGAACTCGACTATTTCACCGACCACATCAAACTGATGGGCGTCTATCCCACCGCACCACGGCGGCACGAGCGCGGTTAGTCTTCGTCCAGCACCTTGCGGGCCACGCGAAAGCACTCCAGCGCCTGCGGCACGCCGCAGTAGATGCCAACGACGTGAATGATCGCGCGGATCTCTTCGCGCGACACACCGTTGTTGATCGCCCCCCGGCAATGGATCTCCCATTCGTGCATCTTGCCCAGCGCGCCAATCATCGACAGGTTCATCATGCTGCGGGTCTTGGCGTCGATCACATCGTCGCCCCAGCCAAAGCCCCAGCACCAGGCGGTCATCGCCTCTTGAAAAGGCCGGGTGAAATCGTCTGCGGCGGCAAGGTTCTTGTCGACATATTCCGCCCCCAACGTCGCCTTGCGCTGTTCCAGCCCCTTGAGAAACAGGTCTTCGTCAAATGTGCTCATGTCATTCCTTCTCGTGGCTTACGTGTCCGGCGTAGCTGCGCCACGCTGACGCGGTCTAGGGCAGCGGATCGGCGTTCTCAGCAGACGCCGCATATCGCGGCAGGCCATCGGTGATGCGGACCCATGGGAGGGCCTCGGCAAAGTGATAGTGCGCCTGCGGTTGAAACGCGGCGGGGTCGTCCAGTGTGGCGGCATAAAGGTGGGTCTCATCGGGCCAGCCAACATACTGATATGTAATCTGCGCGCCGCACTCTGGGCAATGCTGCCGCCGCACCTGCCCGCCTGATGACCGGCGTTCGGCAAGCCGGCCAATTATCTGACACGTGGCACGCGGCACACCGAAAAAGCTGGTAAAGGGTGAAGACGTGGCGCGGCGACAGCTGTCACAATGGCAGTGACCGGCCCAAAGCACCGGCCCCGGTGAGGTCCACCGCACTTGCCCGCAGGCGCAACGCCCTGACAAATCAGCCATCTATGCCCTCTCGCATCCAGCGCTGCAGATGCATGACCGGATGTTCAGAGTTCACACCGCCTTTGGGGTCCACCACCAGCGGGCCGGGGCGATAGCCGCGCGACTGCAGTCCGCGCTGCACCGATTCCACCAGATGGATGTCTTCTGCAACAGTGGTCGCGCGGTCCTGCTGCGCCAGCTGCCGCACGGTGGCATCCTCGGCCCCATCGACCGCATACCACCCGCGCCAGACCACCACCCGCCCCGCGCCATCGGGTCGCCAGTGATAGGTGTTCAGCACGTTGCCGGGATAGACCTGAAAGCTGAACATCGGCCAGAGGAACCAGCTGGAATATTCATGTGCGTGGGCAAAGCCAGAGTTGATGTCATAAGTCATCTGATCCAGCGCCTGACATTCGGTGGTGTGGCGCAGGCACATGCCCTGTGGCTGAATGTCATAGGTTTCAGGCTTGATCACGCCCTTGGCAAAGGTCGGGTGGTTCAGGCTGCAATGATAGCATTCCGAATAATTCTCGACCGAGACTTTCCAGTTGCAGGCCTCTGGCACGTCAACCCATTGAAGCGGGCGCAGGCTGGCCCAATGCGGCACCCAGTCTTCCAATTCCGCGCGCACGCGCGGGAACCAATCCTCCATCGGGGCCGCGTCAGGATCAAGGTTCACAAAGACAAAGCCCAACAACTCTTCGGTGCGCACTTCTGTCAGGCAAACGCTGGATTTGTCGAACCCCTCAACAGCGTTGAGGTTCGGCCCCGACCGCAACTGCCCTGTCAGCTCGTAGGTCCAGGCGTGATAGGGGCAAACCACGACCCGTGTGGTGCCCGTGCCCTGCACCAACTGATGCGCGCGGTGCTGGCAGACATTGTAAAAGGCGCGGATCTTGTCGTCCTGTCCGCGAACCGCGAACAGGCTCTCACCCGCGATTTCAAAGGTGGCATAGGCCCCCGGCTCTGCCAGATCAGAGGCATGGCAGCCGAACTGCCACGTCCGCGCCAACAGGCCCGCCTGCTCTGCGGCAAAAACATCCGGGTCGGTGTAATACCGCGCCGCGAGCGTTCTGACCGGTTCACCCATCCAGACCCTCATCATAGATGCCAAAGGCGTGGCGGCGCGCGTGAAACTTGGCAACGCGCCCGGCAATCTCGTCACTCGCCACGGCGATCACGAAGGACAACAGCGTCTCAAGCATGGCAATTGTGCTGACCGACGATGGAAAGAACTGCGGCGTGTCGGCTGACACGACAAAGCCGTGCGTGGCATTGCGGATGATCGGGCTTGCGGGACTGTCCGACAGACCAATCACCGTCACGCCCTGTTCGTTTGCAATGCGCACCGCCTCGACCACTTCGCTGCGATAGGGCTTACAGGTAATCGCGATCAGCACATCCTGATCGTCTGCCCAGGCCAGATCATCAATCGGTGTAGACCCCGCGCGCGGTATGGCGTGAAACTGCGTCATTCCGGTCGAGGCAAGGTAGGTAAAGTTGCGCGCGTTGGCGTTATTCACACCGACACCAAGCGTAAAGACATGGCGCGCGGCCCAGATCGCCTCGGCCGCTGCCTGCAGGTCATCGGCGGTGACGGCGGCAAAGCTGTCTTCGATATTGCGCAGCGCGGATTGGACCATATCAGCATAAAGCCCGCCCAGATCGCCCGATTTGCGAATGTCCTGCAACCAGCGCACACGGTCCGGGAAATCGGCATTGCCCGCGCGGATCGCGGCGCGAAACGGTTCTCGGAAGTCCTCGTAGCCTTCAAATCCAACCTGCCGTGCCATGCGCACCACCGTGTTGGGTTTCACCTTTGCCGCCTGCGCAATCTCGCGCACGGTCGATACGCCGACGTCGCGCGGGTTTTCCAACACGTAAGTCGCGGCCTTGCGCGCTTCTGGCGTCAGGGCGGGCAATTCGCCCGCGAGCCGTTCAAGGATTGTCGATGATACATCTGTGCCATTCATGATTGACGATGGTATATCTGTCCGATTATCCTGTCGAGGACTTTCAGCAAAGGTGATGCACCGTGCAAGACTTTCCGACGCAGGCAAAGGTTGTGATCATCGGCGGCGGCGTGATGGGCTGCGGGCTGGCCTATCACCTGACCCACGAAGGCTGGACCGATGTGGTCTTGCTGGAAAAGGCAGAGCTGACATCAGGCAGCACCTGGCATGCGGCAGGCCAGATCACCCATTCCACCAGCTCTTTCGGGTTGGGCAAATGCGTCGACTACAACATCGGGCTTTATGCAGGCGGGCTTGAGGCTGAGACAGGCCAGCCCGTGACATGGCACGGATGCGGGTCATTCCGGCTGGCCTACACACCGGATGAAATGGACTGGCTGCGCCACACGCTTTCGGTCGGCACTGCCTTGGGGTTCAACATTGAACTGGTCGGGCCAGACCGCGTGGCGGAACTGCATCCGTTCTATAACCTCGATGGCGTTCTGGGCGCATTGCACACACCCGATGACGGCCACGTCGACCCGACCAATGTCACCATGGCGCTGGCTGCTGGCGCGCGGGCCAAGGGCGCGCGGATCGTCCGCCGTTGTCGCGCCACCAATGTCACCCAAACGCCGGGCGGCGAATGGCTGGTCGAGACCGAAAAGGGCACGATCCGCTGCGAACATGTGGTCAACGCAGGCGGCACCTACGCGCGGCAAATGGGCGAATGGTCGGGTCTGCAACTGCCGATGACCTCGATGACGCACCATTATTTCGTCACCGAACCGGTGCCTGAATTTGCGGCTCTTGATACCGAACTGCCGGTCATCCGCGATGACCACAAGGTGTCCGGCTATATCCGCATGGAACAACAGCGCGGGTTGATCGGCATCTATGAAAAGGCCAACCCCAATTCGGTCTGGCACGATCATTGCCCGTGGGACTATGAAAACTGGCTCTTTGACGCCGACTACGACCGGGTCATGCCATGGCTCGAAGAATCGTTGAACCGGATGCCGGTGCTGGCCGATCGTGGCATCACCCGCGAGGTACACGGCGCCATCAGCCACCCGCCCGACGGCAACCCGCTGATTGGCCCCGCACCGGGTGTGTGCAACTACTGGTGCTGCTGCGGCACCCAGATCGGCATCGGCTGGGGGCCGGGCCTGACCCGCGAACTGGCCCGCTGGATGGTGCATGGCTCCGCCGATATCGCGATGCGTGAATTTGATCCGCGCCGCTTTGGGGCCTATGCCACGCCCGATTGGCAGGTGGTCAAGGCCTGCGAGGATTATTGCCTGCGCCACGAAATCCCCTTTCCGCATTTTAACCGGCTGGCCGGGCGTCCGGTCAAACCCTCACCACTTCATGACATCCTGACCGCCAAGGGCGCGGTCCACGAAGAGGTCTACGGCTTTGAACGCCCCCGTTGGTTCGCGCGCGATGGTGTGCCACAGCACGACCACTACGGGTTTCGTCGCAACGCCCTGCACGACCTTGTCGCGCAAGAGGTGCGTGCCGTGCGCGAACGTGTCGGCATCATGGATGTGACCGCCTTCACCAAGATCCACGTCTCTGGCCCGGACGCCGCCACCACGCTTGACCGGTTGACCGCCAACCGCCTGCCGTCTGTGGGCCGCATCGGCCTGACCCACCTGCTAAACCGCCGTGGCCGGATCGAGGTTGAGGCGACAATCGCCCGGTTTGACGACGACAGCTTTTATCTGGTCTGCGCCGCCTTCTTTGAACAACGCATGCGCGATCACCTGACCCACAACGCAAACGGTGCGGACATCACCATCGACGTGCTCAGCGACAGCCACGCCGCACTCAGCCTCAATGGTCCTGCCGCGCGCGAGGTGTTGGCAGCCTGCACACCCACACCATTGGACAATACCAGCTTCCCCTGGATGAGCCTGCAAACCATCACCATCGCCAGTCACCCGGTCTGGGCCTTCCGCATGTCCTACGCGGGCGAATTGGGGTGGGAATTGCACATGCCCGCCGAGGCCTGTGTGGATGTCTATGACGCGCTGACTGCGGCGGGCTCTGCACACGGCATCACCGACTACGGCAGCTTCGCGATGAACGTCATGCGCATGGAAAAGGGCTTCAAGGGCGCGGGTGAGCTGACAAACGAAGTCACGCTGGCCGAGGCTGACGTGCTGCGCTTTGCTCGCACTGACAAGTCCTATCTGGGCCGCGAACTGACGTTGAACAGCGATTTGCCCTGGGTCTGCGCCTATCTAGAGATTGAACCTGACGGCGAAGTTGACGGCCACGGCGGCGAACCGGTGCTATTGAACGGCTCTGTTGTTGGCGCAACCGCCTCTGTTGCCTATGGTCATACGGTCGGCACGATCCTGGCCTTTGCTTACATTGCCCCGTCCGCTGCTGCCCCCGGCACGGCGCTGACCGTGATGATCCATGGCACACCGCGCGCGGCCCGCGTTTTAGGTGAACCGGCCTATGATCCCCAATCCCTGCGCCCGCGAACGGACGCCATCAAGGAACCAGCAGAATGAACTTGCCCAAGACAATGCGTGCGATGGTGACAATGGGTCATGGTGATATCGACCAAGTGGTGCTTCACACCGACTGGCCCCGGCCCGACCCCGGCCCTGGACAGGTGCTGGTCAAGGTCGCCGCCTGCGGGCTGAACAACACCGACGTGAACACCCGTTCAGGCTGGTATTCCAAGGCCGTGACCGACGCCACCACCGGCGGCAGTTTTGCGGACGTGAACGACGAAGACCCCGCATGGGGCGGCACCCCGATCCAATTCCCGCGCATTCAGGGCGCGGATGCCTGCGGCCAGATCCTGGCCGTGGGTGACGGTGTTGACGCGGCCCGCATCGGCGAGCGGATCATCACCGACAACTGGCTGCGTGACCCTGACGACCCGTTGGACAAGTCCAAAACCGGTTATTTCGGGTCCGAGATGGACGGCGGCTTTGCCGAATACACCGTCATGCCGGCCCAGAATGCGCTGGCAATCACATCGGACCTCACCGATGCAGAACTGGCGACCTTTTCGTGCTCTTATTCGACGGCAGAGGGGATGCTGACCCGCGCCGCAGTGACACAGGCCGACACCGTGCTGGTGCCCGGTGCCTCGGGCGGGGTCGGCGGCGCTGTGGTGCAATTGGCAAAGATGCGCGGCGCGCGGGTGATTGCGCTGGCCTCTCCAGCGAAACATGGCGATGTGGCCGCCTTGGGGGCGGACCGCGTCCTGCCGCGCGCGCTCAACAACTTGCACACGGCCCTTGGCGACGAAAAGATCACCGTTGTCGCCGATGTGGTCGGTGGCCCTTATTGGCCGACGCTGATCGACGTGCTGCAACGTGGCGGGCGCTATACCTGTTCCGGTGCCATCGCCGGTCCGATCGTTGAATTTGACCTGCGCACCTTCTATCTGCGCGACCTCACCTTCACCGGCTCGACCGTCATCGACCCCGCTGTGATGACCAACCTCATCAGCTATATCGAAAGCGGCGCGATCAAACCCGCTCTGGCCGCCACCTACCCGCTGGACCAGCTTCATGATGCGCAAAAGACGTTCATCGCCAAGGCGCACACCGGCAATATCGTCGTGGTCCCCTGATGCCGCCGCACAATCGCAACACCTTCAGGCTTTCTGTCGCTGAAATCTTGCAAAATTTCGCATTTTCAGATAGTTATACATCAGAAACCCAATGTAGGAGGATTGCCATTGAAGGCCGTATTGTCGCGCCCGCCCAAGACACATGTCACCCATCTGACGTCTCCGCAGGTCCAACGATACTCCAAACCCGGCCATACCGTGCTGATCCTGTTTCTGGCAGCCCTGATGCTGCTGGCCTCGCTGATCCTCGCCGATGGCGGCGGGCCGCTCTTTGCGCTTGGCGCTCTTGCCACCGTGATCCTTGCAATCTGCGCCGCCGTCGCCCTGTTGCGGCAGACGCGGGCACACCTTGCGGCCCTCCTGGCGCGGCACCGCGCACCCAGCGGCTAGGCCCGCGCCTTTCTGCGGGGCATCAGCCATGAAAATCACCCGCAACACCGACAATCAAATCGGTCTCTCGCGCGCGCATCCCTACTGGCTGTCGGGCGGGCGACTAAAGTTTGAAACCCGCGCTGCGACCCTGGTAAAAATGGGCACCACCGCCGGGCCGATCGACTGGGGCGACGGTACGCTTGGCGATCCCGTGGCGGTCTATTCATGAAGGTCAGCAAAATCACCCTCTGGTCGGTCGCACTGACCAGCCACGACACCTATTACATGGCCGAAGGCAAGACCTGCGCCACCGTCACAACCCACGTCTTGCGGCTGGACACCGACAGCGGCCTCTCAGGCTGGGGAGAGGTCTGCCCAATCCCTCATTACCTACCCGCCTTTGCAGGCGGCATTCCCGCCGCGATCACCGAAATGGCCCCTGAAATCCTCGGGATCACACCCACAGGCATCGACGCGCCGATGCGCAAGCTTGATGGCTTTCTGCCCGGTCACGCGGCGGCAAAATCCATCGTGGACATGGCCCTGTGGGACCTCTACGGCCACGCGACCGATCTGCCGCTTTATCAATTGCTGGGCGGACGCACGCGGGCCGATATGCCGGTTTACCACTCGATCACCTGCGTTGCCCCGGATGAAATGGCCCGCATCGCGGCAGAGGCCTATGCCACAGGCGTCCGGCAGTTTCAGGCCAAGCTTGGCGCGGATGACAACTGGGAAGCGGACGCCGAACGCCTGATCAAGGTCCGCGCCGCTGTGGGCGACGGGCCGCTGGTTTACGGTGACTGGAACTGCGGCGCGTCCAAACTGCACGCCACCCGCACCGGTCGCGCCGTGGCGCATCTGGACGTGATGCTGGAACAGCCCTGTGCGACGCTCGAAGATTGCGCTGCCGTTCGGCAGGCGACGGGCCTGCCGATGAAGATTGACGAATGCGCCTTCGATCAGTCAACGCTTTTGCGCGCGCATGAATTGGGCTGCCTTGATGCGGTCGCGTTAAAGCTGTCCAAGTTCGGCGGATTGTCTGCGATGCGCCGCGCCCGCGATCTAACCGTCCACCTTGGTGCGCAGATCTGTGCCGAATGCACATGGGGGTCCGACATCGTGACTGCCGCATCGCTGCATTTTGCCGCCTCAACCCCGCGTGGCGCACTCCTCAACACCTGCGATCTGGCCTCCTATGTGGCCCCGCGACTTTGCGCGGACGCCCCCACCCGCAGGAATGGCCGCATCGCGCCACCCGAAGGTCCAGGATTGGGCGTCACCCCTGACCCGGACGTCCTTGGCAACCCCATACTGGAGCTTGGCTGACATGCACAAACTGACCTCTCAGGCCGATTGGATCGCCCGCGCACAAGCGGTCCTGCCCGCCGGTGGCTTTGGCAACTTTGACCCCGGCATCATCATCGCGCGCGGTGCAGGCAGCAGGGTCTGGGACGAAGACGGGGCGGAATATGTCGACTACCTGATCGGCTCTGGCCCGATGTTGCTGGGCCACGGCCACGCGGAAGTGACCGAAGCTGTGCTGGAACAGCTGCCCAAAGGCATGACTTTCTTTGCCAACAACGCCCAAGGCATCGCACTGGCCGAAGCGATCGTTGACGCGGTACCGTGCTGCGAACAGGTCCGGTTTGTCACCTCAGGCGGCGAAGCGGACATGTACGCCATCCGCCTCGCCCGCGCCTTCACCGGGCGCGACAAGATCCTCAAATTCGAAGGCGGCTACCACGGGATGAGCGCCGAGGCGCAGATGAGCCTCGCGCCCGCAACCCGCGTCAACTTTCCGCAAGCGGTGCCTGACAGCGCGGGCATCCCGCAGGGCGTCGCCGATCAGATGCTGATCGCCCCGTTCAATGATCTGGGCGCCGTTGCTTCGCTGCTGGACGAACATAGCGATATCGCCGCGATCATTGTGGAACCTTTGCAGCGGATCATCCCAGCCGCCCCCGGCTTTCTGCAAGGCCTGCGCGACCTCTGCGACCGGCACAACGGGCTGCTGATCTTTGACGAAATCGTCACCGGGTTCCGGCTTGCTTATGGCGGCGCGCAGGAACGCTATGGTGTGACCCCCGACATCTGCACATTGGGCAAGATCATCGGCGGCGGCTTTCCACTCGCCGCCGTTGGTGCCAGCGCCGACATCATGCGCCACTTTGACCTCCGCGCCGTTGGCCACGACAAATGGCTGATGCAACTGGGCACACTGTCCGGCAATCCCATAGCCGCCGCCGCAGGCCTCAAAACGATGGAGGTGCTGCGCCGCCCCGGCACCTACGACCGCCTGCGCGCGCTGGGACAAACTTTGCAGGACATGCAGTCCTCCGCGCTTGCAAAGGCAGGCATCCCGCACCAAATCTGCGGCGATCCCACACTCTTTGATCTGTACTTTACCGACACACCTTGCACCGACTACCGCACAGCACAGCACCGCGACCCAAAGACCAACGCGACCTACAATGCTGTCTTGCGGCAGCACGGCGTCTTCAAATCACCGGGCAAGCTTTACCCCTCGCTGGCGCTGACCAAGGCTGATCTGGACCTGACCCGTACAGCAGTGCAGGCCGCCGTTGCCGCCATCGCCGCCTGACAATCCGGTTGCCATCGGATCACCCCGCGATAGACTTTGCAGCAACGGCGCGCCGACGGCGCGCATTCGTCAGGTAAGGACCACATAAATGGCAAAACTCGCATTCCTTGGCCTTGGTGTCATGGGCTACCCCATGGCCGGACATCTGGCCGCCGCCGGGCATGACGTCACCGTCTACAACCGCACGAGTGCCAAGGCCGCGGCCTGGGTGGCGGAACATGGCGGCGCATCTGGCGACACGCCTGCCGCTGCCGCTGCCGGGGCAGAGATCGTGTTCGCCTGCGTTGGCAACGACGACGACCTGCGCGCCGTCTGTACCGGCCCCGACGGGGCCTTTGGCGCAATGTCGGCCGGCGCGCTTTTTGTGGACCACACCACCGTCTCCGCCAAAGTCACGGCAGAGCTTTATGCCACAGCCAAAGACGCGGGCCTTGGCTTTGTGGATGCGCCGATTTCGGGCGGTCAGGCAGGGGCCGAGAACGCGCAACTGTCGATCATGTGCGGCGGCGATCAGGCGCACTACGATCAGGCCGAACCGGTGATGAACACCTACGCCAAGCTGTGCCGCCGCATCGGCGACAGCGGCGCGGGCCAGATGACCAAGATGTGCAACCAGATCGCCATCGCCGGGCTTGTTCAGGGCCTGTCAGAGGCGCTGCACTTTGCGGATAAGGCGGGCCTTGATGGCCGCGCGGTGGTCGAAGTCATCAGCCAGGGTGCTGCTGGCAGCTGGCAGATGGCGAACCGGTTTGAAACCATGCTCGATGACCACTTTGACCACGGCTTTGCCGTTGACTGGATGCGCAAGGATCTGGGCATCTGCCTTGATACCGCAGATGAAAACGGTGCCAGCCTACCGGTGACCGCGCTGGTGGATCAGTTCTACAAGGACGTCCAGAAAATGGGCGGCGGACGCTGGGACACCTCATCCCTGTTCAAACGTCTGCAAAAGCTCTGACAGGCAGAATCTGGCCTGACGGGCCTGACAGGCCTGTCAAGACCGGGAACCCCTGATTGCCAAAAGTTCAATCCATGTTAGCCTGTGATTGTATTTTTCGACACAACCGGATTTGAGCCATGAACGCGCCATTCAAGCAAGATGCCCGTATGGGCCGCCTGTCCACGGCAATTGGCAAGGACAAGCTGAACCTGCTGCAGTTCGACGGGCAGGAACACGTCAACAGCCTGTTCTGCTATCGGGTCGAGGCTTTGGCAGATACCGATGCCGTCGATTTCGACGCATTGATCGGTACCCATGCGACCGTGCATCTGACAAGTTTTGACCTGCCAGAGGTGCCGTTTGACGGCGTAGTCTCCGAAACGCAACTGTTGGGGCCCGGCACAAACGGCTGGCGCTATGAACTGACCCTGCGCCCGTGGCTGTGGTTGCTCAGCCTGCGGCGCAAGCAGCAAATTTATCACAACATGACCGTTGTCGACATCATCGAAGAGGTATTCGGCCCCTACGGCAAAGACCATGAATTCAAGCTGTCCGACAGCTATCCGGTGCTGGAATACACCGTTCAATATGGCGAAAGCGATATGGCCTTCGTGATGCGCCTGATGGAACGCTTTGGCATCAACTACCACTTCACCCACAGCGAGGGCACGCACAAGCTGGTGCTGACCGACACGCTCAGCGCGCATGACGAAACCCCCGGCAAGGCCCGCCCGTTTCTGGGGGTCGAAGATCATCACCGCGCCGAAGAGGAACACTTTTGGGAAATGCGCCCAGTCCGCAGGTTGACCACCGGTGCGATCCGGCTGACCGACTACAACTTTAAAACCCCCACCGCCGCGATGGAGGCAGAGCGTGCAGGCGATGCCGCCTATACCGAAGGCCAACTCGAAAGCTATGACTACCCCGGTCTCTACCTCGATCAACCGCAGGGCAAGGGCGTGGCCCGTCTGCGCATTGATCAGGAACGCGGCCAGGACCCGCGCCACCGTGGCGTCGGCGATTGTGCGTCGCTGCGGGCGGGCCAGACCGTCAAGGTCACAGGGCTGACCGTCCCCGGCGTGGGCGAGGCGCTGTGCCTGTCTGCGCAACACAGCTACCGCGCGGGCGACTACAATTCGGCTGGCGACGATGGCGGCCCCAGCTACGAAGGGCGTCACCTCCTGATGCCCAGCACCACCCCCCTGCGCCCCGAGAAAAAGACCCCGCTGGCCCGCGTACAGGGCCCGCAAACGGCGACTGTCGTTGGCGAAGGCGAAATTGATTGCGACGAATATGGCCGCATCCTCGTACACTTTCACTGGGATCTGGAAAAGCGTTACTCCATGCGCTGCCGGGTCAGCCAGAACTGGGCTGGCAACGGCTGGGGTGGCATGGTCATCCCGCGCATCGGGATGGAAGTACTCGTCGAATTCCTTGAAGGCGACCCTGATAAACCGCTTGTCACCGGCTGCGTCTACAACGGCAAGAATGACGTCCCCTACCCGCTGCCTGACAACAAGACACGCAGCACCTTCAAGACCGACACGCACCAGGGCACCGGCTTTAACGAGTTGCGGTTCGAAGACAAGAATGGCGCGGAAGAGATCTATGTCCACGCACAGAAGGACCGCAACGAAAAGACCCTCAACAACCATTCCGAACGGATCGACAACAACTGGGTGCAATCCGTGGGCCACAACAAATCCATCGAGGTCCATAACAACCACGTCGAATCAATCGGCGGCAACATGAGCCTGACCGTCGGCCCCTCTGGCATAGGTCAGGTGGTCAGCGGCGCGGTGACTGGTATCGCGGGTGGCATTGGCAATATCGCCAAAGAACTTGGCATCCCCGGCGCGCTGAACCCCGGCGAGGGCAACTTGCAGGTTCTGATCGAAAAGGTCCGATCCGAAACCATCGGCCTTGCCTCGACCACGATGATTGGCGTCTCCTCCAGCACCACAGTCGGCAAGTCGATTGAGGTGACATCCGGCAAGACCATGGGTGTGACGGTTGGCGAACGCTCCACCGAAAGTGTCGGCAAAACCAAGTCAATTGACGTGGGCGATGAGCTGACAATCACCGTCGGTGCCAGCCGCCTGATCATGAAAAAGGACGGCACGATCCAACTGATTGGCAAGGACATCCAATTCAAGGCCTCCAGCAACATCAACAATGAGGCGGGCAGCAAGATGACCGTCAAGGCGGGTGGTGACATCATCTTGAAAGGCTCCAAGGTCAACATGAACTGACCGCCCTCGCGCGCCTATCCGTCAGTCAAGCTGGAAAAACCAAATGCATTGGATCGTTGTCAAACTACGCGCGCATGGGACCCACCCGGTGTCCCATGACACGGACATGATCCTGAAAACCTACTTTGACGAAGCTCCCGGCGAACACTCCGACCGCAACACTGATGGGGACCAATACACCGTTGATGCCGAACACGCGGTCACGATCCGCAACCCCCGCGCCAACAATTGCTGGCACCGGATCACAGAGGCTGAATTCAACACCGGCACCTATCATTTCTACGTCTGGGCCGAACCCTATGCGACCGCCGCCTTTGCTCATGGCAGCGATGTGGCCGTGGGGCGGGTGAAACTGGAACGCAGGCACGAAACCTATCGCGGCCCCGCCTCAGGCGCGGGCATGACACTTTACGCCGGTGTCGACCCAGAGGATGAACTGATCGTCTATGACCTCAAGATCGCCAATTCGGTGATCCAATATATCGTGGACGAGATGAACACCAACCGCACCAGCGGCTTTGTCATGCGACATCTGGATATGCGGGACGACGCGGCCTTTCTGCGCTGGCTGCAATGGCCCTGGGCCACCGGTGATGCCTTTCGCAGCTTTTTGACTACCTATGGACCCTGGGATCACAAACCCAAGATTGGCCCGCATTGGGGCGAATTGAACCGGCTGGGCAATGCGACCGAATACTATTTCTACGATTTCTGGAGCAACATTCACTACGGTTTCATCATGCGCATGGCAGGCTACAGCGAAGACGGCATGCTCTGGGGGTCAAACGCGATGCAATGGATCGATCACGCCGAAGGTGACAGCCAGTTTGATCAGGAACCGATGAAAGCCGGATGGCGTCTGGCGCAGGCGATGGGCGGCAATCCCAACGGGCGCGACGTGACCCGCACCGATATCCTGACCATCCTGCAAAACCACACCCACTGGAACCACCCCGTGCGCATGTCCCAAGGCGCCACAGCCGCGCCTGCACGTCCTTCGACGCTGCAACAGTTCCAGGACGAGATGAACCGCTTTGACAATATGTCACCCATAGATCAGGCCAACATGCTGCGCCGTATGTTAGGGGGTTAGCCATGAAACGTGTGCTTCTGGCCCTGATCGTCGGCGCAATTGTGGCGCTTTTCGTGTTCGGCAAAACGCCCTATCGCAACAGCATCATTGCACAGGCCGCCGGGATCGCGGGCAGCGATTTGACCTGCTTCTTTGACGGCCACTACATCCAGGGCGACGTGCCTGTGGCGGTGCTTTTGCCCGAAGGCACGGCGTTTCTGTCGCCTTTTGCCGATCTGCGCGACACGTTCCTTAACAGCGAAATGGCAAAACCATTTCACTTTGGCATCGTGGTCATCCGCAACGCGGGAACCGATGCGGCTTTCGCCGAACCTTGGGGCTGGTCGTACCGCGAAACGGCGTTCTGGCAGGATGGGGCATTTAACCCCTTTGATCTGGCCTACACCGGCGATCCCGTGGCCGATTGCGAACGTGCTTTGGTTGGCGGCTAGACGCGTTGAACAAACGCAGGCGCCTCGCACTGAAAGCCGGGCACCACACCAAACGTGATCCGCGCGCGCAAGGCGATCAACGGGCGGTCCCCCAATGCGGCAGCCTTCTGCGCCTCTGCCCAGTCGATTGTCGCCACCGCCTGCCCATTCAGATAGGGCCCGTTCGCCAGCTCTCGCTCCGCCTTGTCCCACCACTCCGCGACCTTCTGCGCCTTGCTGCGCAAAGGCGGCGGCGCATCCGTCGCAAAGGGGTCCGCGGCAACCGGCGGTAGGTCATCCTCAAAACGTGCGCTCAGGTCCACGCCTGTAATCCGCGCGATGCTGGCTTCTGCAATCTCGGCAAAGCTGTCGTGGCCCGCGCAATCCAGCAGCCACCCAATGCGCGCCGGATGCCCCGCGTATCCTGCCACCTCAATCTTTTGGTCCGGGCTGGCTGGCCCCTCTTCACTGGCGACCCAATCCGCAAGGTCCTGATCCGAAATCGCCACGCCCAGCACCATCCGCGCCAGCGCGCCACCTGCATCCATCGCGGCGGCGGCGTGTTTCAACCGCGCAAGGTAATCCACCGGGGCCACCATCATCGCAGCCGCCACCGCGCGCGCAAGCGCGCAATCCGCATCATCGTCGTCGCGCGCCTGCGCAATTTGTCCGGCGACAGCACTCACATTGCCCCACCCGGCCAGCCGCAGTGCCCAGACCCGCACAGCCGGCGGCCCGTCCAACCCTGTGGCAATCGCCTCTGCCGGGTAGACGCCGATCAACAGACAACAGGCCAGCCCCAGCGCCTGATGCTGCGGCGACGGCCCGCCCAACAACCGCAGCGCCAGATCATGCACCGCCGCGCGCCCGTGCCAGCAAAGGCCCAGTGCGGCACCGCGCATCAGGTCCGCATCTTCGGCCAATGCGGCCATCAGCACCGGCACCCGCGCGCGCCGGTCGCCCACATTCGCCAAATAGGCCAATGCTGCCACGGTGTCGGCGTCGGGGTCATCCTCGAACCGTTCCAGCGCGTGATCCCAGCCCACGGACCCGGCCAGCATCAGCCCTTCCAGATTGGCGCTGATCTGCGCATCGAGAGCCGCCAGATCATCCAGATCCGCCTCAGTGCTGCGCTGCATGTCGCGCCGCATCCGCAGCAGGATCGGCACCTCTGCCGCATGCTGTACGATGACCGGAACGATGACCTTGGCGTTCATGTCAGTTGATCTTGACCGACGCCCCGGCGATCCGGTTGGTGCCCTTGGCGGTGCTCAGAAGGTATTCACCGTTCAATTCGATCCGGCCATCCGCCGTCAGGGTGATCGCCGCTTTGCCACAGGTCAGTCGCAGCTTGCGGGGATGCGAAATCACCGTCTGATCACTGCCCTTGGTCACCACCAACGCCGCATCCTCGGGTGGCTGTTCCACCACCGGGGCCGGTTCACCCTGATCCTGCATCCGGCCCAGAATGATCGGCTTTGCCGCATCCCCGCCCTCGCACATCACTGCAACCTTGTCGCCCGCCGCCAAGGTATCAGCGGCCACCAGCAGCCTTGCCGCGCGGATCGTCTGTCCGGCCCAGCGGATGCGCACCGCGCCCTGCGCCACGCCAATCACCTGCGCCACCACAACCCCGTGAACCGCACCGGTGTGCTTTTCGATCTCTGTTACGTCGTCGCGCATGTCAGACCTCCTATCGGATCTTGATATGTTGCAGCGGGGCCGCGCGCCCCGCGCCGCTGTGAAAATAGGTGATGATCGGGGCAAAGGCAGCCTCGTCACAGGCAAAGGCAATGTCGATTGGCTGCACCACAAGCGTCGGCTCTACCAAGCCCGCCACCTCTGGCACAAGGCCCGCGGCCCGCGCACTTTGCCCCCTTCGCGGATAGGCCCCCAGCAGGGCCAACTGCCCCCAAAGCGTCAGCATCTCATAGGTCCCGGCCAGCACCGTATCATCGGGCGGCGCTGTAAAGGCGATCTCGACACTGCGGTCCTGTCCCAGCTTTTGCGGGCGCTTGTAATCCACCCCGAACCGCAGCCCTTTGGGCAACGGTGGATAGGGCAAATCGGCCGGGATCACCGGGGCTGCAATCGCCTCTGGCAATTGCAGAAACGCCAAATGGGTCACACCGCGTGCAATCAACACATGCGCGAGCAGCTTGATCGCGCCGGGATGCAGGTTCTGGGCCGCAATCGTCCAGGTCTGGCGCATCTTGGCTTCGTTGAATTGCGCCTCCTGCACGGCGCAGCTGACAGGCAACTCTGGATCGGCTGCCACGAAAAAGCCCGCCGTCACGCACCGCGCCCAAAACACCACGGGATCAGGGGTGACTGCATGTGGATCAGCGGGTTCATCCACCACGTTCGCCTCGAACAATGCCACACCCGGCCCCATCGCGATCACCTGAAACTGACCGGCCGATGCCGGGTCCATCGCAAAGCGAAACGTGTCGGATGGGGTCGGAAACTCAATCATAATCGGTCTCGAACGCCGCCAGCCAGGCATCCGCCACATCCTGATTGAAATAGCGATTGTTGCTCTTGAATTTTGGCAGGCGCGCGGGCGCAAGGGCAGCGGCCACCGCGCGGTAAGGGGCGATATAATCACCTGTGGTCACATCCCCGATCTGCGGTGCAGCACCGGCTTGCAAGATCATCCCATCGCTCAGATCGTGGCCGATCACGCCATCCGCACCTGACAGCGCGGCCTGCACGCTCTCCTGCCCGCCGCACAATTCCTCAAGCATCTGGTTGCGCACCAGCGTCAGCCATTGCGCCCGCTTGAAGCGCGGCAGGAACCACGGATGGTCCGGCCAATACTTCAGCAATTGCGTTGCCACACTGCCAAACACCTCATAGTCCAGCCCCGGATGCCGGGCCAGCATCGCCGCCAACCCGCTGTCCATCGTCTGACGCAAAGGACGCGATGAAACTTCGGTATGCGCCTTGATGCCATAGCCCGCATGACCACTAACAAACGCCGATTGCTGCACGCAGGCCAGCCCCTGCACCCAAGCCAACAACGCCTCGGGCGCGGCCAGCGGATGATCCAGCGGGAAGGACACCGAGATGGAGGACACCATCGGCATGAAGATCGCGTTCTGCACCTCGTACTTCTTGTAATTCGCCTCGACCGCCTCAGCGATGCCGGCCTCTGTCGTTGGCAGTGGCGGCAGCGGCTTGTAATGCACAAACAGCTCTGCCGCACTGACCCCATCGCCGGTGCCACGCATTTCCAGCCATTGCCGCGCGCCCACGCGGGGGCGTTCGAACAAGGCGGCAAAGGCCGCATCCGATTTTGCCCCGCGCTTGGCAAACCCACGCATTGTGCCGGTCACAAAATGCGTCAGTTGCCCGTCCAGTGCTGCCATCGCCTGATCCGCCATATCGCGCAGCAAGGCGGGATCGGCATGGTCAAAATACAGCGTGCAGGACATGCAGGGTGCCAGCAGCGTGGTCCCGTCGTCCGCCGTAACTGTCAGGGCCTCAGTTGTTGTCATCTTGGTCTTTCTGCAAGGCCGCAACCTGATCGGTCAGTGCTGCAATCTGGGCCTGCTGGGTCTTGATCAGCTCCAACAGGTAGAACGGCAATTGTGCCGCCTTGATGCCGCTGAACGACCCGTCCTTGTAGTAAAGCTCTGGCACCTGTGCCTGCACCTCTTCGGCGATCAACCCGACCTCTGGTGCGCCGTCATGCGCCCAGTTGAAGGATTTTACATCCAGCTCCAACAATCGCTCCGCCCGCAGATCAGCCTCGGCAATATCGGTTTTGTAACGCTTTGACGATGGAATGCGAATTGGGATGCCGCTACCACCGGGTACCCGTACAGGCGCACCCGACGTCCCCGGTGCCCCGCGCGGGATGCCAATGCCGCCGGTTTGCGGCATCCCAAAGGGGTCAAGTGCGGGCACTTCGACGCCCACCGGATTGGCCCCGCGCGCATCGCACTGGCAGGTCTCGGGGTCCAGCTTGGGGTCGTCGTTGTCAAAGTCGGGGTTATGCTGGCGGTTGATGTCGTTGTAATCATCGCGCTGCAATTCGCCATTGCCTTGCCCCGGCCTGCGCGACCAATCGTCCACCGTTCCATCATTGCGGGTGAACTTCAGGTCCACCACGGTATCGCCATTGATCGTCAAATCCGGCCTGCGGATTTGCGCGGCATTGCCCGACAGATAGGAATTCACCGTGGACCACCAGGAACTGCCACGCTCCCATGTGCCGTCCTGCAGCAGCCGCCACGGCTGCTGATGCTCCAACCCAAGGTCCTGGCCCGTCGCGTTCTGAAAGGCGTCGGCGGCATCCTCGAAACACTTTTCCTTATCTGTCGTCATCGCGCATCACGCCCCATCAGATCGACCCTTCGGGATAGAATTCGACAAAATCATCGCCATCATTGCCCGCATCACACCAGCAGAATATCCGGCACAGGATATCCTCGATATCGCCCAGCCCGGTCATGTTGCCCTGCAACTCGGCCGGGTTGGTGGTGTTGGGCGAATTGCCGTTCATCGTCATCGGATCGCTCAGCCGGGCGACATTCTTGCCCTCGGCCATCACGTCAAAGCTGTAGTTGATGAACTTGGCCTTGCCCTTGATCTTGCCTGATACGACGCCGCCGCCTGCCGTGCCGCCCTCGTCACCTGTGCTGGTCGAAAACTCCGACGTCTTCAACGCGATCGGCACACCATCGGCCTTCACCGTCTTGGTGCCTTTTGCCAGATGCTTCGACAAGGCGATGTTGGGATAGGGGATTGGCACCGGCCCGCCGGGGGACGGCGTCTTGCACACATCAGGCGGGCCACAGATCGCGATGCCATCGCTTTTCTTGTGCACGACCGTCAGCTTGTTGACGACAACGGTGGGGATCATGGTCTTCCCTTTCAGGCCTGTTGCTGCGCTGCCAGCAGGACAGCGCTGCGGTGCGGGTTGGTGTCAGAGGCGCAATAGACCAGCGCCGATTGCGGGCCGCCGGGTGCGGCATGGGTCAGATCGCGCCACGCAAGGGCTGCCAGCAAGGGGCCAGAGGCCGCCCCCACATCGCCCCAGCAATCCGCCGGATGTTGCAGGTCCAACGGGTGGCCGTGTTTGGCCCCGGTCCGCAGATACGCAGTCGACCATTCGTCGCTGCGCCAGACCTCGCCGTTCTGGTCGCAATAGGTCACATCAGCCTGATGCCCCTCAGGGTCCAGCAAGGCCTTGAGAACCGTGCTCAGCCCATCGCCAGTATTGGGCGCGCCATCATACCACGGGCTTGGTTCTTCGGCCTGGGCGGCGGCTTGCAGCAGCACCGCTTGCGACAAGTCCGCAATATGGGCCGCTGATGTCAGCATCACGAACCCCGCGCCCTCGCCGGGGATCAGGCCCATCGGGGCCTCGTCGCCCTTCAGCCGCCCCTGCCGGTCCAGCCAGTCCAGCGTCGCCTGCCCCTGACTTTCCAAACCGCCGACAAGGCACATCTCTGCCTCTCCGGCGGCGATCAATGCGGCTGCCTCGCCCATCAGTGCCAGCCCGCCATGATGGCCTGTTGCCACCATCCGGCTGCGGTCAGCATCCGCCGGGCACGGCAAGTTAGTGATCACCTCTGCGGCCAGACGGGCAATCTCGGCCTCGCCCCAGCCGGGGCGTTCCGCGGGCAGCGACAGGAACACCGGCACGGGTGCCGTGACCCGCAGCGTGGCGACACAATCGGCTGCGGCCATCAGGGCCATCTGGCGCAGGCGCGCGACCTCTCCGGGTACGGTCTCTGCACCGGGCAGGCGCGCCAGCGTCAGCGGCTGACCTGTGGTCGTGCTTGGATAGCGCGGGCTTTTGCGAAACTGGTTGATCCTTGCCCGCACCGCCGCCGACACCGCAGGCAATCCAATCCCGACAGAGGCAACAGCGCCCGCGCCCGCCAGATAGACCGCGCCGCTCATGCGGCGGCCTGTGCGTCAGCGCGCACGATGCGCTTTTGATCAACCGAAATGCGCGTGATCTTGCGCCCATCGGCACCACAGGGATAGACCGCGCGCCACATCAGCACCAGCTTGCCAAGGTCAGGCTCAATGATGATCCGGCGCATGTTCACCTCTTGCTGTACCCAACGTCCGGCCACCATCGTGCGCACAGTGGGGATCACGCGCGGAATGCGAAATGCCATTTCGCCGTCGGGGGTCAAATTGCGCAGGCTGACCGGCTCGTGCCCGCGCAGCGTCTTGGGGGATTGCAACGCCGGGGTAGCGACACGGAAAAATCCGGGCTGCACGTCATCAGGCCAAAACGGCATCCGGGTGTTTTGCCAGTGTTCGTCATAGGTGCCACCCATGCCGCGCCGCGGGAACCATGTGACCGGTTGGGCCGCGAACCCCGCCACCGGTGTGACGGTCCGTGCCGTGGCACGGCCGACCGGGTCATCGGGATCCTCGACCGTCGGGGCAGGTTGCCCCAGCAATTGCGCAGGATCCGCGGCAAAGCCACTGCCCGCAGGGTTGCGTTCGTCCCAAATAGGGCCTTTGGCGGTCTCTTGCCCGCCGCCCCAGGCGTTCTCATAAATGATCGGCATCCGGGTGAAGGGTTCGGGCGCATCCGGCACCACACCGGTCAGCCCGCGCACCCAGACCCGCGGCCCTGTCACCCGCACGCGGTCCGAGACAGGCCCGACGGTGACACCGGCCAAAACTTCGCTGACCATCTTGCCACCGGGCGCATGGGCCGAACCGTTGACCACCACGTCCGTGCCGGGATGATCTAGCGTCAATTCCAGATCGCGCAGCAGCGTGGCCTTGGGGTCATCGCCCAGATAAAGCGGTGTCTTGACCACCGGTTCCTGCACAGCTGACATCACAGGCGCCGCACCCTGCGCCAGATCAAATGTCGCCTTGATCACCACCACCAGCACATGCTGCCCATCTACCCCTGTCAGCAAGGCGCGCTCGCTGGCCATCTGGGTCAGATTGACAAGTTGCAACATGACGATCCTCGAAATTCATCCGGCTCAGGAAAACGGGGGAGCCACCGTTCATAATGACCCAAGGGTAACGCCGTTTGACAGGCCACCGCAAGCCTGCGCGAGGGTTAGGAATTCCTGACCTTCGCACCCCTGCGTGGCGCCCGATGTGCGGGCAACGCGCCTGCGCTTCAAACCGACCCGATCTCTGAAATCATCCCCAACGACGCGCGCGATCTGGGACAAAACAGACTTTCACGAAAGTCTGGTGCCAAATCCTTTCAAAGGATTTGAAGCCAATTTCTTTGAAAGAAATTGCCCCTCCACGTGGCTCACGTATTTGTAGCACCCAGTCCGTCGGGCTTTCACGCGCCCTCACAGCACCCGGATCAAAAGCCACTCGCAATCCAGATCAATCACCATCCTTTGGGGGTAAGTCAGCCAAGCTTTTCGCGTCGGCGATCTGGTCGGGCTGAGAGGATTCGAACCTCCGACCCCCTGCTCCCGAAGCAGGTGCGCTACCAGGCTGCGCTACAGCCCGACCGTGGCGGCGTCCTAGCCGGAGGCGCGTATTTTGACAAGCCTATTCGGCATCATCCCGGCGCGCCTCAGCCACCGGCGGGACACGCCCCGGCAGGCCGCGCATATGCGGCTTGGCGGTTGCCGATGGTGCTGTTGTGGCGGGTGCTGCGCGCGGGGCCGGCGTGCGCTTAGGGATACCCATGCGTGGGGTGCGCAGAAATGTGCCGGTCTCAAACCGGCTGCGGGTCCGCAGCACCGGCGCGTTCTGCGAAGCCTCGGGCCGGCTTTCGCGCAACACGATGTAAAGACCGCTGGCGATGATCACCGCCGCGCCAATGATGGTTGGGGTCTCCACCGCTTCGCCAAAGATGAAAAAGCCAAAAAGCGCGGCCCAAATGATCTGACTGTATTGCATCGGGGCCACAATCGCCGCCTCGCCCGCCTTATAGGCCGAGATGACCAGCCGCCCGGCGACAAAGGCCAGCACCGCGATCACCGCCAACATCGCCAGATGCGTAAACGGCATCGGCACATACACAAAGCCAACTGCAATCCCCATCAGCACAAAGTTGGCCACCATCGGGTACAGCATCAGCACCACGGGCCGCTCATCCGCACCGATCTTGCGCACAATGATCGAGGCCACGGATCCACCCACCGCCGCTGCCATCGCCGCCAGATGGCCCAGCGTCAGATCGGTTGCACCGGGTTGCAACACGATCATCACCCCTGCCAAGCCGACCAGAACCGCCATCCACCGGCGCAACCGCACGGTTTCGCCCAGCACGGGAATCGCAAGAACGGTGATCAGCAAGGGGGCCGCAAACAGGATCGCATAGGTCTGCGCCAGCGGCAGCACACTAAAGGCATAGAACGCCGACAGGCCAGTGATCACGGCTGCCACCGTGCGCAGCGCCATCCACCACGGGTGTACCGGCAACAATGTGCCCGGCTTGGCGTCGCGCATCAGGGTCAGCGTCGCCAACGGAAAGCTCAGCAGCACGCTGTAGAACACGATCTGGATTGGCGAATAGATTCCACCCAGAAACTTGATCAGCACGTCATGCGTGGCAAAGATCGCAAAAGCAAGCAACGCAAAAAGAGCGCCCCGGGCATTGGCAGACATAGCGTTTCAATCCAGTTTGTGGCGGGTCAGTCGCGAAGCGCAGGCAGGCCCACACCTGTGGCCTCGAACCCGCCATCCACGGCCAGAACTTGCCCCGTAATATAACTTGCACGCTGCGATGCAAGGAACACGATGGCTTCGGCGATTTCGCTTTCCTGCCCATAGCGGTTCAACGGGATCGCATCATGATAGGCATCAATGATATCTTGGGTGTGCACCGCCATCGCCAGCTTGGTGCGTACCGGACCGGGGCAAATGCAATTGGACCGCACGCCAAATTCGCCCCATTCCGCCGCCTGCTGCTTGGTGAGCTGGATCACAGCAGCCTTTGAGGTGCCATAGGCCACCCGCAGCGTGCTGGCCCGCAAGCCAGAGATGCTGGCGATATTCACAATCGCACCCTTGCGCGCCTTCAGCAGTGGTGCCGCCGCCTGACTGGTCAGGAACACACCGTCCAGATTGGTCTCCATCACGGTGCGCCAACGGGCGAAATCGGTGGTGTCAATCGGGCCGAAATCGGCCACACCGGCGTTGTTGACCAGCGCATCTAACCCAGTGCCCAGATCACCCATCAGCGCCGCAACCTGCTCCGCGTCCGAAACATCGACCACCTTCGGTGTCACACCGTCCAGCCCGGCACAGGCTTCTGCCAAGGCGTCCGCATCACGGTCGACCATCACCACCTGCCAACCCTCGGCCAGCATCAGCTTTGTGGTCGCCAATCCGATGCCGCGTGCGGCACCGGTGACAAGGGCAAGTGGCGCGTCAGAGGCTGTCATCAAGTGCGGCCAAAATCACATCGCCCATCTGCACGGTGTTCAGCGGGGTGCCGCCTTCTGGCCCCATCAGATCACCGGTGCGCGCGCCATCGGCCAGCACCTTTTCAATCGCCGCTTCCAGACGATCCGCTTCGGCGCCTTCGTCAAAGGAATAGCGCAGCGCCATGGCAAAGCTCAGGATACAGGCAATCGGGTTGGCCTTGCCCTGACCGGCGATGTCGGGGGCAGAACCGTGGACCGGTTCATACATCGCCTTCGGGCGTCCATTTGCCATCGGCAGACCAAGCGAGGCAGAGGGCAGCATCCCAAGGCTACCGGTCAGCATCGCGGCGCAATCGGACAGAATATCACCAAACAGATTGTCCGTCAGAATGACGTCAAATTGCTTGGGCGCGCGCACCAACTGCATCGCGCCATTGTCGGCATACATATGCGACAGCTCGACCTCGGGGTAATCCGCATGGACCTCTGTGACCACATCGCGCCACAGAATACCGCTTTCCATCACGTTGGCTTTTTCCATCGAACACAGGCGCTTGTCGCGCTTCATCGCCAGATCAAAGGCGGCGCGGGCGGCACGCTCAATCTCGGCCTCGGTATAGCGTTGCGTGTTGATGCCCACGCGCATGTTGTCCTCGATATGCACGCCGCGCGGCTCGCCGAAATAGACACCGCTGGTCAACTCGCGCACGATCATGATGTCGAGCCCGGCAACCACGTCCTTTTTCAACGACGAAAAATCGGCCAGCGCGTCAAAGCACTGCGCCGGACGCAGGTTGGCAAACAGGTCCATTTCCTTGCGCAGGCGCAGCAGGCCCCGCTCTGGCTTGACGCTGAAATCAAGGTTGTCATAGGCCGGGCCGCCCACGGCCCCCAGCAGCACCGCGTCCACCTCTTGCGCCTTGTCCATCGTGGCATCCGCCAACGGCACACCGTGCACGTCATAGGCAGCACCTCCCACCAGATCCTCGGACACATCAAAGGCAAGATCGCGCTTGTCACCGAACCAACCGATGATCCGCTTGACCTGATCCATCACTTCGGGGCCGATACCATCACCGGCCAGGATCAAAAGAGAGTGCTGCGACATGGTGCTTTTCCTTGACTGAAACTGTTGCGCTGCCCTAGCGCGACAGGGGCCGGGGATCAAGCCACCAAGGGTGCCAACCCATCTCGCAGCATATTCCAGACCCGCCTGATCCGTGGTGTCTGACGCATGGTTTCATGCGCGGTCAGCCAAACCGGCAGTTTGGGTAGCGGGATGCCAATGTCGATCCGGGTCACCGCATCGTCACCCTCCAGCAAACCCGCCTGATGAAACCCCACACCACAGCCTGCACGCACCAGTTGAAAATAGGACAACGGGTCATCGCAGCGCACACCAAAGAAATCAGGCGTCAGGTCAAACCCCGCCGCCGCGAAACCGTCAATGATCCGCTGGTCAGTGTCATAGCCAACAAAGTCATGGTCCATCATCGTCTCGACCGTCGGCATCCCGCGCCGCGCGATGTAGTCGTTGCTGGCAAATAGCGCCAACTCCAGATCACCCAGATGCTGCGTGACCAGATCAAGCTGCGTGGGCCGGTACATCCGCACCGCGATATCCGCTTCGCGGTAGGTCAGGTTGCGGCTGTCGTCTGTCGGTACCAGCTCGATCTGAATGGCCGGTTCCGCCGCCCTGATCTGGGCAATGATTGACGGCAGCAAATAGGCCGAGGCGATAACACTCGCCGTGATCCGCACGGTGCCCTCCAACGCGGTTTGCTGGCCCGCCGCTGTCAGCGCGATCTGCTGCATCGCCGCCTGCATCGCGCGCGCAGGCACCATCAGTGCCGCACCTGTGTCGGATAGCACCAGCCCGCGCGGTTGGCGCAGAAAAAGCTCGGCCTGCAACTGATCCTCCAGCGCCCTGATCTGCCGCCCCAGCGTTGGCTGGCTTGCCCCCAGCACCCGCGCAGCACCCGACAGGCTGCCCTGTTCGGCCACCGCCAGAAACGCCCGCACCAAAGACCAATCCAGATTATCCATTCAAACATGAATACATGATCTTCAATTTTCCGCAATTCCATTCATTTTCGGCAATAGCCATATTTGGATCAACACGAAAGGAAAGCACATGACACAAACAGTTTTGATCCTCGGCGCCAGCGGCAAGATCGGCTCTCATGCCGCAGATACCTTTTTGAATGCGGGCTGGCAGGTCCGCCGCTATGACCGCGCCACCGGTGATATGACCGCCGCCGCGATGGGCGCGGACGTGATTGTCAACGGGCTGAACCCGCCTGCCTATCAGAATTGGGCGGTCACGATCCCCGCCATCACCCAGCAGGTTATCGCCGCCGCCAAGGCCAGCGGGGCAACGGTGATCATCCCCGGCAACATCTACAACTATGGCGACCAGCCCGGTGTTCTGTCGGAAAACACGCCGCAAACACCCAACACCCGCAAAGGCAAGATCCGGGTTGAGATGGAACAGGCGTACCGTGCCTCCGGTGTGCGCACAATCGTGCTGCGGGCCGGCAACTTCATCGACCCCAACGGCAATGGCGACGCCATGTCGATGATGCTGCTGCGAGCGATAAAACAGGGCAAGGTTACTGCGATGGGCGACCCGGACGTGATGCAAACCTACGCCTATGTGCCCGATTGGGCGCGGGCGGCGCAGATGCTCGCCGACAAGCGCGACACGCTGCCCACCTTTGCCGACATTCCCTTCCCCGGCCATGCGTTTAGCACCACGCAATTGCGCGACGCGATTGCCCAGGCCACCGGACGGCGCATTACCATGACCCACTTCCCGTGGTGGCTGATGACCGCTCTGGCCCCGGTCTGGACACTAGCGCGGGAGTTGCGCGAGATGCGCTATCTGTTTGAGATGCCGCACACGCTGTCTGCTGACCGCTTTGATACGGTCCTGCCGGACTTTGCACCGACGCCGCTGGAACAGGTCATGCTCTGCGGGCTACCGGCTGACATCTACCCAGACCAACCGATGCGGCCCGGCCAGAAGACCATCCTCGCCAAGTAAGCTGGCCTCATCCGGTGCGGGCCAATAGACGCCCGCGCCCTTCACATCCCAAGTGGCGGCGGGCAACACATAGCTGACCCGCAGATTGCCCGGCGCCCCGTCCCGCCAATCGGCGGTGTCCAGCGCCGGGTCGCCATTGTGGTCGGGGTCAGCCGCCAGATCGCCACCCTTGCTGCGCGGCTGCGGGTCTTGCAGGCGCGGATCGTTCAGAAAATCCACCATCGCCGTGCTGTACCCCTGCCCGTCCACCGGGTCCAAATTGGCATTGCCCAGCACCACAAAGTTTTCGGGCGCATCCTGATCCAGCACCCATGACCACAACCGCAACTCATCGCGATTGCGCAGCCCGTTGCGATCCTCTGGCCCATCAAACACGGGCGGCGACGCAGAATAGGCCATCAGGTTCACCGCACCACCCGGTGCCGCGACCGGCACCACCCAATGACCACCGTGTGACAGCCGCTGGATCGCATGCACCTCGTCAGGCCACCCCTCGGGCAGGGTTGCGCCCGGCAGGTCCTGCCACAACATCGCGGAATAATCCGTGACCTCGCCAATCGGCCAGCGGCTTAGCACCGCCATCCCGCCATCCCCGCGAAACCGGCCGTAACCCTGCGCATCGCGTGGCTCTCCCAGCTTGCCGTTCTGATCCAGGTCCTGATCGGTCATCAGCCCGGTATTGGGTGGATTGGCAAACCAATGGGCGTATCCTGCGCGCGCGGCAAAGGCCGCAAGCGCGCGGCCTTCCATATCGTGATCAAAATCCGTCAGCAGCAGAATATCCGGCCCGATTTCGGCGATAATCGCCAGCACCGCGTCGATCTGGTCATCCTCGCGCCCCAGATCGCGCAACAACAGCCCCGGCCCATCACGGGACAACGGGGCTGCAAAGGTGGCAATGCGAAGCGTATCAGCCGCGGCAGGCATCGCCGCCAAAGCGGCAATCAGGCCGGCAGCATGCCTTCGGCCACGGCCTTGGCATAAGCTTTCTTGCGCTGTTTGTAGATCATCTGCGCCACCCGGCTCAGGGCCACACCGCGCATCAGCAAAGAGGCAGGCAGGAACGCCCATGCCGTAATCGTCCAAATCAGGGTCTGCGGGTCATTCAATGACACCGGCGTGACAAAAAGCGAGATCAGCTTGATCGCCGCGGGAATAATGAATGGCAGCAGAAATCCTAAGATAAGGTTAACCTGACTGTCCCGGTTGAGGCGCGCCACCACGTCTCCGCCGACTGTCGGGTCAAACGTGGGCAGGTTCACCCAGACGTTGAAGGTGCCATTTCGCTTAGGCCAGCGTTTCATCCGCAGCATGACAATGAAGATCGTGATCGAGATCAGCGAGATCAGATAACTGATGCCTGCCGCCGTGCGAATGTTGTTGAGCACCTCAAGGCTGGTGCCCTGCGGCATCATCAACACAGTCAGGCGCACCGGCGAATAAGGAAAATCGGTCGAGGCCCCGATGCGATCACCCAGCACATGCACCAACCTGCTAAAGCTGCCCACGTCCTCGTTCCCGCGCAGGATCAGCGACAGGACCAGCACGGTGACAAATAGCGCTGTAAAGCGCAGGCGGTTAAACGGCGGAGCATCGCGGAATTCAATGATACTGGGCGAGGCGGCGCTATATTCCACAAGCGTGAAAAGGGCCGCAAAGATCGCGACCAGCGCCACAATCTGCGGACCATCGGTGCCACCGACCGGCAAGATCAATGACGGCATTGCAACCAGCAACACCACAAGCATCGCGCGCGAAACCGCGCCTGGCAGTCTGGAAAACACTGCGTTCTTACCCTCATTCCGGCCGGATGCGATACGATGCCGCGTCCTTGTTCCGTTCTGATCCTGCGTTTGCGGCGCAGGGTGCCTCATTCTTGTCATAATTTTGCCCACATTCAGAAAGCCCTGCAAGTCACGGTTAACAATGACGAAATGAGTGGGGCTCTTTTGCGGTGGGGGTGGTGCGGAAAGGCAACCATTTTGCGACAGACCTGTGGCGATCTTGTTGCGGGCCCGAAATGTAGGGGGTCTGGCGGGCAGCGCACACAAGTCGCGGGCCCATATTGTTTCGCCCCACGCGACGGAAGACCCGCCGCGCAGGGCTTTGTCATCAGACCCAGGGACGTGCCTGGCTGGCCTGTTCTTCAAACGTCGCGATGCTGCCGGCCTTTTCCATGGTCAGGCCAATGTCGTCCAACCCGTTCAAAAGGCAGTGCTTCTTGAAGGAATCCACTTCAAACGCGATCTCGCCGCCATCAGGGCCGCTGATGGTCTGGTTTTCCAGATCAACGGTGATCACCGCATTGGCGCCACGCTCGGCGTCGTCCATCAGTTTGTCCACGTCTTCCTGAGGCAGCGCGATTGGCAGGATGCCGTTCTTAAAGCAGTTGTTGTAAAAGATGTCGGCAAAGCTTGGCGCGATCACGCAGCGAATGCCAAAGTCCTTGATCGCCCAAGGCGCATGTTCCCGGCTGGACCCGCAGCCAAAGTTCTCGCCCGCAACCAAAATCTCGGCGCTGCGATACTGCGGCTTGTTCAGCACGAAATCAGGGATTTCCTTGCCGTCGTCGTCATAACGCATCTCGTCAAACAGGTTCACCCCAAGGCCCGACCGCTTAATCGTCTTGAGAAACTGCTTGGGGATGATCATGTCGGTGTCGATGTTCACAAGCGGCATCGGCGCTGCAATCCCGCTGAGGGTAGTGAATTTGTCCATGTTAATGAACTCCTAATTTCGGCCTACCAGATGTAGACGGGTTAACGGGAAATGACGGGATGCACATGGCATGCACATTCCATACAGATGTCGGATGTCTAAAAGTCTGAAGCGGCGCTTGCGGCATCATGCAACGGCCCCCTTGGCCGCAAAGTAATCCGCGGCCAGCCGCTGCAGATGAGCCATCATCGTGGACATCGGCGCGTGGTCATCACCGCGCAGTTGCCGTGCTGCCTCCGACCGCTGCCGGGCCGCCTTGCGCGCGGCGCGCAGGCTGATCGCCTCGCTGGTCATCACGCGGCTACTCGCCCAACGCCCACCAAAGGTGGTGCCTTGCAACGGCCCCAGCACGCCGCGCTGGGACAAATCATGCATCAACGCCTCTGCACTTTCGGCCGAAACGTTCAGCGCCCGCGCCAACCCCCAGACGCTGAAGACCGCGCGCGATTGCGCGTGGATGATCGCGGCATGCACTGCAGCCGCTGAATAGGGTGCAACCTTGGCGGTTTTGGCCATCGCAGGTGCGGGCAGGAAAGGTGTCGCCGCCGCAGCCCCAAAAAGGCCCAAAAACTTGCGTCGCTTCATACTGCACCTCCCATCGCAGCACCGGCGCAGCGCGGGCTAAGCGTCAGGCCGTAGTCCACGCACATCCGGTGCAAATGCGCCATCATGGCAGAGCTTTCGGGCGCATCGCCGCGCGCCTCTGCCAACCGCTTTTGTCGCGCCCGCGCGCGGGCCTGTCGCGCAGTGCGTTCCAGCCCCCATGCATCCGGCGTCAGGATATTGCTGACCGCGCGCACATGCCCGCCCGCAGCCCCAAGGACGGGACGCACCATGCCCTTGGCCGACATCTCGCCGATCATCGCCTCGGCCTGTGGCACGGTCACCTTCAGGCAGTAGGCAAGGCCCCGTGCGCTGACATGGGCGCGGGTGCGCGCGTGAAACACCGCCAGCCCAAAGGTGTAGCGGTTATAGGTCGCAGCCGTCGCCACTGTGCCGCCCATCGCAGGCATTATAGGGGCCGCAATTGCAGCACCAAACATCCCAAGGAACCCGCGCCGCTTCATGCGAAACACCGGGGGCTCAACGTCATGCCGCGCTGACTGCAGATGTCCTGCACATGCGCCAGCCAAGGTGCAACCTTGGCCCGCGCGGGCTGCACGTCCGGCTCTTGGGCCTCAGCCGCGCGCTTCTGCGTGGCCGCCGCCTGTCGTTCCTGCGCCGTGCGAGCAATGCCCCAGGGATCATTGGTCAAAATCCGGCTTGCTGCGCGCGCAGCACCCGACCGGGACGGCCCGATCAGCTTGACCTTGCCTTCGGACGCCAGCCATTTGATCATCGCCTCGGCCTGTTCCGCCGTCAGCTTGCCGTGCTTTGACAGGCCTGCCGTGCTGATCACCGGAAACTTCTGCGCATGGGCCACGGCCACGTCAAACGCGGACTTTGACAGGCCCGCCGCGGGGGCCGCAGCCCCTGCCGCTGGCAGCATCGGCGCACCCATCGCCGCGCCAAGCATCGCCAAAAATCCGCGTCGCCGCATCGTCATGCCTTACATCATCTCCCGCACGTCGGTCAGCTTGCCGGTGATCGCGGCAGCGGCAGCCATTTGCGGTGACATCAGGTGGGTGCGTCCGCCCCGGCCCTGACGGCCCTCAAAGTTGCGGTTGCTGGTCGCCGCACAACGCTCGCCCGGGGCCAGCTGATCGGGGTTCATCGCCAGACACATAGAGCACCCTGCAAGACGCCATTCGAACCCGGCCTCTTTGAAGATGTCGGCAAGACCTTCTTCTTCGGCCTGTGCCCGCACAAGGCCTGATCCGGGTACGACCATCGCGCGTTTCACGGCGATCTTCTTGCCCTTCAGGATTTCAGCCGCAGCGCGCAGATCCTCGATCCGACCATTGGTGCAGGACCCGATAAAGACCGTGTCGATGGCGATATCGCTCAGCGGAGTACCGGGGGCGAGGTCCATATAGTCAAGGCTGCGCTGCGCGGCCCCAACCTTGCCGCCTTCGAAATCATCCGCCGCTGGCACGGCTGCAGTGATCGGCAGCACATCCTCGGGCGAGGTGCCCCATGTGACCACCGGGGCGATGTCTTCGCCTTTGAGCGTGATCACCGCGTCCCAATGGGCGTCGTCGTCAGAATACAGCGTCTTCCACCAGTCCATCGCTGCTTCCCATTGCGCGCCTTTGGGGGCGTGCGGACGACCTTTGCAGTAGTCAAAGGTCTTCTGATCCGGGGCGATCAGGCCTGCGCGTGCGCCGCCCTCGATGGCCATGTTGCAGACGGTCATGCGGCCTTCCATCGACAGATCGCGAATGGCCTCACCACAATACTCGATGACATAGCCGGTGCCGCCTGCGGTGCCGGTGGCGCCGATAACGGACAGCGTGATGTCCTTGGCGGTCACACCGGGGCGCAGTTTGCCGGTGATCTCGACCTTCATGTTCTTGGACTTCTTCTGGATCAGGGTTTGCGTGGCCAGCACATGTTCCACCTCTGACGTGCCGATGCCGTGGGCCAGTGCGCCGAATGCCCCGTGGGTGGCAGTGTGGCTGTCGCCGCAAACCACGGTCATGCCCGGCAGGGTCCAGCCCTGTTCAGGGCCAACGATATGCACGATGCCCTGACGCACGTCCGAGACGGGGTAATAGTGGATGCCGAAATCCCGCGCGTTCTTGTCAAGTGCGGCGACCTGAATGGCGCTGTCTTCGGTCATGTTTTTGGGATCTTCGCGGCCCGGCGTGGTCGGTACGTTGTGATCCGGCACCGCGATGGTCTTATCCGGCGCGTGGACCTGACGGCCCGCCATGCGCAGCCCTTCAAACGCCTGCGGGCTGGTCACTTCGTGCACCAGATGCCGGTCGATATACAGCAAACAAGTGCCATCCTCGGCCTCATGCGCCACATGGGCATCCCAGATTTTATCGTAGAGTGTCTTGGGGGACATCGGTCCTCTCCCGTTGATTATGTGTGGAATTGCGTCGTGATGGGGGTCAGACGGCCAAGGGCCGGGTGGTCATAGATGCGCCAGAATGGTGCAGCTTGCACCGTAAAAGCGCCACGGCAGGCGGGCGCGATCATCCATGTCAAAAACCATGTTCATATGCCTGATCTATGCGTTTGCGCGTCCCGGCGCAAGGCAGGAAAGGCCTTTGCGCCTGCCGCCGGGCGTGTCCACCAGCGGTGGGACAGATGGCGCAGGCGGCCTAGGGCAAGGTGGTTCTCATGAAGAATGGAGGACCAAACTTGACCTATTTCGAACACAAGATGCGCCAGCGGCTGGTCGATCAAAGCGGCGCGATCGACCGGGGGCAGGAAGAAGAGCTGTTTTATGCTAGTTACGGGGCGGGCACGGCTTTCTTCGCGAATCTGTGGGGCTGGCTGGCCCGCCGGACCAAGGCACCCGCCCGCCCGCGCCCGCAGGTGGCACGGCTTCACGCAAAAAGGGCCACCGGATGAAAGATGACACCGTCGCCACGGACCAAGGGATCACCGCCGACACGCAGGCCATCGAGAACCTGCTGACGCGCGAAATCAATGCGTTCTTCGCGCTCGACTACGATGCATGGGCCGATTGCTACCTGCACAGCGACCGGCTCCGGTCGACCATGATGAGCCATGAACTGGGGCTGGATGTGCGGATCGGCTGGCAAGCCCATGCAGAAGGCACGCGGCTGCACTTTGAAGGTACACCGCCCGGCGATGCGCAGTGGGAAAAGCAGACCGATCAGATCGTTGTGCGTGGCGACATGGCCTGGGTGACCTGCCGGGCGCGCACCAACACCGCGTTGTGCATGATGGGCGAGACCTATGAAACATGGGTGCTGGAACGCCATGACGGCGCGTGGAAGATCGCTTGCGTCAACGTCATGGCCGCCCGGTCCAACCGGCACGAGGTGGACGGTATCGCTGTTGATGCCGAAGGCCGGGTTGTGGGGCTGAACGCACGCGCCAGTGCCCGGCTGCAGCAGCACCCCGCCTTCACCATCCGTGACGGCCGCCTGCGGGCCACGGATGCCGACACCGACCGCGCACTGCAGGCCGCGATTGGCCGCGCCGGTGCCCTGCACGGCTTTTTCGAACAGGCAGCCTATGCCGAGATGGAAGGCCAGCGCTTTGCCTATCCGATCGTGATCGCGGGCGACGATGATAGCGGCCACGCGGTGATCATGCTGACCGTGCAGGATCGCCTGACCTATCTGGACATTGGCGCAAGTCAGGCGACGATGGCGCGTGTCGACGTGGCAGCCACAGTTTTCGCCCTGTCCGAGGCACAGCATAGGGTGGCCGCTGGCATCGTCGCGGGGCAAAGCCTGCCCGAGATCGCGGCCGCCCTGCAGATCAGCCCGGCCACCGCCAAGACCCACCTGCAACGGGTTTACCTCAAGACCGGCGCCAGCACGATGACCGCATTGGTGCGGACCTTGCTGAGTATCGGATAGCCGGCCAGTCATCCGATCGCATGTTTGCTGCGTAAAAACAGCAAAGGAGACCGGACAGTTGTCACTCTTCAAACGCGCGGCCTTTGGGGCTGCCATCGCTGCCACGCCGCTTGCGGCGGTGGCAGACACCTACGGCAAATACCAATCGCCGCCTTATCAGGTCGACGCGGTTCTGAACGCGGTTGAGCTGCGCAGCTACGCGCCGCATATCCTGGCAGAGGTCACCGTGCAGGGCGACCGCAGCGCTGCGCTGAACGCAGGCTTTCGGGTGCTGGCAGGCTATATCTTTGGCGGCAACACTGCACAGGCCAGCGTGGCGATGACCTCGCCCGTGGCGCAAAGCCAGACCATCGACATGACATCGCCCGTTGCGCAATCAGGATCGGGGGATCAATGGGTGGTCAGCTTCATGATGCCGCGCGACTGGACCATCGACAGCCTGCCGCGCCCCAACACCCCCGCGATCCGCTTTGTGCAAACCCAGCCGGAACAACGTGCCGTGCTGCGTTTCAGCGGGCGCGCGACCACGGCGGCGCTCGCGCGGGCAGAGACAACCCTGCGCGACACGCTGGCGCAAAACAGGATCGCGGTCAGCGGCCCGGCGGCGTTCTACTATTATGATGACCCGATGACCTTACCGTGGAACCGCCGGAATGAGGTGGCGCTGACGCTCAGTGGCAACTGACCCTGCCTCACAGGTTCCATGTGACCCCGGTGTCCGCACACACCTGCCCCAAAACCTGCAGCAACGAAATCTTAACAGTGATTTGGTGAAACCTGAACAGTGGCAACCACGATGCCACACCCCGACCTCTGCCAAAAAACTGCCATTTTCTATGCCTATGACCCCTGTTAAATTTTCTGCAACGCGCCACTATCCCCCGATGGTGCGCGCCCCGCACGATGGAGAATGCGATGTGTAGTTTTTGCGGTGGACGTCTCAGAGGCAGCGACATTGACCGGCTCAAGGAAGAACTGCCGCCCACGGCGGTCGAAATCGGCACCGCATATATGGCGGCGGTCGTCAGCTCTGGCGCGTCAGAACTCCGCGATGTGCAGCCCGCGCAAGACACCAGCTTTACCTTCCCGCTGGAACAAGACGCTGCCCGGACGACAACCGCAGCCGACGCCTTTGTCTTTGCCGCCACACCCGGCGACGGCACCAGCGTTTCCGACTGGGTGGCCTACTACATGTCCGACGCGGCCCAGAATGACGCCGCAGCGCGCCTGCCGCAGTTTGACGGCATGCCGCGCAGCGAAGACCTGTCACAAACCGTGTATTTCTCGGCAGAGGATTGGGTGTCCTAAGCGCCGCGCGCGGACACCTCACCACCCCACCACCACTGCGATACACCCGGCGAGAACTTGATCGCCCGGCCCCGCCTGTGCCACGGTACGTGGCAAAGCAGGGCGGGCCATGGCAGAACACACCACGACACTTACCGACGATCTGGTCGAGGCTTTGCCCGAAGACGCCCCGATTGAGGAAATTCTTAACGTTGGCAGTGCGTTGTTCCAGCAGGCCGATACCTTTCTGAACTCACTCTTCCGGCCGTGGAACGCTTATCAGTTGGGCATCATCGTGGGGTTGTTCATTGCAGCCCACCTGCTACGCACGGTTTTTGCACCGCGCCTGCATAGCTGGATGCGCAGCCGCGAAGGCTGGCCCAAATGGCGCATCCGCTGGATGGTGGTGATCCACAAACGCCTGCGCGCGATCTTCTTTGTGGCGTTGATCTGGATCACCCTGTTGATCATGCGCGAGATCACATGGCCCAGTCGCAGCTATCTTGTCGGCATCGCCGCCAATCTGGCACTGGCCTGGCTGATCGTGGCCTTTACCACCCGGTTGATTGGCAACAATTTTCTGCGCGCCATCGTGCGGTACGGCGCGTGGACGTGGATCACCCTGCGCATCCTCAACCTGACGGGCGAGTTTGAGGCGCTGCTTGATTCCGTCGCGCTTGAAATCGGGGCGATGCGCATCTCGCTTTGGCTGATCCTGCAGGCGCTTTTGATCATTGGTGTGCTGTTCATGGCCGCGCGGTTTCTATCGCGTACCGCGACCAGCCGGATCAGGGACAACAAGGACATCAGCCCCTCGATGCAGGTGCTGGCGGTCAAGGCGCTGCAAATCACGCTTTATGGTGCTGCGTTCTTTCTGGGCCTCAAGGCAATCGGGATCGACCTGACCGGGCTTGCTGTGCTGTCCGGTGCGATTGGTGTGGGCCTTGGCTTTGGCCTGCAAAAGGTGGTGTCCAACCTTGTGTCGGGCGTCATCATCCTGCTCGACAAGTCGATCAAACCCGGCGACGTCATCAGCCTTGGGGACACCTTCGGCTGGATCAACAGCCTTGGCGCGCGCTATGTCTCGATCACCACCCGCGACGGGCGCGAATACCTGATCCCGAACGAGGATCTGATCACCGGACAGGTGGTCAACTGGTCGCATTCCAATGACTTCGTACGGCTCGATATCCACTTTGGCACCGCCTATCACGACAACCCGCACGAGGTGCGCCGCATCGCGATTGAAGCGGCACAAAGCGTGGATCGGGTGCTATCGACCCGGCCAACGGTCTGCCATATCGTCGGCTTCGGTGACAGTTCAGTCGACTACATTCTGCGGTTCTGGATTTCCGATCCCACCGGCGGGCTGACAAACATTCGTGGCAATGTCTATCTGGCCCTGTGGGACGCCTTTGCCGACCACGGCATTTCGATCCCCTTCCCGCAGCGCGAGGTCAAAGTGCTGGCAGGGTCCGAGGTGCAAGCAAGGACGCTTCCAAGTGATTAAGATCGCCGATGGGGTGCATCAGATCCCCGTCACGCCGTTTCAGACCATCAATTGCTATCTTGTGGATGATGTTCTGGTGGATGCCGGGCTGAAGGTGTCAGGGCGCAAGCTCTTGCGGGTTCTGCGCGACACGCCACTTCGCGCCCATGTGCTGACCCACGCCCACCCCGACCATCAAGGCGCCAGCCACCGCATCTGCGCCGACCACGCGATCCCGCTCTGGTGTCACGCGGATGGGTGGCCCCCCTAAGGAGCCGCCTCCAGCAGATCACCGGGCTGGCACTCCAGCACCTCGCAAATCTTCGCCAATGTCTCGAACCGGATGCCTTTGACCTTGCCTGACTTCAGCAGGCTGATGTTCTGTTCTGTGATCCCGACGGCGGCCGCCAGATCACGCGACTTCATCTTGCGCGTCGCCAGCATCACATCCAGCCGCACCACGATCTGCATCACACAAACGCCCGGTTTTCTTCGGCCGCATGCGCGGCCTGCCCCATCGCCCAGCCGATCAGCACCAAGAGGCCCGACACAAAGGCAAAGCCCAGCATGTCACTGCTCAGCCCGATGCTGACCTGCCGCGCGCCGGGTGCGGCGTTCCAGCTCAGCAGGACCGATTGCGCGGGCTGCACCACCAGCGGCACCAGTGCCAGCACCAAAAATCCCTGCCCGATCCGCCTGATCCGCGCGGCCGATCCTGCCGTCAGCGCCGCCCCTTTGGCAAAGGCCGCAAACAAAAGCTGCATCTGCCGAAACGTCCAGATCAGCACCGCGACCGGCAACAGGCCCACGGCCACCGACGCCCAAAGTTGTGCCGTGCTGACCTCTGGCGCGACGGGCAGGCCGGACGTCGTCGCAAGCAGTTCCGCCGTAACGGGCATCAGGATCAACGCCAATGCGATCCCGACGGGCAAGACCACCATCGCGGCCAGACACAACCAGGCCAGGACCGCCGCCAGGCGTGGAATGGATTCATTTGTCATGTAATTTTCACCTTTTCATTTCTATCTTTTATCGTAAAACAATAAAAATTAGATGTCAAAGGAGATTCTCATGCGTTCCCTGATCCTCAGCGCCTTCATCCTCTTGGGCCTTGCCCTACAAGGCTGCGGCAGCGTCAACCCGCTGACCGCCGCACGGCTGTCTGCCGTCTCACCGCTCAAGGTTGATCCGGCTGACCTTGCCGTGGCGATCCGCTTGCCGGATGGTGTTTCAATCCCGCCCGGTGCGGCGCGCATGGTAATGACAGCCCAGAACCAGACAACCGGCGAAACCCTGCAAGACCGCATCGTTCTGGCCGAAAGCGGCGGGCAAACCCGTCTGTACAACGTGGCCCCCTCTGATCACGCGAAACTGCGTGCTTTTCAGGCACAGGCCCTTTCCTGGGAAGAAACCGACCCCGACGCCAGCAATGGCAGCATGTCATTCGACATCAGCTTTTGTCGCACCGGCGATGGCCCGGCCCCTGATGCCACGACCGACATCGCGATCCGGCTGACGGCGGGCGGCCCGCTTTTGCCACTGATCACCGGCGCACCCCTGTCCGAGGTGGCAAGCGCCTCTGACATCGCAGCCATGCCCCCTTGCTGACGACGCCCCACGTCACCCCACCGTCTTCATTGAAATGACACGAAGGGCTTGTTAAGTTTGACCCATGCCTCGCGCCGGGGCATGGGCCGGCGCTATCTTTGGAGGACAATGCACTGTCTTTATCCACAACGGCAGACCCATCTGCCAAACGCACGGCCGCTGCAATGAGTGCTGTGCAAACGCCCACCAGCGAAAAGCTGTTGGCTGCCATCCTGAAATCGCTGGACGACGACAAGGCCGAGGATGTGGTGCAAGCCGATCTGCGCGGTAAATCCGAAATGGGTGACTATATGGTCATCGCTTCGGGCCGCTCGACCCGGCAAGTCTCGTCGATGGCCGAAAAGCTGGTCGACCGTGTCAAACAGACCTTTGGCGTGATTTCCAAGGTCGAGGGCAAAGACACCGGCGATTGGGTGCTGATCGACACCGGCGACGTGATCGTCCACATCTTCCGCCCCGAAGTGCGCGAGTTCTATCAGCTTGAAAAGATGTGGGTCCCGGGGGCCGCAGGCGCGCAACAGGCAACCTGATGCGCGTGCATCTCTGTGCAGTGGGCCGCCTGCGCGGCGGGCCCGAGGCTGCGCTTTTTGACGACTACCAAACCCGATTTGACCGCACGGGCCGGGCGCTGGCGCTTGGCCCGCTGTCCCTGTCCGAGGTTGAGGACAAGAAAGGCGGCGGCATGGCGGCAGAAGCCACGCTGCTGGGCCGAGCCCTGCCCAAAGGTGCTACGGTCTGTGTGCTGGACGAACGCGGCAAGGTGATGACCTCACCCGCCTTTGCCGACAAACTGGGCAGCTGGCGCGATCAGGGGGTCAGCGATCTGGCCTTTGTGATCGGCGGCGCCGACGGGATCGACCCTGCCTTGCGGGCCCGCGCCGATTTCGCGCTGTCCTTTGGTGCGATGGTCTGGCCGCATATGCTGGTGCGGGTGATGCTGGCCGAACAACTTTACCGGGCCGCCTCTATTCTGGCCGGATCACCCTATCATCGGGCGTAGGACGCCTCCGGCGGGCATATTTATGTTCAAAAGAAAGACCAAGGGCGGTTTTGTTGACCGGATGGTTGCGTTAGGTCAAAGGCCAAGGAGATTTCAGCATGACCACACCCAAACCTGTTGCCCTGTGTATTCTGGACGGCTGGGGCCTGCGGGACGACACCACCGCAAACGCCCCCGCATTGGCGCAGACCCCCAACTTTGACCGGATCTGGGCGGAATGCCCCCACGCGCAGCTTTTGACGCACGGGCCAGATGCCGGGCTGCCCTCGGGGCAAATGGGCAATTCCGAGGTGGGGCATACCAACATCGGCGCGGGCCGTGTCGTGGCGATGGATCTGGGACAGATTGATCTGGCGATCGAGGATGGGTCATTTGCGCAGAAGCCCGCGATCCTTGATTTCGTGGCCAAGCTGAAAGAGACCGGCGGCTGGGCGCATCTGATGGGTGTTGTCTCTGACGGCGGCGTGCACGGGCATATCCACCACATCGTCGCCGCCGCCCATGTGCTGCGCAGCCATGGGATCACCGTGGTGGTCCATGCGATCACCGATGGCCGCGATGTGGCCCCGAAATCCGCCCATGATTTTATGGCCAAACTGCTCAAATGGCTGCCCGAGGGCGTGATGGTCGCCACCGTCACGGGCCGCTATTTTGCGATGGACCGCGACAACCGCTGGGACCGGGTCAAGACGGCCTATGACGCCATCGTGTTGGGCGAAGGCGCAACCGCCAAGGACCCGCGCGTGGCGATTGATGACGCCTATGCCGCCGACAAGACCGACGAATTCATCCCCGCCACCGTGATCGAAGGCTACACCGGGTTTGAACCCGAAGACGGCCTGTTCTGCCTGAACTTCCGCTCTGACCGGGCCCGCGAAATTCTTGAGGCGATTGCCAACCCCGATTTTGACGGCTTTCCGCGCGCCTTGCCGGAACTCGCCGCCCGGATCGGAATGTCGCCCTATTCCGACCGGCACGACGCCTGGTATCAGACGGTGTTTCCCAAGGAAAAGATCGTCAACACGCTCGGCGCATGGGTCGCGTCCAAGGGGTTGCGGCAATTCCGACTGGCCGAGACCGAGAAATACCCGCATGTCACGTTCTTCCTGAACGGCGGGCAGGAAACGCCCGAGCCGGGCGAGGATCGGCATATGCCAAAATCGCCATCCGTCGCGACCTATGATCTGCAGCCAGAAATGTCGGCAGGCGAAGTGTCAGACCATTTCGTAAAGGCCATCGCAGAGGGTTACGACCTGATTGTCACCAATTTCGCCAACCCTGATATGGTCGGCCACACCGGCGATCTGGACGCCGCGATCAAAGCCTGCGAGGCGGTGGATGCGGGCCTTGGCCGCGCGCTGGACGCGCTGGAACAGGCGGGGGGTGCGATGATCGTCACCGCCGATCACGGCAATTGCGAGGTTATGGTGGACCCTGACACCGGCGGGCCGCACACCGCCCATACGCTCAACCCGGTGCCAGTGGTGCTGGTCGGCGGGCCGGACGGGGCGCGCCTGCACAATGGCCGTCTGGCTGATCTGGCCCCCACGGTGCTGCAACTGATGGGGCTGGACCAGCCATCCGAAATGACCGGGCAGAGCCTGATCGACTGATGCGCGCGCTGCTCCTCTGCCTTGGCCTTTGGGCCGGTGCTGCCGCAGCACAAGACAGCCCCGCCGTGGCCGCGCAATCAGCGGCCAGCGGGCTGTCAATTGCCCAGGCCCTGCTCGACACCGCAGAGACAAAGCGCGACCGGGTCGCGGCCCTGACCGAAACCGTCAAAGCCTATGAGGCCGGGCTGATCGCCATGCGGGACGGGTTGCGCCGCGCAGCAATCCACCAGCGCACGCTGGAAGGCGCGCTTGCGGCGCAACAGGCCGAAGTGGGGCAATTGCTGGGTGTCTTGCAAGCGATGGGCCGCGCGCCTGCGCCGCTGCTGCTGCTGCACCCCAATGGCCCCTTGGGCACCGCGCGCGGCGGCATGATCGCCGCAGACGTGACACCGGCGCTGCAGCAAAAGGCCGATGCGCTGGCCGTCCAACTGGAAGAGCTTGCCGCACTTTATGCATTGCAGGAAAACGCCGTCGACACGCTGGCCGATGGGTTGCGCGGCGCGCAAGACGCGCGGTCGCGCCTGTCGGCTGCCATTTCCGACCGCACAGACCTGCCCAGCCGGTTTTCCGACGACCCGGTGCAAACAGCGCTGCTGCTGGCCAGCACCGAAACGCTCGAGGCATTCGCCTCGACCCTGACAGACGCTTTCCTGTCGGATACCGAAAACGCCGCCGCCGCAACCGCCACGGGCGACCTGCCGCTGCCGGTGCAGGGCCAGCTCTTGCGCCGCTTCAACGCGCCCGATGCCGCAGGCATCACCCGCCCCGGTGTGATCCTCGCCGCGCGCCCCCGCGCGCTTGTCACTTCGCCCACGGCGGCCACGATCCTGTTTCGCGGCCCGCTTCTGGACTATGGCAACGTGGTGATTACCGAACCGGCGGCAGGCGTTCTGTTCGTCTTTGCCGGTCTGGCAGAGGTCTACGGCGACCCCGGCCAAGTCATCCCCGAAGGCACACCCCTTGGCCTGATGGGCGGCGATCAGCCCACAGTTGACGCGATTTTGACTGAAACGGCGGGCGCCGGGGGTCCCGGTGCCACACAGACCCTTTATCTTGAGGTCAGAGACGGGCAAAGTCCCGTGGACCCGGGTGCATGGTTTGCGCTGGAATGAATAGGATGTGAGATGAAGAAACTGATGATGGCCGCTGCTGGCGGCACCGTTCTGGGCCTGGTCGCAACCACGCAAGTGGCAGGCCCGCTGGTCGCACAAGAAGCCGGGCAAGAGGTCAACATCTACGAACAGCTTGACCTGTTTGGCGATATCTTCAGCCGCATCCGCGAAGAATACGTCGAACCGGTCAACGAAAAGCAACTGGTCGAGGCCGCGATCAACGGCATGCTGACCTCGCTTGATCCGCACTCCAGCTATCTGTCCGAAGACGACGCCGCCGACATGCGCGTGCAGACCCGCGGTGAATTTGGCGGTCTGGGGCTCGAGGTCACACAGGAAGAAGGCTGGGTCAAGGTGGTCTCTCCCATCGACGATACGCCCGCCGCTGCCGCTGGCATGGAATCGGGCGACTTTATTACCGCCGTGGATGGCGAAAGCCTGCTGGGCCTGACGCTGGACGAGGCGCTGGAATTCCTGCGCGGCCCGGTGGGGTCAGAGGTGATTATCACCGTGGTCCGCGAGGGCGAGATTGAGCCCTTCGAGGTTTCGATCATCCGCGACACCATCAAACTGACCGCCGTGCGTCACCGCACCGAAGGCAATGCCGTGGTGCTGCGCGTGACCACGTTTAACAACCAGACATTCCCGAACCTGCAAGAAGGCCTTGCCGAACAGATCGAGGCTGCGGGCGGGATAGACAACATCGACGGTGTTGTGGTCGATCTGCGCAACAACCCCGGCGGGCTGCTCAATCAGGCGGTCTTTGTCTCGGACGCCTTCCTTGACGCCGGTGAAATCGTCTCGACCCGTGGCCGCGACCCGCAGGACGGCGACCGCTACAATGCCACGCCCGGCGATCTGGCCCAAGGCAAGCCGATTGTCGTGCTGATCAACGGCGGCTCTGCCTCAGCCTCTGAAATCGTGGCCGGTGCGCTGCAGGATCACCGCCGCGCGATTGTCGTCGGCACCAAGAGCTTCGGCAAAGGCTCTGTCCAGACGGTGGTGCCGCTGCGCGGCAATGGCGCGATGCGTCTGACCACGGCGCGCTATTACACGCCTTCAGGCCGGTCCATTCAGGCGCTCGGCATCTCGCCTGACATCATCGTCGAACAACCCCGCCGCGAACCCGAGGATCCCGATGCGGAAGAGGATGAAAACACTGGTTTCCGGTCAGAGGCCGACCTGCGTGGCGCCCTTGGCAACGACAGCCTGACCGACGACGAAATCCGCCAGATCGAAGAAGACCGCGCCCGCGCCGAAGCCGCCGCAGAGCTGCGCGAACAGGATTACCAACTGGCCTATGCCATTGATATCCTCAAAGGTCTGAACGCGCTGGGGCCGGAAGACGCCGAGTAATCACCGACGTGCGGCGCTACGGCAAAAGCGCCGCCACTGTCGGAATGGTAAAGGCCAGCAGGAAAAGCAGGACTGCAATGCGTAAGGTCATGGAAACACCGGACAAAAGATAATCCCGTACAGGGTGTACGGAATTTGGTTAACGTAACGTTAACTTCGCAAGAGGCACCCCGCCGGATGGCGGAATGTCGCCCGATGTTATCTTGACCCGATGCCCGCCATCAGGCTTTCACCCGCTCTGACTTGGGATCGTAAAAGGGCCGCGTCTGCGCCTCGGCCTTCACGCGCGTCCCCATCACGTCGATCTCATAGGTGCTGTCCAGCATCTCGGCCAGTGTCTCGCCCTTACACGGCACATAGCCCATGCCAAGTGCGGCCCCCAGATGGTGGCCATAGCCGCCCGACGACAGATATCCCACAACCTCGCCATCGCGCACAATCGGTTCATTGTGGTAGAGCAGCGGTTCCGGATCGGTCAGTTTGAACTGCACCAACCGCGCGTTTAGCCCCGTCTCTTTCTTGCGCAGCACCGCGTCACGACCAATGAAATCGGGCTTGTCGGTTTTCACCGCAAAGCCAAGCCCCGCCTCTAACACGTGATCCTCTGCAGTGATGTCATGCCCAAAGTGGCGGAACCCTTTTTCCATCCGCGCGGCATCCATCATGTGCATCCCGCACAGCTTCAGGTCCATGTCCTGCCCCGCAGCGTGCAATGTCTCAAACGCATGGGCGGCCATGTCGGAACTGACATAAACTTCCCACCCCAACTCGCCCACGTAAGTCACGCGATGCACCCGGGCGAGGCCCATTCCCAGCTCGATCTCCTGCGCCGTACCAAAGGGGTTCGCGTCATTGGAAAAGTCCGCAGGCGATACCTTTTCCAGCAGCTTGCGCGCATTCGGCCCCATCACTGCCAGCACACCTTCGCCCGCCGTGACATCGGTGATGACCACGTTGAAATCACCCTGATTGCGCCGCATCCATGTTTCATCCGCCAGCCGCGTGGCCGCCGGTGTCACCACCAGAAACGCGGTTTCCGACAGGCGCGTGACGGTCACATCCGCCTCGATCCCGCCATTGCGGTTCAGGAATTGGGTGTAAACGATCTTGCCCACATCGACGTAATATTGCCCGCCGCCCACGTGGTTCATGAACGCCACGGCATCGCGCCCTTCGACCCGGATTTTGCCGAATGATGACATGTCATACATGCCGACATTGGTACGGATCGCATTCACCTCTGCCGCGACGTTGCCAAAGAAGTTCTGCCGCTTCCAGGAATACGCATATTCCGGTGTCTGGCCTGCATCCGCGAACCAATTGGCCCGCTCCCAACCCGCCAATTCGCCCATGACAGCGCCCTGATCCAGCAGGTGCTGGTGGAACGGCGTGCGCCGGATGCCCCGCGCTGTGGCCTTTTGCAGATAGGGGAAATGGTCCGCGTAAAGCAGGCCCAGAGTCTCTTTCGACCGCTCAAACAGATAGGTCTTGTTGCCCTGAAACGGCTGCATCCGGGAAATGTCCACATCGCCCAGATCAAACGACTTTTCGCCCGCATCCATCCATTGCGCCAGCGCCATGCCCGCGCCACCCGCCGACTGAATCCCGATGGAGTTGAACCCCGCCGCGACCCAGACGTTATCCATCTCGGGCGCTTGGCCAAGGTGATAGGCATCGTCGGGGGTAAAGCTTTCGGGGCCGTTAAAGAACGTGTGAATCCCCGCCTCTGCCAACATCGGCAGGCGTTCCACTGCCGCCTCCAGAATCGGCTCAAAGTGGTCGAAATCTTCGGGCAATTGGTCAAACTCGAAATCTGCCGGGATACCATCCATCGCCCAGGGTTTCGCGTTGGGTTCAAACGCGCCCAGCAGCATTTTGCCCGCGTCTTCCTTGTAATAGGCGCATTCATCCGGCACCCGCAGCACCGGCATCTGGGTCAGGCCCGCAATCGCCTCGGTCACGATATAGAAGTGCTCGCAGGCATGGAGCGGCACATTCACCCCCAGCATTTTGCCCACCTGATGGCCCCACATGCCGCCGCAGTTCACCACCATGTCACAGGTGATATGACCGATCTCATCGCCTTGTTGCCAGTCCACACCGGTGATCCGGCGGCCATCGCGTTTGACACCGGTCACCAGTGTCCGCTCGATCACCTGCGCGCCCTTCTGGCGCGCGCCTTTGGCCATTGCCAGTGCGATATTGGCGGGGTCGCCCTGCCCGTCCAGCGGCAGATAGACCCCTGCCGTCACACCGTCGATGTTCAGATGTTCATAACGCTGCTTGACCTCAGCAGGGCTGATCTCTTCAACCTCAACGCCAAAGGCCCGTGCCATCCCCGCTTGGCGGAAAATCTCTTCGCGGCGCTCTTCGGTCAGCGCCACGGTGATCGACCCGCAGCGTTTGAACCCGGTGGCGACGCCAGTTTCGGCCTCAAGGTTGCCGTACAGCTCTTGGGAATACTTCGCGAGCTTCGTCATATTCGCCGTCGCGCGCAGTTGCGCGATCAGGCCAGCGGCGTGCCACGTGGTGCCGGATGTCAGCTGCTTGCGTTCCAGCAGCACCACGTCTTTCCAGCCCTGTTTGGCCAGATGATAGGCGACCGAACAGCCGATAACACCGCCACCGATGATGACGACACGCGCGGAAGAAGGGGGAGTTCCCATTTTGTTTAACCTTAAACTATCTCGTGTCCGGCTGCGTTCAACCGGTCAGCGATGGCTGCGATATGGGCCGGGCCGACCTCGCAGCAGCCACCCACAATAGTGGCCCCCGCATCGACCCATGACATGACGTGGTCGGCATAGACGTCCGGTGTGAAATCCCGCCGCATTTCCAAGGCATCAACTGTGGGTTTGTCCTTGAGGAAATCCTTGGTGATCTGGGTAAAACCGTTGGCATATCCGCCAAACGGCACCTCACCTTTGGCAAAGACCGCCAACGCCGCCGGGATCGCCTCGGGGGCAGAGCAATTGGCCAAAAGTGCCGCATAGCCGTCCAGCGCCAGCACCTCTGCCACCGGCTCTCCTGACCGCAACAGCGTCCCGTCTTCGTCATCGACGCTGACCGCCAGCCAGACCGGTTTCCCCCCCGCGGCCGCCCCTTCAAGGATCGCGCGGGCATGCGCCACAGAGACCACGGTTTCGCAGACAATCAGATCGACTTGGTGGGCCAAAAGCCCTGCGACTTCAGCGTATAACGGCACCGCGACGTCATGGCTGGGGTGCAGATCAGGACGATAGCTTTGCACCAAGGGGCCGATCGACCCCGCCACCCTGCCGTTGATCCCAGACACCTCTGCCAGCGCGCGGGCATACAGCACGGCAAACTGGCCTTCCATCGCCGTACCGGCCAATCGGTCGCGGTGAATGGCATAGGTGTTTGTGGTGGCAACCGTCGCTCCCGCCTTGGCGAAGTCCTGATGGACCTGCGCCACAAGTCCGGGGTGATCCACCATCACCTGCGTCGACCAAAGTGGCGTGGGCCTGTCCCCGGCGCGGTGCACCAGTTCCTGTCCCATCCCGCCATCCAGCAAGGTAATTCGGCTCATGGATACATCTCCGCAAATTTGGATTGATAGAGCGCAATCATCTCGCCTTCGGTTGCGCCATCGTCATAGGGCGGTGTGGTCAGGGGCCGCACATAGCCGACCTCGATCACCACCACCGCCTTGATCCGGTCCGCAAGATCGCCCCAGACCGCGCGCCACTTGGGCAGCAATGCCGCCATCGCATCGCCCTCCAGAACCTCCGCGCGGCCCTTCACCTCTGCCCCCTTGCGGGTGAACACGTCGATGAAATTGACCGACACCGCCGGGTTGCGCCCGATATTGGCGACCGTCCCGGCAGAGCGGATGTGCCCGAAAGCAATCCGCGCGTCATCCAGCACCAGAAACGTCCCCTTGGGTGCCAGCGACGGCGCGCCATCGGCCCCCACCGTGGCGACAAAGCCCAGTGGATGCCGTGCGATCAGGTCTTTGGTGGCGGCGTCCAGCATCAGGCCCGAATCCGCGCGTTGTCAGGGTCCCACATCGGCTGATCAGGCTGCACTGTCGCCTTGACGCGGGTGCCGTAGATCTCAACTTCCAATGCCGTACCCGGCTCCGCCAGATCGGCCCGCACCATGCCCAGGGCGATGCACTTGTCCACCCTGTAACCCCAGGCGCAGGACGTGGTCTCGCCCACAACCTCGCCGCCATAATGCACCGGCGACATATAAGGCGCATCCGCCTCGGTCGCGCCATCCAGCGTCAGTGTGACAAACCGCTTTGCAACGCCTTGCTGCTGTTCGGCTTGAATGGCGGCTTTGCCGGGAAAGTCCTTGTCCAGCTTGATGAACCGCTCCAACCCGCCTTCGAGCAGCGAGTAATCGGTCGACAAATCGCCCTTCCACGCGCGATAGCCCTTTTCGATCCGCAGCGAATTCAGCGCGTACATCCCGAAAGGCTTCAGCCCCAGCGGCTCACCCGCCGCCATGACCGCGTCAAAGACCGCGGGCGTATCCCCCACAGCAGAGTGGATTTCCCACCCCAATTCGCCCGCAAATGACACCCGCACCAGCCGCACCTCTGCGCCCGCAATCGTGGCCGTCTGATGGGTCAGCCAGCCTTGGCTCAGGTCCGCATCCGCACAAGCCGCCAGCACGTCCCGAGACTTTGGCCCGGTCAATATCTGACAGGTGAAATCGCGGGTGATATCGGTCAGCGTGAATGCAGCATCGGCTGGCATCCGGTCGCGCAGTACCTCAAAATCGTGCCACTGCGCAGGTGCGGCTGTGATCAGCACAAAGCTATCCTCGTCCAGCCGCATCGCCGACATCTCGGTCAGGATTTTGCCGCGCGTATCGGCAAAATAGATTAGACCGATCCGGCCCACCTTGCAGATGCCACCAGTGCAATTGTCGCGCAGGAATTGCGCCGCACCGGGACCTTCCAGCCGAAAGCGCGAGAACCCGGGCAAATCCAGAATGCCCGCCGCATCTCGCACCGCTTCCGCCTCTGCCTTGACGCGCGGTTCCCACGGGCCATTGCGGCCCCAGGTCTCAGTCGCCTCAAGCGACGTATCGTCGCCCGCTTCGGCATACCAATTCGCCCGTTCCCAACCGTTATACGGGCCCATCTGGCCGCCCATCGCGACAACGCGGTCATGCACCGGCGAATGTTTCTTGTCGCGCCCGGCGGGCCATTCCTTATGCGGGAAATGCATCCCGTATTCGTGGCCGTAGGTCTCAAGCGCCTTTTGTAGGCAATAGTCGTGATCGGCATAGTCGGTGTAGCGGCGCGGATCGACCGCCCACATGTCCTGACTGGTTTCGCCATGGATCAGCCATTCCGCCATGGTGCGCCCGGCACCACCGCCCTGCACAATACCAAAGGTAAAGGAATGCGCCTCAAACGCGTTCTTCACGCCCGGCATCGGGCCGATCATTGGCAGGCCATCGGGCGCATAGGGGATCGGGCCGTTGATATTGCGGCCAACGCCACCTGTGGCCAGCACCGGAACACGCGCCATCGCGTCCTCGATGTACCATTCCAAACGGTCCAGATCGTCCGGGTACAACTGAAAACTAAAGTCATCCGGCATCGGATCACTGGGTGTTACCCAATGCGCCTTGCAGTTCCGCTCATAAGGGCCAAGGTTCAGCCCGTTCTTGTCCTGCCGCAGGTAATAGCTGCTGTCGACGTCACGGATCATCGGAGTCTTCTTGCCATTCTCCTTGGTCCAGGCCTCGATCTCGGGGATCTCCTCGGTCAGGAAATACTGATGCGACATCACCACCATCGGCACCTCGCGCCCACCAAAGGGCTTGAACCATTCGCCCACCCGCTGGGCATAATATCCGGCGGCGTTGACCACCTTTTCGCAGGTGATGTCACCCTTGTCGGTGTGCACGACCCATTCGTCTGCATCATTCTGGCTGACGCCAGTGGCCGGACAGAAGCGTTCGATCCGGGCCCCCAGATCGCGGGCACCCTTGGCCAGTGCCTGCGTCAGCTGCGCGGGGTCAATGTCGCCATCCAGCGGGTCCCACAACACACCCGACAGATCATGCGTTTCCACGAAGGGGTTGTAGTTCTTCACCTCTTCGGGGCTGATCATCTCCAGCGGCAGCCCCATGCCCTGGGCCTGCCCGCAGACCCGCTCAAATTCCTGCCGGCGCTCTTTGGTGTGGCCCAGACGCAGCGCGCCAGTGACGTGGTAGTTCATCGGGTAATCCACGTCTTCGGCCAACGTGCGATACATCTCCAGCGAATAGCGCTGCATGTTCATCACCGCCCAGTTCGGCGCAAAGTTCGGGCAATTGCCCGCGGCGTGCCATGTGGACCCCGCCGTCAGCTCGTTCTTTTCCAGCAGCACGCAATCGGTCCAGCCTTCCTTGGCCAGATGATACAGCGTCGATGTACCCACGACACCGCCGCCGATGATGACCACGCGGGCCGTTGTTGGAAACTCAGCCATTCTCTTGCTCCTCCTGCGGGTCTGCGCCCGGAATGTCGTAATAATCGCCCTTGTCGGCGGTAAAGATGTGGCGGGTCAGGGTCAGCCCGGTCGCGCCATCCACTGCCCCAAGCGACACGCCCGTGTCGGGGTCCACGTCGGATTTCCAAAACAGGAACGACCCGCAATTGGGGCAGAACCCGCGCTTTGCACTGGCGCTTGATGGATACCAGCGCACCTCGCCCTGCACGGTCAGATCGGCATCCATCACCTGAACACTGGCCCAGTGATGCCCCGATTGCTTGCGGCATTGTCTGCAATGACAGGCCGCCGGTGCGCGGGCGACAGCTGCCGCCTCAAACGAAACCGCCCCACATAGACATGACCCCTTCATGCCGCCCTCCCCGGTGTCGCGGCACTGCCCAACAGCAGGCCGTAGATGATGAAACAACTTGCCAGCACCCGGCGCAGCCAGACATTGAACACAGCACCCAGCGCCGCGCGGCCCAACCCCGCGCCAAGTGCGGTGTAGGTCAGATAACTCGCCGCCGTCAGCGTCAGCGCCGTGGGCACGATCACCCACATCTGGATGGGCAAAGGCACGTCGGGCTGCACGAACTGGCTGAACGCAGCCAGATATCCCGCCACCGACTTGGGGTTGATGGTGGCAATCCCAAACGCCCGCCAGAACACCGACCCGGCCCCGCCGACCTGCGGCAGCGGTCGATGTGCCATCAGCCAGCCCCGGACCCCCAACCAGATCAACCAGCCGGCACCCGCCAGCTTGACCCACCAGAACAGACCGGGCGAAGCGACCAACAGCGCCGTCACCCCCGCCGCCGAGAGCGTCAGAAACAGGCTCGCCTGACACAGGATCGCTGCAACCCCCGGTAGGCTGCGGCGAAAGCCAAGTGTCATGCCGTTGCTGATGCAATTCACCGCATTTGGCCCCGGCGTGGTGACAAACACCAGCCAGAATAGCGCGAATATGATCCAAGCCTCAAACGTCATCAGTAGACCGGCGGTGCAATGACCCAGATCACCACACAAGGGGCGTCATGGGGGTTGGCCCAGCGATAGGCGGTTCCGCGAATGCGGAAGCTGTCGCCCGCGCCCACGTCAAAGGCGGTGCCATCAATCCAGACCCGCATCCGCCCGCTGACCACATAGCCCAGCTCTTGCGTGGCACGGGTCACTGGCTCGACCATCTCGGCCCCGGGGGCAAAGGTTGAATGCACGACCTCAAAATCATCCGTCAAATCGGGCGACAGCAATTCCTCGACCAGCCCTGCCGCGCGGCTGCCAATCGGCCTGCGCGCATCACAGCGCACCACGAACCCCTCTTCGCCCGCCGCGGCCGCCACGCGGAAGAGCGATGAAACGGACACATCCAAAACCGCGGCCAAACTGCGCAAATCGGTGATCGACGGCTCCGAGATGTCGCGCTCCACCTGAGACAGCCAACCAACCGACCGCCCCAGTGCATCCGCCAGCTCATGCAGCGTCAGCCCGCGCGCCTTGCGCAGGGCACGCAGGTCCGCCCCCAGCGTGCGTAGGTCTTTCGGCACATCATGCAGCATTGCGACTCACGTGAAAAATTGTTCCCGAATTTCACAATGCACCAGCTTCGTGAAATTCCAAAGCCATTTTTCATCTTCTTCTGGCCAAAATAATCCCCGCCGGAGGCAAGAATCTATGTCGCAAAGACCTCTCTCAGCACGCGGCTCAGGCCATCTGCGTCGTTTCGATCAAACGCACCCGGCTGATCGCTGTCGATGTCAAAGACACCCAACAGCGCGCCGTCCCGGTCCCAGACCGGCAGCACAATCTCGGACCGCGTGGAACTGGCGCAGGCGATATGGCCGGGGAAGGCATCCACATCGTCAACCAATTGCACCTCACCGGTGCGGGCGGCTGCCCCGCACACCCCGCGCGCAAAGGGGATCACAAGGCACCCATGCCCACCCTGATAGGGGCCGATCTTCAACAGCTCCGGGGCCACAACCCGGTAAAACCCGGTCCAGTCAAACCGGTCATCGCGCTGATGCACCTCGCAGGCCACCGTGGCCATCAACGCCACCACATCATCCTCGCCCGCCGTCAGCGCCGCCAGCACCTTGCTCAGGTCGTCGTAATCTATCCGCATCCTATCCTCTCGCGCCCCAGACTTTTGCAAAAGTCTGATCCAAATTCTGTCACAGAATTTGCCCCGCTCTACATCACCTCGATCGCGATGGCCGTTCCCTCACCGCCACCAATACAGATCGCGGCCACCCCGCGCTTCAGCCCGCGCGCTTCCAGCGCATGCAGCAATGTCACGATAATCCGCGCGCCCGACGCGCCAATCGGATGGCCCAGCGCACAGGCCCCGCCGTTGACGTTGATCTTGTCGCGCGGCACACCCATCTCGGTCATGAAGGCCATCGGCACCACGGCAAAGGCTTCGTTCACCTCCCACAGGTCCACATCCGCAACCTGCCAGCCAATCCGCGCCAAAAGCTTCTGCGCCGCAGGCACCGGTGCTGTGGTAAACCACCCCGGCGCTTGCGCATGACTGGCATGGCCCAGAATGCGCGCGCGGCCCGCACCGGTGCCCAACACCAGCGCCGCCGCCCCGTCAGAGATGCTCGAGGCATTGGCCGCCGTCACCGTGCCACCCTTGCGAAACGCCGGCTTCAGCGTCGGGATCTTCTCGGGCCGCGCCTTGGCCGGTTGCTCATCGCGGGCAATCACCTCTTCACCGTGGCGGGCATGGACCGTCACCGGGGTGATTTCAGCCTCAAACTCCCCCGACCGTTCGGCGGCCAGCGCATTATCCAGCGACCCAATCGCATATTGGTCCTGATCGGCGCGGGTAAACTGAAACTTCTCGGCGCAATCCTCGGCGAAGGTGCCCATCAGACGCCCCTTGTCATAGGCGTCTTCCAGGCCATCCAGAAACATCGAATCCACCACCTGCTGATGCCCGATCCGCGCACCACCGCGCATCTTTGGCATGAGGTACGGCGCCTCTGTCATGCTCTCCATGCCGCCGCAGACCATCACCTCAGCCCCGCCCAATGCGATCTGGTCAAACCCCATCATCGCGGCCTTCATCCCCGAACCGCACATCTTGTTCAGCGTGGTCGCAGGCACATCCTCGCCCAACCCGGCGGCAAAGCTGGCCTGCCGCGCCGGTGCCTGCCCCTGCCCGGCAGGCAAGACGCAGCCCATCAAGACCTCATCCACCCGGTCCACATCCGTTTGCGCCAAAGCCGCCTTAATCGCAGCCCCACCCAGCACCGGTGCCGCCACCCCGGCAAACACCCCCTGAAAGCCGCCCATCGGCGTGCGCGCGGCCCCTTTGATCACGACGTCCCGCATCGGTCACCTCTTTGTTCATCACTTCGAAACTACGTCCCGAAACGACCCTTGGAAAGCCCACCAATGACCACAATCGCGACATGACCCCGCCACAGCAATCCGCGACACCTGTCCTTGTAGCTGCATAGGCTCACCCGGCGTCGCTCAGTCATAGCCCCCACCCAGTTGGGCGGCGCCGGGACTTCCCCCCACACGCATTGCATCCCGCGCGATTTATCCTAACTTGCCGCCTGTTACGCGGGGAGGATCAGATGCGCGACTTTCACCAACCCGGCCGCTCGGCGGTCTATGCCACCAATGGCATGTGCGCCACGTCACACCCGTTGGCCGCCAAAGTGGCGGTGCAGATGCTCGAATCCGGCGGCAACGCAATGGATGCCGCGATTGCAGGTGCGGTGCTCTTGGGACTCTGCGAACCGCAGATGACTGGCATCGGTGGCGATTGCTTTGTGCTGTTCACCCCGCCCGGCAGTGACGAGGTGCGCGCGATGAACGGCTCGGGCCGCGCGCCTGCCGGTCTGTCCGCAGATGCGCTGCGCGCCGCAGGCCATACCAATGTGCCGCTTTATGACCCTGCCGCCGTGACCGTGCCGGGGGCGATTGACGCCTTTTGCCAGCTTTCCTCTGACTGGGGCAAACTCGGCCTGAAAACCCTGCTCGCACCCGCAATCCACTATGCCGAAGCTGGGGTGCCCGTGGCCCCCCGTGTCGCGTCTGACTGGGCCAAGGACGCGGCCAAACTGCAAGGGCAAGCCAAGACCGACTTTCTGCTGGGCGGCAATATCCCCCGTCCGGGCCAAATCTTCCGCGCCCCGCGCCAGGCCGAGGCCCTGCGCGAGGTTGCCTCCGAAGGCCGCGCCGGTTTCTACGAAGGCCCCGTAGCCGAAGACATGGTTGCCACGCTGCAGGCCCTTGGCGGCAGTCACACGCTGGATGACTTCGCGGCCCAAACCGCAGACTACGTCGATCCTATCACCGGCGGCTATGCCGGGCTGGAACTGCTCGAACACCCGCCCAACGGACAGGGCGCGGCTGCGATCCTTTTGCTGAACATTCTCAAACACTTCGACATCGCCGCGATGGACCCCTACGGCACCCAGCGCGCCCATATCGAGGCGGAGGCGACAAAACTCGCCTATGACGCCCGCAACCGCTTTGTTGCGGACCCCGATCATGTGACCCGGCTGGACCACCTGCTGTCCGAAGACACCGCCGCCGCCCTCGCCGCGATGATCGACCCCACCCGTGCCCTGCCGGCGGGCGAACCGCTGGCCGAATCCGTCCATAAGGACACGATCTATATTACTGTCGTTGACCGCGACCGCATGGCGGTATCGCTGATCTATTCGATCTTCCACGGCTTCGGCTCTGGTATCGCGTCAGAGAAATACGGCATTCTCTTTCAGAACCGCGGCGCCGGTTTCAACCTCACCCCCGGCCACCCGAATGAGGCCGGGCCAGGCAAGCGCCCGATGCACACAATCATCCCCGCCATGCTGCGCCGCGGCGGCAAGCTGCACATGCCCTTTGGCGTGATGGGCGGGCAATACCAATCCACCGGCCACGCGCGGTTTGTCTCCAACCTCACCGATTTCGGCATGGACCCGCAGGCGGCCATCGACGGCCCCCGCTGCTTTGTCGAGAATGGCGAACTTCGGGTCGAAAACGGCTATGCCGATCAGGTCAAACAGGACCTTGCCGACCTTGGTCACACCGTCGTGGCCCCACCCACCGCCATTGGCGGCGCGCAGGCGATCCTTGTGGGCGCTGACGGTGTGCTGGTGGGCGGCTCTGACCCGCGCAAGGACGGCTGCGCGCTGGGGTACTGACCCTAGCGGATCACAAAGGGGTTCGGGATCGGCGCGTCAGATGTGTTGATCCATGTGGTCTTGGTGCGCGTGTAATCGTGGATCGCATCCACCCCCGCCTCGCGCCCATAACCTGACTGGCCGTAGCCGCCAAAAGGCGCAATCGGCGACACCGCGCGATAGGTGTTCACCCAACAGATGCCCGCCTTCAACCGGGCAGAGACCCGGTGCGCCCGCGCTAGGTTCTGCGTGAACACCCCCGACCCCAGCCCAAAGGGCGTGTCATTGGCCAGCGCGATGGCCTCGTCCTCGGTGTCAAATGGCAGCAAGGACATGACCGGGCCAAACATCTCGACTTCCAGCGTCGCGGTGGACCTGTCCGCGCATTCCACCAGCGTCGGCGGCATGAAGTTCCCCGCCCGGTCCAACGGCACACCGCCAAAGCGGATCGTGGCCCCGCCTTCCACCGCGCGCGCCAAGGTCTCTCTGATCCGGTCGATCTGTGCCGCCGTGCACAGTGGCCCGATATGCGTAGCCGCATCCAGCGGATCACCGATGGTTACGCCCTTCACCTTCTCCGCAATCCGCGCCACCAGATCGTCATAGATGCTGCGCTGCACGAAACCCCGCGACCCCGCGACACAGCTTTGGCCAGATGCCCCAAAGTTCCCCGCAATCAACCCATTTGCGGCCCCATCCAGATCGGCGTCTTCAAAGACAATGATCGGCGATTTGCCCCCCAGTTCTAATGATGTGACTGCGAAACTCTCGGCCGAGTTTCGCACCACATGGCGCGCGGTCTCCGGCCCGCCGGTGAACGCGATCCGGTCCACATCCGGGTGCGCGGTCAACGGAATGGCACAGCCTTCTGCGTCGCCAGTGATCACCGACACGACCCCCTTGGGAAAGCCCGCCATCTCAATCAGCTTGGCAAACTCCAACATCGGGGCCGGGGCCATTTCAGAGGCTTTCAAAACGACAGTGCAGCCCGCCGCCAGCGCCGGGCCCAGCTTGGTTGCGGTCAGGAACATTTGCGCGTTCCACGGCACCACAGCGGCGACCACGCCAATCGGTTCGCGCCGGGTAAAAACATGCATGTCCGCCTTATCAATTGGCAGCACCGCGCCTTCGATCTTGTCCGCCAGCCCCGCATAATAGCGATAATAATCCGCGACATAGGCGCTTTGGGTCGCGGTTTCCGACAGCAGCTTGCCGCTGTCCAGCGTCTCCACCCGGCCAATTTCAGCGGCATGTTCCGCAATCAAATCCGCTAGGCGATACAGCAACTTGCCCCGCGCCGTCTGCGTCATATCCCGCCACGCGGGATCACCCAGTGCCCGCCGTGCGGCTGCCACCGCGCGGTCCACATCCGCAGGCGCGGCACAGGCAAATGTCGCCCAATCGGCCCCGGTCGCGGGGTTCTGGCTGGCCATCACCTGACCCGCCGACCCCTCTACCCAAGCTCCGTCGATGAACAATTGATAATGCGTCAGTTCTGTCATCGGTCCATCCTATTGAAACGCGGGCATCACTTCGTCGATGAACCGCCGCAGCGACGCGCGCTTGCGTTCAAAACTCATCCCACTGTCGATCCAGAACGCATATTCGTCGTACCCAAGGTCCTCGTAACGCTTGATCTGGTCAATCACCTCTTGTGCGGTGCCAATCGTCAGATCGCGGTGCATGTTTTCGGGCGACATCATTTTGTTGCCCGCCAGCTCTGCGTCGCTCAGTTCCGCGATTAGGCCCTGTTCCACCGGGCGCTTGTTCTGGAACCACGCGCCAAAGTAGCAATAGAACCGCGACAGCTCTTGCGCCGCGACACTCACGTCCGCCGCATCGGACCCGACATAGGTATGGTGCAGCAGCATGATCTTGGGGCGCGGCCCGTCATAGCTGGCGCAAGCCGCGTTGAACCGCTCCATCAGCACCTCGATTTCTTCAATCCCCTGCCACAGCGGCGTTACCTGAATGTTGAACCCGTTGTGCACCCCAAATTCATGGCTGTTTGGGTCGCGCGCCGCAATCCAAATGGGCGGGCCGCCGTCCTGCTTGGGTTTCGGCGCGGACGAGGTGCTGGGAAAGCTGTAAAATTCCCCCGTATGGGCGCAATCCCCGGCCCAAAGCTGTGGCAGCAGCGGCACGGTTTCGCGCATGCGCAGCCCCGCCTCCATCGCGTCCATGCCGGGCATCAACCGCTCGTATTCATAGGAATAGGCCCCGCGCGCCATCCCCAACTCGACCCGCCCTCCGGTGATCAAATCGGTTGATGCCGCCTCTCCGGCCAGTTTGATCGGATGCCAGAACGGCACCACAATCGTGCCGGTGCCAAGGCGCACATGTTTGGTGTGATGCGCCAAATTCACCAGATTCAGGAACGGGTTTGGCGCAATGGTGAAATCCATCCCATGATGTTCGCCCGTCCAGACCGCGCGCATCTTGGCGTCATCGGCCATCTGACACAGGGCAATGAACTCTGCATTCAACTGCTCTTGGGAATGTTCCGGCGTCGTGCGCTCCATATGCGCGAAAAGCGAAAACTCCATTCTCAGGTCCCTCCGGTGGCTGTGGCTAGGGCATGCAAGGCGCGGGTTACCGCATCCGCATGTGTCATCGGCATCATATGTGCGGCCCCCGGCACGATCACCGCGCGGCCTTTGGGGGCCAGACCCGCCATTGCCCGTGACATGGCAGGCGTTGAATTGGGTTCTTCCGCCCCGGTCATGAACAGCGCGGGGCAATCCAACCCCTGCAAAGCCGCAGGCGCTGGCCCATCGCCTTGTGCAAAGGCGGAATAGGCCGCGCGATAGGCCGCCGGGTCCACCCCGCGCAACCAAGCCTCGCAGGCACGCCGCTCCGCGCTGTCGGCCTCGCCGAACCACCGTTGCAAGGTCAGCGCCGGGTCCACAGCGCTGACCCCATCCAATGCCGCCGCCCGCGCCTGCACCGCCGCTGACGCCACCGGGTCACGCTCAAAGATCGCATTCAGCGCCGCAACACCGCACAGCTTGCCCGGATGACGCGATGCAACCTCCAGCGCGATCATCGCGCCCATCGAATGCCCCGCCACCAGTGCTGGTGCGTCCAATGATGCGGCCAGTTCCCCCGCCACGCGCGCCAGATCATCCACCACGCCGCCGCTTTCGCCATGCCCAGGCAGGTCCACCGCGATCACCCGGAATGCCCCTGCCAACGCATCAATCTGCGCCCCCCAGGCCTCTGCCCGCAGACCAACGCCATGCAGCAACAGAAGCACCGGCCCATTGCCCGCCACAACGGCGCGCAGGCCTGCAAAGTCAGACCGCTGCCGGGTTGTCCACGTCATGTCCCAGATCCTTTAGGTCCTGATAGCGGTCGCCAATCCGGTGATGTGGCCGCCCGCCATCGGCCCCGCCCAGCACCACCACAACCTCGTTATCGCGCGGCGCGTCAGGGATCGCGAATTGCAAGGTCAGGTAATGCGACCGGCGGCCCGCATCGTTCTTGTCCATCAGCGGCACCATGATCGGCGCATTGGCCCCGCCGCGCGTATTGGTGAACGACAGATAAGACTTCGCGCCCACCGCCTCGCGATAGAAATTGCCAAACCGCAACGTGTGGATCAGACCAGAGGCGTGCTCAATTTCGCCATTCAGCCCGACAACGGCGGCCTTGCCATAGGCCTCGATCCGGTCACCGCCGCCTGCCAACGCGATCATCCGCTCTGTCATCATCTGGCCCAGCACCGGGCCCATCGCCTGAATCTCGGGCTTCAGGTCATCCACAAACCGCCCCGCCCAAGGGTTCGTCAGCACAGCGGCCACCGCAAACATCCGCAACGGGCGCTTGGCAGTGCGAAACCCCTCGATCAGGGTCTCTTCTTCATAGGTCACGATCTTGCGGATTTCGGGGGTCATGGCGGTGCTTTCCTGTCAGTCGGCAGATGATCCGCGCGCGCCCCCGCTTTGACAAACGAATGTTCTTTGGGCTTAGGTATTAGCAAAGCTAATAGGTGACTTGTCCATGGCGAAATCCCTGCCGCCGCTCACATGGTTCCGCGCGTTCGAGGCGGCAGGCCGCCACCTCAGCTTCACCGCTGCGGCGGCAGAAATTGGCATGACCCAATCCGCCGTCAGCCAGCAGGTCAAAGCACTGGAAACCCGGCTGCGGGTGCCGCTGTTTACCCGTCGCGCGCGGGGGCTGTCGCTGACCGACGATGGCCGCCGTCTTTTGCCGCAGGTCGAGGCGGCACTGGGCCAGTTGCAGGCCGCGACCAAGGGCTTTGACGCAGGCCCCGCTGCCGATACGCTGACCGTCGCCAGTTCGGTCAGCGTCGCGCAATGGGTGATCGCGCCGCACTTGCAAAACTTCACAGCCGCACACCCGGCGCTGAAAATCCGCTTTCTGTCCGCCGTCTGGCCCGATGACTTTCACACCGCCCGTGCGGACGTGGAAATTCGCTTTGGCAGTCAAAAACAGGTGGGCCGTGATGCCCGGCTTTTGACACCGAACCACTTGATCGCGCTCAAGGCCCCCGGCCTCTCCGGCGACCTCAGCACGCTGCCGCTGATCGAGGCTGTCGGCACCTCCACCGGCTGGGCCGCATGGGGGCAAAAAATCAACCCCGTGCCAGACCCCGCACTTTTTGCCGACAGTTTTGGCATGGCCCTGCACATGGCCGCACTTGGCAACGGCGTGGCACTTGTCAGCGCGCTGCTGGCAACCCACGCACTGGACAGCGGCCAGTTGACCCGCGCCCATCCCGGCACGATCCCGTCGCAAGAGGGGTATTACCTTTCGGCCAGCGACACGCCCGCTGCGCGCGCGTTTCATGACTGGCTGCTAACCCGTCTGCCCGGCTGATCAGATCACCGCAAAGGCGGCATCCAGCTTGTCGACCAGCTCTGCCACGTGGTCCTCTGAATAGATGAACGGCGGGGCGAGCAGCACGTGATCGCCATGTTTGCCGTCGCGCGTCCCGCTCATCGGGTAACAGATCAACCCCGCCTCAAACGCCGCCGCCTTGATCGATGCGGCCAGCTTGCGCGCGGGGTCAAACGGCGCTTTGGTCGCCCGGTCCGCGACCAGCTCCAGCCCGATGAACAGCCCCCGCCCGCGGATATCGCCCACATGGGCGTGCTGGCCAAAGCGGTCCTGCAAGGCGGTGAACAACTGGGCAGAGGTGCGATTGACCGCCCGCAAGAGGTCACGCTCCAAAATCGCATTCACCACCGCCAGCCCCGCCGCGCAGGCCACCGGATGACCCAGATAGGTGTGACCATGCTGGAAAAACCCGCTGCCCCTGCCGATGACATCATAGATGGCGGCCGTGCACAGCATCGCGCCAATCGGCTGGTATCCGGCCCCTAACCCCTTGGCGATGCACAGGATATCGGGTGCGACACCCTCTGCCTCGCAGGCAAACAGGTGCCCGGTCCGTCCCATGCCGCACATCACCTCATCAAGGATCAGCAAGACCCCATAGCGGTCGCAGATTTCGCGGATGCGCCGGAAATAGCCCGCAACTGCAGGCACCGCCCCCATCGTGGCCCCCACCACCGGCTCGGCCACAAAGGCCATCACCGTTTCTGGCCCCAGCCGCAGGATTTCATCTTCCAGCTCTTGTGCCGCCCGCGCGCCGTAATCCTCTGCGCTCTCGCCGTCCGCCCGTTCCACATATTCATAGCAAGGCGCAATATGGCTGACCTCGACCAGCAGCGGCGCAAATTGCGCCCGCCGCCAGACATTGCCGCCCGTGGCCAGCGCGCCCAGCGTGTTGCCGTGGTAGCTTTGCCGCCTTGCGATGATGCGCTGGCGCTCCGGTTCGCCGTTTTCAATATGGTACTGCCGCGCGAGCTTCAGCGCCGCCTCCACCGCCTCGGACCCCCCCGACACGAAATAGACCCGGTCCAGATCGCCGGGCGCATGGGCGATCAACAGATCGGCCAGCGCCTCTGCCGGATCACTGGTGAAGAACCCGGTGTGGGCAAAGGCCAACTGGTCCACTTGCGCCTTGATCGCGGCTGTCACCTCTGCGTCGCCATGGCCCAGACAGGACACCGCCGCACCCCCCGACCCATCCAGATAGCGTTTGCCGCTGGCGTCGGTGATATAGCACCCCTCTGCCGCCACGGCTGTCGGCGGCGGGGCTTTGATCTGGCGTGGGAAAACATGGCTCATGCGGGCACCTCCATCGGTGTGAAACCGGCCTTTGCGGCCGCTGTGACAAACGCCGCGACCGATGCGGCGTTATCTTGAAATACGCGCCCATCCGGCGCTGTGCGGTTGTTCTCAAACCCGATCCGCGCATGCCCACCGGCCTGCAAGGCGGCCAACAAACAGGCCTGTTCCTGCGCGCCAAAGGCGCAAGCCGACCAGCGCAGCGGCACCTGCCCCATCTGCCGCAGGAACGGCGTCAGATCATCGGGCGTGGACACCTGCCCTGGCGCATAACGCCCCAGCACAAACAGCACCCGGCGCTGCCCCTCAGCAATCACGCCTTCGTCAAAGTACCGCAGCAACAGCGCCAGATCGTCGGTATCATAAAGGATATGCTGCACTTCGATCCCGCGCCCCGCCGCCATTGCATAGGTCGCGCGCAACCCTGCCGGATCGCGCGCAATCTCCCGCAGGGCGACGCTGGCGTCCGTGGCGTCAACTTCGGCCAGACAGCGCCGCTGTGCGTCCACGTCATAGATCCCCGCCGCCTCGGTCGTCACCTGCATGCGCAGCGTGGTCCGCGCCCTGATCTGCACCAAAACCTCGGCATAGGCCGCTGCATCCAGCGTGTGCCGGCCTGCCGCGTCGCGCGCATGGACATGGATCGCGCTGGCCCCTGCATCTGCACAGGCGGCCGCCGTCGCGGCCATCTCGGCCGGGGTGATTGGCACGCCCGGGTGGTCCGCCTTCTGCAGGCGCGCGCCATTTGGGGCGACCATCAGTTCAAACGGGGTTCCCACGGGGTGCCTCCTTTTGGCGAAATGCCGCCCAATCACAAAGGCCAGCATTACGAACGAAGTCAATCGCCGCTAAAAATAACATCCGTTATGTTCTTTCGAACCAAAGGCGAATCGCATGGACCCGACGCTCAAGACCAACACCATCACCGCGCTGATGCAGGGCATCCCTGCGTTTTCACCGCAGATGAAATCGGCGGCGAAATACGTGGTCGATCACCCCTCTGCCTTTGGGCTCGATTCCATCCGCGAAACCGCGCGCAAGGCGCATGTCAGTACCTATACCCTTGTAAACATGGCGAAAAGGCTGGGCTTCCCAAGTTTTGAGGCGTTCCGCGAGCCCTTTCGTCAGGCGCTTGTGTCCAGCACCAACACCCGGTCTGATCCGCTTTGGCTGGCAAACGTGCGGGACCAGTCCGACCTTGGTCCGACCTATGCCGATGCGGCGCAAAACGCGATGTCGGTGGTGTCGCACTCGCTCGAACGGCAGCAATTGGACAAGATGGAACAGGTGGCCGACATGCTGATGTCGGCCCGCACGGTCTATGTCACGGCGATCCGGTCCAGCTATGCGGTGGCCTATTACCTGCACTACGTGGGCCGGATGGCCCTGCCGTCGCTGCTGTTGATCCCGCGCCACCGCAACAGCGCCATTGACGATCTCAATGACGCAGGCCCGGGCGACGTGCTGATTGCGATCACCGTCACCCCTTACTCGCGCGAAACAATCGAGGCCTGTGATTTTGCACGCAAAAAGGGTGTAAAGCTCCTGCTCATCACGGATTCAGAGGTCGTCTCGCCCGAATTTCAGGCCGAACATACGCTGGTGGCCTCGGTCATCAGCAGCCACAACTTTGGCTGCTATTCGGGCATGATGGCCGTGGTCGAACTCTTGCTGGCGCTCTTGATGAAACGCGGCGGACGCGCGGCAATGGATCGAATCAAGTCCTACGAACAGGTCCGCACCGAGAACAACGCCTACTGGGTCCGGCAAAAAAAACATTAGTTTTTCCGTGACATCCCGGCAATCTCGTTAGACGCTCTTTGGATGGTTGCGCCGGTCAGGCGCTCCACGAGAGAGTTTTAGGGAGAACCTCATGAAACATATGAAAATGATGGGTGGCGTCTTTGCCGCGGCCATGATGGCCCTTGGTGGCGCTGCATCCGCGCAGGACCAGCAGTTTATCTCAATCGGCACCGGTGGCGTCACGGGCGTCTACTACCCCACTGGTGGTGCCATTTGCCGTCTGGTGAACCGCGACCGCAAGGATCACGGCATTCGCTGTGCTGTGGAATCGACCGGTGGCTCGGTCTACAACATCAACACCATCAAGGCAGGCGAGCTGGAATTTGGCGTCGCTCAGTCCGACTGGCAATTCCACGCCTACAACGGCACCTCCAAGTTCGAAGGCGATGCTGCATTCCCCGGTGTCCGCGCGATGTTCTCTGTCCACCCAGAGCCCTTCACGCTGATCGTGCGTGCTGACAGCGGCATCGAAAGCTTCGAGGATCTGGCAGGCAAGCGTGTCAACGTCGGAAACCCCGGTTCCGGCCAGCGCGCCACAATGGAAGTCGTCATGGACGCTTTCGGCATGGGCATGGACAGCTTTGCGCTCGCGACCGAATACAAAGGGTCAGAGATGGCCAAGCAGATCTGCGACGATAACATCGACGCAATGATCTACACCATCGGCCACCCGGCCGCTGCGATCAAAGAAGCGACAACCACCTGTGACGTGAAACTGGTGTCAGTTGTGGGCGAACCGATTGACCAGCTGGTCGCGGACAACCCCTACTACCGTGTCGCCACCATCCCCGGCGGGATGTACGCGGGCACAGACGGTGACACCACCACCTTTGGTGTGGGTGCGACGTTCGTGACCTCTGCCGACGTGTCCGACGATGTGGCCTATGTGGTCGCCAAGGCGGTGCTGTCGAACCTCGATGACTTCCGTGGCCTGCACCCGGCATTTGCCAACCTCGATGCGGCACAGATGATCAGCGATGGTCTCTCAGCGCCGCTGCACCCCGGTGCAGAACGAGCCTACAAAGAACTGGGCCTGATGGAATAATCAGACCTGTTGCGCCGGAGATGGGGAACCTCTCCGGCGCAATTGCATAGGCCCCGCGCATGCAGGGTCAGCTGATCGGGGCCAACATGCTTGGCCCCGATCACACCGGAACCGGGCCGCGTGCGGGTTCCGACAGAATTCAGGGATGGGGGGCCGCGGCAATGACCGACGCAGCGATGAAATCAGCAGAAGACATGGTGGCAGAGGCCGATACCGGCGCCCGCAACGCCGGTCCATTTGCCACCAAACTGGTCTTTGGACTTTGCATCGCATGGTCGATCTTCCAGCTTTATATCGCCTCCAAAGTGCCCGGCGTTCTGGCGCAGGCCACCGGCATCAGCATTTTCGCCAATATCGTGGCCCAGGCCCGTTTTGTGCACCTCGCCTTTGCCATTGCGCTGGCCACGCTGGCCTTTCCGATGTTCGGCCACCGCAACCGCATCCCGCTTTATGACTGGGCGCTGGTGATCCTTGGGGTCTCGGCCTGTCTCTATCTGGTGGTCTTCCGCTTTCAGATCGCGGATCGCCCCGGCCTGTGGAGCACCACCGATATCGTGATGTCGGGCATCGGCATGGGCGTGCTGATGGTCGCCGTTTTCCGCTCACTTGGCCTGCCGCTGGTGATCATCGCCTCGGCCTTCCTCGCCCTAGCTTTCTTTGGCGGCTACTCGGAATGGATCGGCAGCATCACCAACTACGGTGGATCGTCCTTCTCCAAGGCGATGGGCCACTACTGGATGCAGACCGAAGGCGTCTTTGGCGTGGCCTTGGGTGTCTCCACCTCGATGATCTTCCTGTTCGTTCTGTTCGGCGCGCTTTTGGAAAAGGCAGGCGGCGGCAATTGGTTCATTAAGGTCGCGATCGCCCTTCTGGGTGCCCTGCGTGGCGGCCCGGCCAAGGCGGCGGTGCTGTCCTCAATGATGACCGGGATGATCTCTGGCTCATCCATCGCCAACACCGTGACCACCGGCACATTCACCATCCCGCTGATGAAACGGATCGGCTTTAGCCCTGAAAAGGCAGGCGCGGTCGAAGTGGCCTCGTCCACCAACGGCCAGTTGACCCCGCCCGTGATGGGCGCTGCGGCCTTCCTGATGGTCGAATATGTGAACATCCCCTACATCGAAGTCGTCAAACACGCCTTCCTGCCTGCGGTGATTTCCTACATCGCGCTCTTGTACATCGTCCACCTCGAAAGCCTGAAGCTCGGCCTGCAGGGCCTGAAAAAGCCCGGCCGCCACATCGGCATCGTGATGATTATGATCCTGTTCCTGACCGGATTCTTCGCGATGGCCGCAATCACTTTCCTGGTCATCGGCTTCCGCGCCCTGCTGGAACCGATGATGCCCGGTGCAACGATATATCCCGCGCTGGTGCTGCTGGGCGTCGCCTATCTGGTACTCCTCTTTGTCGCCTCGCGCTTTCCCGATGTGGTGCCCGACGATCCCAACGCGACAGAGGTAGAGGCACCGCGCCTCACCCCCACCTTCCTCGGCGGCGCATACTATGCCCTGCCGATCTTTGTGCTGGTCTGGAACCTGATGGTCCGCACCGACACGCTGGACCGCCTGTCGCCTGCGCTGTCAGCCTTCTGGGCAACCATCGTGATGATCATCGTGGCGCTGACACACCGTCCGCTAAAGCAAATGATGCGCGGTCAGGGCTTTGCCCATCTGGCCGCCTCGCCCACCGGCAATAGCTTTGGCACCGCCTTCCGCGACTTCGTGGCGGGCCTTGAAAGTGGTGCCCGCAACATGATCGGGATTGGTGTCGCTACCGGGGCCGCCGGCATCATCGTCGGCACGATTTCTCTGACAGGCGCACACCAGATCATCGGTCAGGTGATTGAAACCATCGCCGGTGGCAACCTGATCATCCTGCTGGTTCTGGTGGCCGTGCTGTCACTGATCCTTGGCATGGGCCTGCCGACCACGGCCAACTACATCGTTGTGTCATCGCTCATGGCCCCTGTGATCGTTAGCGTCGGCGCGCAATCGGGCCTGATCGTTCCGCTGATCGCCGTGCACCTCTTTGTGTTCTACTTCGGGATTCTGGCAGATGACACGCCGCCCGTGGGCCTTGCGGCCTATGCGGCGGCGGCAATTTCGCGCGGTGACCCGATCAAAACCGGCGTTGTGGGCTTTAGCTATGACATCCGCACCGCCCTGCTGCCGTTCATGTTCATCTTCAACACAGACCTGTTGCTGATCGACGTAGGCCCCGGAAAGGCGGTGTTCGTCTTCTTCATCTCGCTCATCGCGATGCTGGTCTTTGCCGCCGTGACCCAAGGCTACTTCATCGCCAAAACCCGCAAGTGGGAGGCGGTCGTGATGATGCTGATCGTCTTCATGCTGTTCCGCCCAGATTTCTTCCTCGATCAATGGCAGGACAAATACACCGAAACCACCGGCCCTGCGGCGCTGACAGCACTAGAGGAGCTGCCAACCGGTGCCACCGCACGGCTGCGCATCTCGGCCCCGGACTTTGATACCGGCCTCGTCGGCAATACCACCGTGACCCTCACGCCAGAGGCAGACGGCTCTGCTATGGAACGCCTTGATGCGGTGGGCCTGACGGTCTTTGAAGACGGTGACATCCTTGCGCTGGATGAACCCTTCCCCGGCACGCCCTATTTCGATCAGCTTGCCAATGACTACGATTTCTACGGCGATGAACCCGCCCAGATCGAAGCCATCCAGGTCGAAAATGAACGGATGCCCAAGGAAATCTTCTTCATCCCGGCCTTGCTGCTGCTCTTGATGATCATCTTCATCCAGCGCCCACGCGCCACGCAACCGGCCTTCTAAGGGGGACACCTCATGTTCAAAACCGTATTGATCGCCGTCGACGTGTCTGTGCGCGATGATGCAACCCGGCTGCTGACCGCTGCCAGCACGCTCACCGCCAGTTGGGATTGCACTCTGCATGTGGTGACCGTGATCCCCAACGTCGGCATGGCCATCGTCGGGTCTTTCCTGAACGACACGTTCGAGGCGGACAGCCAGACTGCCGCCAAGGCAGAGCTTGCCAGCCTTATCGCAGCGCAAGGCATCACCGCGCAGGACCATGTGCTGTCCGGGCGGGTCTACGACAGCGTGATCTCGCAGGCGGACGCAGTCGGTGCCGATCTGATCCTTGTGGGCGCGCACCAGCCGGACTTTGGCGACTACCTGCTGGGGGCCAATGCCGCGCGCATCGTGCGCCACGCCCATCAGTCGGTGATGGTGCTGCGCGACGGGGCCTGACCCCGGCCACGCGGATGACCGGCGGCCCGCCCTGTGCTATGCTGCATCAAAGATCGAAAACATCCTGCGCCAACAACGTCGCGCGCCCGTAGGCCGGGCTTCAGACCGGTAGGCATCCCCGCAGATCAGGCGTCACACCGTCCGTAGACCGCTCTTCAGACCGGCTTGGCGCTTAGTTCAGCTGCACCTGCAACGGATAATGCCCATCCTCGAACGGGCCAAAAAGATCATCCAGATCGGGGTGTTCCACCGGTTCGCCGCTGTAATCAGCGACAAGGTTCTGCTCTGACACATACGCCACGTAGTAGCTTTGGTCGTTTTCAGCCAGCAAATGATAGAACGGTTGGTCCTTGTCGGGGCGCGATTCCTCTGGAATGGCCTCGTACCAGGCGTCGGTGTTCGAAAACATCGCATCCACATCAAACACCACACCGCGAAAAGGATGCTTGCGGTGGCGGACAACTTGTCCCAGATGATATTTTGCACGCGTCTTGAACATAACTAACGTTCCCCCAACGACCTTCTACGCCCGCGCACGGGGCAGAGTCTACGGTAACACCGTTAAATTTAAGGAAACAGTCTGTGAACCTGGCACTGACAGTGATGAATATCACCGCCCCGGTTTTCCTTTTGGCGACAGTTGGATTTGTCTGGGTCAAGCTGGGTTTTGAATACCGTCTGCAGTTCGTGACCCGCCTTGCAATGACCATTGCGGTGCCTTGCCTGATCTTCGTGGCGCTGATGCGCACAGATGTCGACCCTTCCGCCCTTGCTGACCTGTCCGTGGCAACCCTGGTGGCCTATGCGCTTGTCACGCTGGCCTGTTTTACACTCGTCAAACTGATGCGGCTGGACCTGCGCACCTATCTGGCCCCGCTGATCTTTGGCAATACCGGCAACCTTGGCCTGCCGCTGGCACTCTTTGCCTTTGGTGAGGCGGGGTTGGGCTATGCGGTGGTCGTCTTTGCGGTGATGGCGGTGCTGTCATTCACCTTTGGGATCTGGCTGGTCGCGGGCGCCGGGTCGCTTCTGCGCGTGGTGCGCGAACCGATGGTCGCTGCCACGCTCTTGGGTGCGCTGTTTCTGTGGCAGGGCTGGGAAACACCGCTTTTTCTGACCAACACGCTTGATCTCATTGGGCAACTGGCGATCCCGCTGATGCTGATCACGCTCGGCGTGGCCGTGGCCCGGCTGGAAATCGGCGGTTACGGGCGGGCAATCTTTCTGTCGCTGATCAAGGTGGCCCTTTGCGTGGCCGCCGCATGGGCTGCCGCCCTCTGGTTCGCACTGCCCGCCGTGGCCGCCGCCGTGCTGATCGTGCAGGTCGCCACGCCCGTGGCCGTCACATCCTATATGATCGCTGAAAAGTACGGCGCAGATGCGCAGCCCGTCGCGGGGCTTGTGGTGGTCTCAACTCTGCTGTCGGTGATCACATTACCGCTTATCCTGTCATTTGTGATCTGACGCAGGCCCTTTGACCGTTCACAGGGGCTGTAATTCGCGCTATAGTCCCCGCAATAAATATAAAGATAAGCGAGAGGCAGATGAGCAGTTTCTTTCGCGCAATGATCCTTTTGGTGCTTCTGGGCTCATGTTCCGGTGGCTATGGGTCTGCGCCCCGCAACCTCGATAACGCCTGCTCTATTGTGAGCGAACGGCCCGAATATCTGCGCGCCTTCAAACGGGTAGAACGCAAGTACGGCGTGCCTGTGCCCGGCCTGATGGCGATGATCTATCAGGAAAGCAAATTCATCTCCAACAACCGCCCGCCGCACCGCTTTGCGCTGGGTGTGATCCCGCTGGGGCGGCAATCCTCTGCGGTGGGGTACTCACAGGCGCTTGATGGCACATGGGCCGAATACAAGGCCGAAACCGGCGACCGCGGCGCGAAGCGGGACAATATCAACGATGCCACCGACTTTATGGGCTGGTACATGGTGCAGACCGTCGCCGAAAACGGCATCCCGATCCATGACATCCGCAACCAGTATCTGGCCTATCACGATGGTCGCACCGGGTATCGGCGCGGCACATGGAAATCCAAAAGCTGGCTCATTCGCATCGCCGGAGAGGTTGAAAGCCGCGCCGTGCTCTATGACCAGCAGTTGCGCGCCTGCGGCAAGCGGTGATGTCTTAGCGCTGGCCTGCGATCATGGCGACCTTTTCGGCGTCACCGACACCGGCAAGTGCTGCAATCGTGGCGGCATTGGCGCGCGCCAACTGCCGGTCATCGCGTCCCGCCGCGCTGGCCTGTAGGTCCGACAGGATCATATCCCCGATCAACTGCCGCCCGCCCTTGACGGCGGCGGCACGGTGCGGCGACAGGATCGCACCGGGGCTCTGCCTCAGGGGCGCATCCGCGTCCACTGGTTCGGTGGGAAAGACATCAATGCAGGCCCGCAACCGGCCCTGATCCAGCACCGCGCCCAGCGCATCGAAATCCACCAGATGCGCCCGGCTCAGCAAGACCAGCAGCGCGTTATCGGGCACCAGTGCCAGCCGTGCCGCGTTCAGCAGGTGGTAATTCTCGGACGTGGGAATGGCCGTGACAAACAGGCAGCGTGACGCGGTCAGCACTTCATCCAGCGGCAGCAACGTGACGTGATGCGCTTCCGCCACCGCCTCTGGCAACCACGGATCATAGGCCAGCAGTTTGGGCCGGAACGGTGCCAGCAGCCGCCCCATTTCCTGTGCGATCTGCCCAAACCCGATAAAGCCGATCGTCGCCCCAAACAGGGTGAAATCCGTCTCTGGGTTGTCGGCCAGCCAGCGTTCCCGGCCCGCACGAAACGCTTCGTGTTCCGTCACCAGCCCGCGCGCGCCCGCCAGCGCCATCGCCAGCCCCATCTCTGCCACCGACTGCCGGAAACCGGGCGCACAGCTCAGAACTTCGACGCCGCGCGCAAAGCAGGCAGCATAGTCGATCGTGCCGGGAAAGGACCCCGAAACCTCGATGATCATGCGCAGTTTGGGCGCGCGCGCCAGCACAGCTTCATCAACTTGCGGCATCGCCGCGATCAGCACCTCTGCATCCTGCAATGCCACGTCCAGCACATCGGGCGGGATCGCCCCATCCTTACCCCAGACCACCTCAAACTGGTCGCAGATCGCGCGCAGGGTCTTGGGCGCGAACAGCTCGTCCATCTGCCGCCAACCGGGGTCAAGGATCACAACAGGTCTGGTCATCGCGTCTCTGGAAACAGATGCGCCTGATTGGGGTCAAAGTCGAAATTGGCAACCGTGCCGGGGGCCTGAATGCTGTCCTCGGACAGGGCGGCGATGATCTTGCTGCCATCATCCAGTGCCACGTCAATCACCGTCTCGCTGCCCAGACGCTCGGTCAGCATGACCTTGCCGTGCAACTTGCCGCTGCCCTCTGCGACGGGGTGCAGATACTGCGGCCGGACGCCCAGCGTGGCAGTCTGCCCCACGGTCAGGGCACGGCCCTTGTGCGGCACCTCGATCCGGTCCAGCGACGCGTTGCTGACCGTCGCCGTGGCCTCGCCCACCGCCTCGACCGTGACATTGAGAAAGTTCATCGACGGCGCACCCAGAAAGCCTGCCACAAACAGGTTCGCCGGTTCGTGGTACAGCTCCATCGGGGCACCCACCTGCATCACCTTGCCATCCTTTAGCACCACGATCTTGTCGGCCAGTGTCATCGCCTCGACCTGATCGTGGGTCACATAGATCATCGAGGCACCCAGATCCTGATGCAGCTTGCCAATCTCCATCCGCATATCCATGCGCAGCGCGGCATCCAGGTTGGACAGCGGCTCATCAAACAGGAACACCTTGGGATCACGCACAATCGCGCGGCCAATCGCAACCCGCTGCCGCTGCCCCCCCGACAGCTCTGACGGACGCCGGTCCAGCAGATGTTCCATCTGCAAAATCCGCGCGGCCTCTGCCACCTTTTGCTCTTTCTCGGCCTTGCCCGCCTTGTTGATCGTCAGACCAAAGGCCACGTTCTCGCGCACCGTCATATGCGGGAAAATCGCATAGGACTGAAACACCATCGCAATCCCGCGCTTGGACGGCTCAAGATCGTTGACCCGCGTTCCGTCGATTTCCAGCGTGCCGCCGGTGATATCCTCCAGCCCCGCGATCATCCGCAACAATGTGGATTTGCCGCAGCCCGAGGGGCCGACGAACACAACAAACTCGCCGTCTTCAATGTCGATATCAACGCCCTTGATGACCTCGACCTTGCCATAGCTCTTGCGAATATCGCGCAGTTTGACATTGGCCATGATTTACTCCGCCGCTTTTACGTGTGATTTGATTTCAAGATGCCCGTCTTCGGTCACATGCACCGGGTCGGGGTCGGTGATCTGGCCCACGAATTCAGCGCCGCCGGGCCGGTCGGCAAAGCCAAGGATCACAAGGCCCGTGTCGGTGTCCAAGATCCGCGACGCATAGCGTCGGCAGGGCATGTCCCCATCCAGAAAGCCCGGTGCGATCCGCCAAGGCCCGCGCGGGCTGTCCCCGATCAGGTAATGGCTGCCGGTGACCCGTGGCCGCTGTGTCGCCTCATGGGCTGAAAAGTGATCCGCCGAGGTGCAGAACAGGCAATACCAGCGCCCCTGCACCTCAAACACCTGCGGCACCTCAAGCTGGCCGAAGCCGCCCGCAAATACCGGCGGCTGCAAGGTCCAGACATAACCGTCGGACGAGGTGGCAAAACCGATGCAGCCGCCGTTGTTCGCCTCTGCTTCGCCCGCGACCCGCGCGGTGAAATACATCAGCCAGCCGTCCCCGTCCGGATCGCGCATCACCCAAGGGTCGCGCATCGCCCGGTCGTGCCAGATGCTGTCTGCGAAATCCGCGTCATAAAGCGGCGCATGCGGCCCGGTCAGATCAAGGGCAAAGCCATCGCCAACCCGCTGCCAATCGTGCAAATCCGTCGATGTGGCGTGTCCAATACGCTGCGGCAGGCCAAACTCATCCTTGTGGGTGCCGGTGTAGTAGAGATGCCAAAGGTCATCATCCCCGCGCACCACCGACCCGGTCCAGACGGTGTAATTGTCCCACCCATCCCCGGTGCTGGGCTCAAAACAGGTGCCCAGATGTGTCCACGTGGTCAGATCATCGCTGACCGCATGGCCGTAGCTGACGTTGAAATGCCGCAACTCGGGGTCACCAATGGACTGCGGCGCTTTCAGGAAATAGCCGTGCCACCGCGTGCCGTCATGCACATACCAGCTGTCCCAGACAAAGTGATCTTTCAGCGCAAGCACCATCGGTCAGCCCTTCACGCCGGTTGATGCAATCGACGCGATAAAGGCGCGCTGCAGAACCAGATAAAAGCCCAGCACCGGCACGGTGATCACCGTCAGATAGGCCATGATCTCGCCCCAGGCGGGGTTCAGTTGGAAAAAATAGCCAAGGCCGACCATGACCGGGCGATAGGTTTCTTGCTGCACCACGATCAGCGGCCACAGGTACTGGTTATACATCACCAGAAACTTCAGGATCGCGGCGGTGGCAATCACCGGTCCCGCCAACGGCATGACCACGCGGCGGTAAATCTGGAACCACGTGGCCCCTTCCACCCGGCTCGCCTCGATCAAGTCGCGCGGCAGATCCTTGAAGAACTGCACGAACAGGAAAATCGTCAGACCGTCGGCAATCCACGGGATGATCTGCACGCGATAGGTGTTCAGCCACCCGGTTTCGAACCCGCCAAACCCGATCCACGGCATCTGACTGACCAGCAACAGCAGCGGGATGGCGATGGTCTCGAACGGGACAATCAGCGTCGCCAGCACAATCGACAACAGCACATTGCGCCCGGTCCAGCTCAGGAAGACAAAGGAAAACGCCGCCAGCGAACAAAACAGCAGCGACAGCAAGACTGTCAGCCCCGTCACAAAGACAGAGTTAAAGATAAATGTCGCCACCGGCGCGCGGTTAAAGGCGGCGGTGTAATTGTCAAAGCTGACATCGCCCACCGGCAGAAATGCCCGCATGCTGGATGTGTCGCGTAGCAATTGCAGATCGGGCTTCAGGCTCGACATCACCATAAAGACCAGCGGCATGATGAAAATCAGCGCGATCAGGGTCAGCACGACATAGCGCATGATCAGGCGCAGCCCATGGTTGTCGGATGTGACAGTCGCCATGCTTTATCTCTCCCGCGTCAGATAGCGTTGGATCAGGCTGATGGTCAGCACGATCAAGAACAGGATCACCGAAATGGCCGACCCGCCCGAGATGTCTTGCTTGCCATAGCCCCGTTCGACCGCCTGAAAGACCACCGTTGTGGTGCTGTCGAGCGGACCGCCATTGGTCATCACGTCGATCTGCGCAAACAGGGCAAAGGCCTGCATGGTGATCACGATCAGTACCAGAACGGCTGTGTTGCGCAGTCCCGGCCAAGTGACATAGCGGAAGGTCTGCCATTTGCTGGCGCCTTCGATGGATGACGCCTCGTACAGGGTCGGGCTGATGGTTTGCAGCCCCGACAGCCAGATCACCATGTGAAACCCGACCGCCTGCCAGATTGACATCGCCTTGATGGCACCCAGCGCCGTGTCCTCGCTGCCCAGCCAGTCAGGCCCGTCAAACAGCCCGAAACTCAACGCCCCCAGCACCGAATTTAACAGCCCCTCTTCGGCGTAAAGGAACCGCCACAAGAGCGAGACAACGACGATCGAAACCACGACAGGCATGAAATAGATCGCGCGGTAAATGTTGATCCCGCGCAGGCGCTGGTTGATCAGCAGCGCCAGCCCCAACGCCAACGCGCCCTGCACGGGGGCGACGACCAGCACGAACATGAAAGTGTTGCGCAGCGACTTCCAGAACACCACATCGGTGGCGACCACCACCTTTGCGTCATCGCCGCTGTGCCAGCGGAACCACTCGCGCATGCCCGCATATTGCGGATAGTCCGGGTTGTTGCGGGTAAAGGTTCGCACGCGGGGGTATTCCGCATTGCCCTCTGCATCGCGGATCACCGCGCCATTGTCGTCCCGCTCGGGCTCAATCGTCAGCACCGAAATGCTTAGCAGGTTGCGATAGTTGTCCAGCCCCACGAACTCCGTCGGATTGGGCGAGATCAGCCGCTGATTGGTCAGCGACAGATAGAAGGCGAAAAAGAAGGGCACCACGATGAACAACGCCAAAAGGCCAAAGCCCGGCAGCGCAAAGGCCCAGCCCGCGCGATTTGATGTGGTCAGCTTGGATGCCATTGTCTTGCTCCTTCACGAAAGGGGTGCAAGGGCGGCAGATGCGCCGCCCCCACACGCGGGAGGATCAGTGCCCGTAGCCGCCGTTGCGCTCGATGTCGGTGTTGATCTCGTCAACGGCTGCATCCAGCGTATCAGCCACGTCAGCGCCATTGGCGATGTCGGCCAGCGCCTTTTCAAACACCTTGGCCGCGACCACATAACCGGGCGAGACGGGCCGCACCAAAGCCTGCTGATTGCTCAGTTCAAAGAAGACGTTCAGCGGGCCACCTTCCTTGTAGGTCTCGGTCATCTCTGCGGCTGTTGGCGTCGATGGGATCAGGCCGATGCCATCGGTAAAGGCCGCCAGATACTTGTCCTGCAAGGCAAACTCGATGAACGCATTGGCCCCTTCAGGTGCCTCGGACGAGGCCGCGACACCAAACTGCCAGGATGCTGCGCCAATCGTGTTGCCGGCACCGAAATCAGGCGCGGGCAGGAACACCACGTCGTCCACACCTGCGTCCAGCGTGGCGACCGCAGCCCAGTTGCCGTTCCAGCTAAAGCAGTATTTGCCGTCGATGAAACCGGTGTCGCGATCCGCCGGGTCTTGACTGGTGCCGGGCGCATAGCCTTCGGTGAACAGCGATTGCCACCAGTCACCGAATTCCAGCGCAGCGTCGCCGTTCAGCGCGCCTTCTGCGGTCTGATAGGTGGACCGATCCACGATGTCGCCGCCAAAGGACTGCAACAACGGGCTAAAGGCGTATGGATACCACTCGCCCGTCCAGGCCATGCCCAGATCCAGCGCATATTCACATGACCCCGAGGCTTTGGCCGCATCCAGCGCCGCCATGAACTCCTCTCCGCTCCAGGGTGCGTCCAGCGTTGGCGTGCGCAGGCCCAGCTCATCCAGCATCGACTGGCGCGCGTAAAGGGCGACCGCTGCATCCCAAAGACCAATCGAATAAAGCTGCCCGTCCCACATGCCCTTGGTGCCCGGCAGGAAATCCGCGATCAGGCTTTCGTCAATGTCGAGTGGCTGCATATAGCCTGCCCATGCCCAGTTCGGCATCACGGGCCCGTCCACATCAATGATGTCCGGCAGATTGCCCGCCAATGCGGCAGCCACGATGGAATCGTTGTAGCTTTCTTGCGGAAAGCTTTCGAGCGTCACAGTATAGTCGCCCTGACTGGCGTTAAAATCATCCACGATCTGACGAATGATCGCTCCTTCCACTTCGCCACCGGCGCCGTGATACCACATCGAAAGCTCGGTTTGTGCCGCCGCCCCGCTGACCAGTCCCGTGGATGCCAGCAGCGCACCTGCCAAGGTTGCTCTCAGTTTCATGTTGTCGTCCTCCCTATGGATGAAAGTTGGGTAATGGGTGTCGCAATCTGTGTGACCGACTGGCGGTGATGCACCTGCCCGCTGACCAGCACCGGCTCGGTTGGCATCATCTCGTTGCGGTCAATGGCCCCCAGCAACAGCTGCGTGGCCCGAATACCAATCGCGTGATACGGCAGATCAACCGAGGTCAGCGGCGGATACAGCGTCTCTGTGATCAGCCGGTAATTGTCATATCCCACGATCGAGATGTCGTCGGGCAAGGTCAGCCCCCGTGACCGCAAAATGCCATAAGCACGCATCGCCATCCGATCATTGCCAAAGCAGATCGCCGTGGGCGGCTGTGGCATCGACAGCACCCGCTCGATGGAATCCCACAGCAGCTGCGCCTCTCCGTCGGGGTCATCGGTATCAATGTCAGAGGGGATCATCAGCGCGGGGTCCACCGCGACACCCGCCGCCGCCATCGCATCCTCAAACCCAAGCGTCCGCAGCACCGTGGCGTCCATTCTGGCCGACAACGACAGATAGGCAATCCGCCGGTGCCCCTTGGCCAGCAGCGCCTCGACAATGCGGCGCTGACCCTGCCGGTCGTCAGGCAATACACACGGCGTGCCCTTGTCGTCATAACAATTCGCAAGGATCATCCGCGTGTCCCGCGAAATCTCTGGCAAGGTGATCTGCCGGTGGTAATCAGCCACATAGATCAGCCCTTCGACCCGGTGTTCCTCAAAGGTGCGGATCAGTTGCGGCACCCGCTCCTGCCGCCCGCCGGTGTCGGCAATCAGCAGCGTCTTACCGCTGGCCTCAATCGCCTTCTGAATGCCCTGCACGATCAACAGATCCGGCAGGCCCGAAATTTCCTGATGCTGTTGCCGCAATGAAATCGCGCCGGTGATCAGCCCCACCAACCCGGATTTGTTTGACCGCATCGCCCGCGCAGCGGTGGACGGCACATAGCCCAGTTCGGCAATCGCCTTTTCCACGGCTTCCTTGGTGGATGCCTTGACCGCCGCATCGCGGTTGATGACCCGGCTCACCGTCTTGGGCGACACCCCGGATACCCGTGCAACATCGTAAATTGTGGCCAAATGCCGTCCCCCCAGCGCCTGCAGATCGCAATAAAGAATCGCAATCCACCAAAATGACACCGATGTCATGACACCGATGTCATAGCCCTGTCAAAGGTTTTTTGCCCAACCCCGCGCATCGGCCCCGACAACCTTCCGGAAACTTACAGATTTGTAATCCACACCTCAGGCGCTTGTAATTTGGCACCCCCATCTCTGTCTCATCGCAAGGCAACACCGCCTTGCACACAACAAACGGAGACAACGACATGAACACGAAACTCATCGCAGGCGGCGCACTTTCGGGCTTGGTACTGGCGGGTGGCTTTGCCGGCATGGTCTCGGCGCAATCCGTGGCCGACGCCACCGGGCTGACCGAAGCAGAGGTGATCGAAATTGCCCTGATGGAAGTCCCCGGCGAGGTGCAAGAGGTCGAAATGGAAACCGAAGACGGCCAATCAATCTTTGAGGTCGAAATCCTCTCTGCCGACGGGGAAGAGTTCGAGGTTGAGATCGCAGCAGAGACCGGCGATGTTCTCAAAGTCGCGGCAGACCGCGATGACAATGGGTGCGACCATGATCGCGACAACGACGATGATGACGACGACAGCGAAGACGCATAAACGTCCCGCTCTGCTGGGGGCCGCACCGCGCGGCCCCTTTGCGCGCGCTTGGGGGGTGTAACGCCAGATGCGGATTCTGCTTCTTGAAGACGACACACAGCTTGGCCCGTGGATCGCAGGCGGCCTGCGAGAAGAGGGCCACGTGGTGGACCACTTTGCCGATGGCAAGGACGCCCTGATCGCCGCGATGGGGCAGGATTTTGACCTGTTGATCCTCGACCGCATGGTCCCCGGCCTTGACGGCCTTGCGGTGCTGAAATCCCTGCGCGCCTCCAAGGACCAGACGCCCGCCTTGTTCCTGACCGCATTGGGAGAGGTTGACGCCCGCGTCGAAGGGTTCGAGGCAGGCGGCGATGATTATCTGACCAAACCTTTCGCCTTTGCCGAACTTTCTGCGCGTGTCAGCGCGCTGGGGCGGCGGCGCGATGTCCCTGACGGGGCGGATGCAGCCCCCACCACCCTGCGCTATGCCGATCTGACGCTCGATCTTCTGGCGCGGCGCTGCGACCGGCAGGGGCAGGCCATTGATTTGATGGCCAAGGAATTCAAATTGCTGGAATATTTCATGCGCCGCCCCGGTCGGCTGGTGACCCGCACCATGCTGCTGGAACAGGTCTGGGACATGAGCTTTGACCCCACCACCAGCGTCGTTGAAACCCACATCAGCCGGTTGCGCGCCAAGATCGACAAACCCTTTGATGCGGCCCTTTTGCGCACCCGCCGGGGCGAAGGCTATGTCTTTGGTGACTAGGCTGCTGGGTCATATCCGCTGGCTCTGGCGTTCCTCGATGGTGCGCCTGTCGCTGCTGTTGTCGGGCATCTTTGCGCTTGGCATGGCGGTGGCGGTCTTTGTGGCGCTGACCGTCGGGCAAGGGGCGATCGAACGACGGATCGACACCACCCTTGCCGCACTTGCCGCCACCTCTGATCTTTCGCAGGCCACGTCTGATACGCGCGCGATGATCCTGCGCGCGCCCGAAAACCTGCGGGGCCTGCCGCGCCCGTTTGGTCGTGCCGTGGCGCAAGGCGGTGGCACCGTCGCGCTCGACCGCAACTTTCTGAACGCCGACATCTGGCGCGTGCTGGTCGCCACCGACAGCACCGGCAACCCGGTGATGGTCGCGGTCCCGCTGGAAGAAAGCGAAGAAACCCGCGAATTGCTGGCTGGCATCCTGTGGACCACCGCGGCAGTGGTGATCGTGCTGGCCCTTGCGTTGGGGCTGGGGACCGGGCTTTTGGCGCAGCGCCGGTTGCGCCGCATCAACCACACGCTGGGGCAGTTGGCCGCCGGCGATCTGACCGCGCGCACCGGCCACGCGCGCAACCGCGATGACCTTGACGACATCGCCCGCCAGCTGGACGTGACCGCTGGCGCGCTGGAACGGCTGGTCACCCAGACCCGCCACCTTGGTGCCAGCATCGCACATGATCTGCGTACCCCGCTGGCCCGTCTGCGCGCCCAGCTTGAAATGCTGCCCGAAGACGACGCGCGCGGTGCAGCCCTTGAAGAAGCAGGCAAGCTTGCGGCGATCTTTGACACCATCATGCGCGTCGCGCGGATCGAAGCGGCACAAGGAAGCGACGGCTTTGAACCCGTGTCGCTGGCCGATCTCGCGGCGGAACTGGCAGAGGTCTTTGGCCCGGTGATCGAAGACGGCGGCAAAACCCTGACGCTTGACGTCGGCCCTGCCGCCACCGTGCAGGCCGACCGGCAAATGCTGATGCAAGCGATGGCAAACCTCATTCAAAACGCGCTGGTGCATGGCGGTGATGCGATCACACTCCATGCGCGGGGCCTGCGGCTGGGCCTCTCGGACAATGGCCCCGGCGTGCCGCCCGAGGCCTATGCCGAGATCGTCAAACCCATGGTCCGCCTTGATGCGGCCCGGTCAACCGAAGGCTCAGGCCTTGGGCTTGCGCTGGTGCGTGCTGTGGCCGAACGCCACGGGGCCAGGCTCGATCTCGGGGCCGCCAACCCCACTGGCCTGCGCGTCACGTTGGACTTTGCAGATTTGTAAGGTTCGGGTCAGGCGCCCGTAAAACCCGGTCTCCATATCGGTGTCATCACACAACAGATGATATCGGAGACCACAACATGACCACCCAAATCACCAAACTCAAAAACGCCGTGTCCCACGCCGCCCTGTTCACCATCGGTGTGATGATGCTGGGCCTCGGCTTTGTCTTTGCAGGCACGTTGGCGCTTTTTGCGCTGGTTGCCGTGGGCTTTGCCATGCTGGCGGCCCCCTTCGTCAAACTGGCGCAACCGGCCACGGCTGACACCCAGTCCGCCGCCTGATCCCAAGAGAACAAAGGATCCCGCCATGACCACCCAACCCGCCACCCCCCACGGCTTTGTCACCAAGGGCATCCATTGGCTCTCTGCCGGGCTGATCGGCTTTGGCTATTTCAAGGGCCTCGACAGCGTCCGGCAATTGGCCGACCCCGCCCTTCTGCAGTTCGAGGTGGTCTATGCCCTGCTGCTCGGCGGGCTTTTCGTGGCGCGCTACGCTTGGACCCGCGGCGTGGCCGGGACAACCCGCCTGCCCGCCAGCGCGCCGCGCTGGGAACACGTGGCATCCAAGACGGTCCACATGGGACTTTATGCCGCCGTCTTTGGGATCATCCTGTCCGGCCTCGGCATCGCTCTTGGTGTTTCGGTGCCAGCACTGGGCGGGCTGTTCCTGGTGGCAATGCTAGGCCTGCACGAGGTCGCATTGGTGGCCATGCCGCTTTTGCTGGTGGCCCATATCGCAGGCGCGCTCTGGCACAAACTGGTGCGCCGGGATGGTGTGCTTGAAAGCATGACAGGCAAGCTGCCAATCTAAGCGGCAGCACCCTTCTTGCAGCAGGCGGCCATCACATCGCGATGTGGTGGCCGTTTGCTATGCACCGGGTTTGTAACGTCCTTCGACGTCGCTGGCGAAATCGGCGACCCGCTTCTTGAAACGTGTGGTCAGGCTGGCCTTGGCCAGCTTGAGCGATTGCAGCAGCAACCGCGCCGACAGCGTCTTGGCCTTCAGCTCGATTGACACCGCCAACCGCGTGCGCCGCGGTGACAGCGGCACCAGATCAACCACCGTCTGCCCGTCAATCCCTGACGATACCGTATCAAGCTGCAAGCCCTGATCGTCCAACCGCGCAAGCAGCGCCTTCATGTTGCGTTCCTTGCCACGAAAGCTGAACTTTACGTCCCAGGTGGCCCCCACGGTGGCACCGCCGCTAACATCTGTGCGACGCACATCCGCACCGCGCCGCAGCGCCTGGCGTTCGAACGCGGGAAAATCGGTGATCGCGCGATAGACATGGTCCATCGGCGCTTCGATATCTTCGCGTGCACTGAATTTCATGATACAGCCCTTTGCTGGCGCACCGCTTGTGTGCGGCATCTTCGCTTATATGCGGTTAATCCAGCCTGTCCGCCAGCCAGTTTTCCAGCAGAAAGTGGGCAATAGAGCCCTTGCGGGCTGGCAAAATCTCTGGGTGTTGCCCGGCGAATACATCCGCCATCTCCTCACGTGTGATCCAGCGGGCATCATCAATTTCTGCGGGATCAATGGTGATCTTGGCGTCCAGTGCAATGCCGCTGCACCCAAACATCAGGCTGGACGGGAACGGCCAAGGCTGACTGCTCAGGTAATTCACCTCACCCACCGTGATCCCACTCTCCTCAAACACCTCACGGCGCACGGCAGCCTCCAGCGTCTCGCCGGGTTCGACAAAGCCTGCCAGCAGCGAAAACATCCCCGCGGGCCAACCGGGTGAGCGACCGACAAGCACGCTGTTGCCGTGGGTGATCAGCATGATCACCACCGGGTCAGTGCGCGGAAAGTGATGCGTCCCGCAAGCCGCGCAATTGCGCTGCCAGCCTCCCATGGCAAAGGCACTTTCAGCCCCGCACGCGGCGCAAAACTGGTGGCTGCGGTGCCAGCCGAACAGCGCCCGCGCCGTGGCCGCCAATTCCGCGTCAACGCGGCTCAACCGGGTCATCACGCTGCGCAATTCCAGAAAGGCGTGGCTTTCGGGCAGCGCGGGGTGATGCTGCGCGCTGGGATCGACAAAGTTCTGTAACACGGCCTCATCCAGATCATCAGGCACCCAATCCGACAGATCAGCCGCAAAAACGGGCGTGCCTGCATCCCGGCCCAACAGGATCTTGCCCGGGCGGGCATCGGCCATCACCGGGTGATCGGCGGCCACCCGCACCAAAGCGTCGCCCACCAGCATCGGCTTGCCGCGCCACATCAGGATGATCTGCCCGGCGGTCTGGGCCAGCGCACTGGCATCGTTGCGTAAATTTGCGGCACGGTCCAATTGCCCGCTGCCAAATGTGACTGTTTCTGCATGCTTCATGCGGCTTTGGTGACACGCTGTGACGTGATGTGCAATTCACCAACGTCTGGCCTTTCTTTCGCCCCAAGGTTGTGACACGCAGCAATAGCATCATACTCTGAATTACCTTCACCTTTCGGATACTCATGGTCACCGCTCAGCTGCGCCTTTTGCAAACCACCGACCTGCACATGCACCTCTTGGGGTATGATTATCTTGCTGACGGCCCCGCCCCGGCGCAGGGCCTGACCGAACTTGCTCCGCTGATTGCGGCGGCGCGGGACGAAGGGCCAGCAACGCTCTTGTTTGACAATGGCGACTTTCTGCAAGGCAACCCGGTGGCCGATCACATCGCCCGCCACGGCAGTGCAGCCGCCGTCCACCCGATGATCGCGGCGTTCAATACGCTGGACTATGACGCGATCACGCTGGGCAACCATGAATTTGACTACGGCCTCGACTTCTTGATGCAAGCGCTTTCGGACTGCACCATGCCTGTCGTCTCGGCCAATGTGCGCCGCACACCCACCCGCAACCTTGTCGCGCCCTGGACCGTGCTGACCCGCGATGTGCAAGGCTCTGACGGGCAATCCCATCAACTCAAGATCGGGGTGATCGGCTTTGTCACGCCGCAAGTGGTGAACTGGGATGCCCACGCGCTGGGCGGCGCGATTCAGACCGATGACATCCTTGATGCGGCCCGCAGCCACCTGCCCGCCCTGCGCCGTGCGGGGGCCGATGTGGTGGTGGCACTTTGCCACGCCGGCATCTCGGACGCGCCCTATCAGCAGCGGATGGAAAATGCCGCCCTGCATCTGGCCGGGCTGCCGGGTATCGACGTGGTGCTGGCCGGGCATACCCATGACCGCTTTCCCGGCCCCGATTTCGCGGGCTTTGCCCACGCCGACACGGATGCCGCCACCCTGCATGGCAAGCCCGGTGTGATGGCCGCCAGCCACGGGCAGGCGCTGGGGGTGATCGACCTTGACCTGCTGCTTGATCCCGACACCGGCTGGCGGATCGACACGCACCACTGTGAACTGCGGGAACTTGCGGATCTCCCGACCCTGCCCGCCACCCCGGCAAGCGCTGCCATCGCCCGTGACGTGGCCGCCGATCAGGACAAGACACTGGCGCATCTGGGCCAGACGATTTGTGACACGCCACGCCGCCTGACCAGCTATTTTGCGGCCATCGGGCGCGATGACACCGCCCCGCTTGTGGCCGCTGCCCAGCTTCTTCATATGCGCACCGCACTGGCCAAGACCGACTTTGCCGATCTGCCGCTCTTGGCAACGACGTCGCCCTATCGCGCAGGCGGGCATGGCGGCCCGGGCAATTACATTGACGTGGAACCGGGGCCCATGGCCCGGCGGCACGTGGCCGCCATTGTCCCCTTTGAAAACCCGATCTGCGGCGTGCTGCGGCGTGGCTGGCAAATCCGTCACTGGCTGGAAAACGCCAGCCGGTTCTACAACGTGCTGAAACCGGGGCTGCCGGGTCAAAAGCTGCTCGACCCTGCGGTGCCTGCCTATCACTTTGACCAATTCCACGGGCTGCGCTACCGGATCGACCTGACGACACCACCGCGTGATGGTGACGACCCGACCCGCCCCGCGCGGGTCCGCGACATCACCTATGAGGGCGCACCACTGGCCGACGACGCATTGTTTCTGGTCGCCACCTCCAGCTACCGCGCCCATGGCGGCGGCGGGCTGTCGCCGATCCCGACGCAGGACGTGGTCTATACGTCGCTCTTGGGGCTGCCCGATATCCTGATCGACTGCGTCGCCAATGACGGCATTCCCGCCACGCCGCCCGTCCCGAACATGGGCTTTCTGGCACAACCCGGCACCGGCGCCCTTTTCCCCGCCAGCCCGGCGACCGCCGACATCCCCCTGCCCTGCGACAGGCTCAGCCTGCTGGACAGGCCAGCAGACGCGCGCGGTTTCCGCACCATGCAGCTGACGCTCTAGGATCAGGACCCTAGCATCTTGCGCCGCTGGCCCGCCCGGCTTATATGACGCTTGAGGGGTTGGCGCGGGCAGGCGCCTCGCCAACCTGGTCAGGTCCGGAAGGAAGCAGCCATAACGAGCCCCGCTTGGGTCGTTGTCAGCCTCTCACCGTCAATGTCGCCTTTGGCGACTTGACGCGTTGGATAGAGCGAAAATCGCCCTTCGCGATTTTGGCGGAGTCCAACACCAACGTTCAGAAACCCCACAGAGGGAGGACAGCCATGACCCAGTCGCACACCTTCCCGGTCCGGGCACACTGACCTATTCCCTGCTGTCCCGACCGGAAATGCCCGGCCCCGCAACACTGCGGGCCGCCCTTTTCCTTTGTCACAGGACAGTCCATTGACCTCTGAACTCACCCTCGCCGACCTCGGCTGGACCAACTTTTACATGTCGCAATGCGACCTCGACGAAATCGAAACCCTGACCCCCGCCCGTATCTCGGGCGTGCAACGCGCCTCTGTCACCGGGCTGACCGTGGACGGCGCATTTGACCTCACACTTGATCCCGGCACCTCGACCGGCGAACTCGCCGTTGGTGATTGGGTGCTGGCCGATCTGGACCGGCACCGCGTGATTCGGCTGCTGGACCGGTCCAGCACCCTGCAACGGGGCAAAGAGCACCTGACAGGCGACCGCCAGCTGATCGCGGCCAACCTTGATACGCTCTTTATCACCACCTCCTGCAACGCGGATTTCAACCCCGCGCGGCTGGAACGCTACCTGGCGCTTGCCAATGACGCCGACATTACCCCGGTGATCATCCTGACCAAGGCTGACATGGCCGAAGACCCCGACAGCTATACCGACCGCGCCCGCGCGCTCGGTCGCGGGCTGGAGGTTGTGACGCTGAACGCCAAATCCCCCGACACCGCAGACAAGCTTTCGCTCTGGTCGGGCAAAGGACAGACGGTGGCGCTGGCCGGGTCATCCGGTGTCGGCAAAACCACCATCGCCAACGCGCTGACGGGTGGCGATGCCGCAACCCAGGGCATCCGCGAAGACGACGCACGCGGCCGCCATACCACCACCGACCGCAGCCTGCACCGCATCCCGGGTGGCGGTTGGCTGATCGACACGCCCGGTATGCGCGGTCTTGGCGTCGCTGATGTGGCCGCCGGGATCGAGGCGACGTTTTCCGAGATCACCGACCTGATCGGCCAGTGCAAGTTTCGCGATTGCCAACACGACAGCGAACCGGGCTGCGCCGTGCAGGCCGCCATCTCCGCCGGTGACATCGACCCCGAACGCCTGACGCGCTACAAAAAGCTCAAACGCGAAGACCAATACGCGACAGAGACAATCGCCCAGGCCCGCGACCGCTATCGCAAATTGGGCAAGATGTACCGCTCTGCCACGCAGAAGAAAAAGAACCGCTAGAGGTAGGGGGTGGGCCACCGGCCCACCCTATTCAGCCGCCACCGCGTGATCCGTCAGCGCAGCAAACAGCGCGGGGCATTGCCCGCCTTGGGCCTTCTAATGCGCTGCCTCCTGCGCACAGCCACCGGTGCCGCCAATGCCCCCGTCGCGGCCTCCCTCGCAGCTCGGCACTGTGGCCGCGCACCCCGCCAGCGCAGCCAGCGCCATCACCAAGATCAAACGCCGCATCAATCGCTCTCCTCTGCATAGAAAAAACCGCCCGCACGAAACCGATGCGTGCCGGGGCTGTCGTCTTGCAGGTCCCGCGCCCGTGCGGCGACCTCTTCCAGCACCGCCATCTGCCGGTCGGCAAACAGCGCCTGCAAGTCCGCCACCGCCTCGGGCGACAACTGGTTGAAATGCGCCGCCCGTTCAAAATGCCCGGCCCCGGCGATCACATTCTGCACCCCCGCGTTCAGAAAGTCCCCGCCATTGGCCGCCAGGAAATCCAACTGATCCACCGACCCCGCTGCCGGCTGGTAGGACCGTTTGACCCGCGTCACCCGGTCTGCATCCACCACCACCGTGCCTGCATCGACCAATTGCTCCAACAGCGTGCGCGGATGCACATCCTTGCGCACCGATGCCGCCAGCGCGTCAAAGCTTTTGCGGTCCAGCACCTTGGGATGATCCGCCACCCATATGGCCACCAGCCGCGACAAATGATGCACCACCGGCGCGTCTTCTGGCAGGGCGCGCAGTCTTGCAATATCGCGCCGCTGCAACCCGGTCATCACGCTGATCCGGCTGTCATTGGGCGCATCGGCCAGCGCCTCGGCCCCGCGCAGAAATTGGACTTTCAGCCGCGCGGCGGCCTGCGGAAACATCACGCCGCGCGCCACTGCAAGGCGGGCAATCGGGGCAAAGAGGGCATCCAGAATCCGGTTCATATGTGCATTTCACACATTTTCCTTGCGCGTGCAAGATTTTCAAATTATGTGCAATTTACACATTTATCTGAAAGGTTAACACATGCGCCTGTTCTTGATCCTGATCCTGCTGCCCCTGCTGGCCGCTTGTTCCACCACCACCCAGACCTCATCCGGGGCTGCGTTTCTTGCCGCGCGCAGCGGGCCAGTGGACCCTGCGGTCGCCCGTGCTGCCGCTGGTGAACCCGACCTGCGCCTGCCCGCCCGCATCGGCCTTGCGCGCGTGGTCAATGGACAGCTGACCCTGCCGACCGAGGAAGAGCTTGCGGGCCTGCCCTTGCCACCCGGCATTGGCCAAGTCACTGTCATCAACCCCTTGATTTCAAACGCACTCAAGTCCCGTCCACACAATCCAATCCGCCTTGCGCAACTGACCGCTGCGCGGCAGCACCAGGACTATGTGCTGATCTATGACATGTCCCAGATCGGGCGCGGGCTGGGCAAGATGGGGCAGGCCAACGCGGTGCTGATGGACGTCCGCAGTGGTTATATCTATGGCTCCGCTTCGGTGCGCGAAAACCTTGGCACCTACAACGGTATCTGGCTCGGCTGGGGTCGCGGCTACGGGTTGTCAGACCCCGCCGCCGCCCGTCTGGCGCGCGCCTTAGCACCCGAAGTCGTGGCGATGTTTTCTGAACTCACCGCGCGGGTAAATGGTTAATCACGGTGCCTTAACCCCCGGCTGCGCGCCCACTGTGCAGCCGGGATGTGTATGGGATGTGCATGCAATGTGCATCGGTTAACGCACCGCCTGACGCACCTTAACCCTTTGATTCGGCTTGGTCTTGCAGCGCCCAGGCCATCTGGTCTTCGGTTTCGACCGCACAGGGCCGCACCCGCCGCAAAACACGTAACGCATCCGGCACACCAGCGGCGATCATCAGCCGCAGCACCACCATCCCCGACCGCCCGCAACCACCAAAGCAATGCACCAACACCCGGCCGCCCTGCCGCAGCGTGTCCAGCACCTCGGCCTGCACCTCCGGCCAGGCTGCATCAAGTGCGGCATCAGGCGTGCCATAGTCCGGCACCGGCAGGTGCCGCCAGACAACGCCCGCATTCCGCAAATCCGCGCCAAGCGTGCCTGCGCCCTTGCGTTCCAACTCGTGCATTTCGGTCATGGAAACAACCACTTGCGGACCCCAGTCCGCCAGCCGCAGCCAGTCGGTATAGTAATGCCGCGTGCGCCCCGGCAGGGGCGAAATCGCAAGCACTCCGCCCCCGACCTGCATCTCGTGGATGACAAACTCAGGCACCGGTCACCTGCCCCGGATGCGCCTTAGCCCAATCCGTCAGAAACGCCGCCATCGCCGGGTCACCGGCCAGCCGCAGCGCCTCTTTCGGCAGGGCCACGCCCTGTTCCAGCGCGATCCGCGCACAGCCCACGTGATCCGATCTTTCTGACCGTGGCGCGTTTTCTGACCCGTGGATAATCGTGCTCAGCAGGGTGCCGCCGAACCCATTGATATGGCTCAAATCAGGACGCAACGTCAGGAAATAGGCCATCATCTCTGTTAACCCTTCCCAACCGGCCACCTGCACCGGCGTCAGCCCTTCGGTGTCGGGCTTGTCATAGAACAGCCCCAACGCCACCAAACCCTTGATATGTGGCAGTTTCCCCGGCAGATGCACCATCTCCCGAATGATGTTGCGATAGGCGCGCGGCAGCTGCGCCTCATCCAGATAGGTCCCTGCTGGCACTTGCCCTTCGGCCGCCAATGCCAACAATTCCTCTTCCGGTGACAACTTTGGCGCGGCGCCCAAATCCTCGATCATTGCCGCCAAACCGCGATGCCCAAAGACCCGCGCAAAGGCATAGGCGCTGGCCCATTGATAGTCGCGCCCCGGATCAGCCCCGGCCTCCAGCAAGACCTTGCACATCGCGTCTGACACTTGCCGCCTTGCCGCCTGATGCAGCGCCGGAATGACCCACGGCATTTCGCCCCCAACGGGCCCATCCTCAAACGCATTAGGGTCTGCGCCTGCGTCCAGCAACATCTGCACCGCTGGCACATCGTCAAAGTCCATCGCCCGCAGCAAGGCATTGGTCCCGTTGGGTTTTGCGCCGTGTTCCAGCAGCATCTTCAGACCCTCGTGATGGCCCAGCTCGGTCGCATGATAAAGCGATTCACCATCGTTCGGATCAGCACCCCGTTCCAGCAACCAGCGGCCCAACACCATGTTGTCCGCATGTCCAATCGCCCCATAGAGCGCCGACAGTGGGTGCCCGTCATGATCCATCGCGCTGTTCACATCGGCCCCATGCGCGATCAGCGCCTCAGCGATCCGCAGCATCGCTGCCTCGCGGTCAGGCCAGATGTGAATGGCGCGGGAAAAGGCCAGATGCAGCAAGGGCTTGCGCGGACCAGCGGGCCGCACCGCCAGCCCCGGATCATCGGCCAAAGCAGCCATAACTGGCGCATCCTGCAACAGCGCAACCTGAAGGCCGAAATGCCCCTCGGCCAGATCGGGGGTCTCTTCCAGCAAACGCTGCACCACGCCGTTCTGCCCGTGTGCCAAGGCAATCTTCAGCCGCTGCACCTTGGCCGCGCGGTCCATGCCAAGTGTCCCCACCGCCTCCTTCATCTGCGGCCATGTGGCAAAGCTGCGCTCGCGCGCAATCACATGCAGAAAATCGGCCCGTTTCAGCGGGTCTTTCTGGGGCCGCAGATGCGCAGCAACGCGTTCCAACGCCGACGTATCGCCATTTTCATATTGTTTTTGAAGGGTTTTTGCCTGCCTGCGCAGGTTATCCAATGGATCTGTCATGGGCTTCCTCATCCATGCGCCCCGTGGTCCGCTGCCCGGGCAATGAGAAAAACCAGATGTGGTCGTCTCGGTCTGTCAAAGGGTGCTGTGATCAGCTTTCCGCGAACCAGGATGCCGCCCATACGGCGCGTTAAGGGTATCGCAACCCCAATGGCGATACAATCCCGCCGACGTGGTGGACCTCTGGCACCCGGCCCCCTAGTCTGATCCGGTCATCCGAATCCGTCGAAAGTGCCCATGTCAGACCAACCCGCTTATCAGGTCCTCGCCCGCAAATACCGGCCCGAAACCTTTGCCGATCTGGTGGGACAGGATGCAATGGTCCGCACGCTGCGCAATGCCTTTGCCGCAGACCGGATTGCACAAGCCTTCATCATGACCGGCATCCGCGGCACTGGCAAAACCACGACCGCGCGGATCATCGCCAAAGGCATGAACTGCATCGGCCCTGATGGCACCGGTGGCCCTACGACCGATCCGTGTGGCCAGTGCGAACATTGCACCGCGATCATGGAAGGCCGCCATGTGGACGTCATGGAAATGGACGCGGCATCCAATACCGGTGTGCAGAATATCCGCGACGCGATCATTGAAACCGTCAGTTATCGCGCCGCCTCAGCCCGGTTCAAGATCTTCATCATTGATGAGGTGCACATGCTCTCGACCAGCGCCTTCAACGCGCTCTTGAAGACGCTGGAAGAACCCCCCGCCCACGTCAAATTCATCTTTGCCACGACCGAAATACGTAAGGTGCCGGTCACCGTCCTGTCGCGCTGCCAACGGTTTGACCTGCGCCGCATCGAACCCGAAGTGATGATCGCAATGCTGCGCCGGATCGCCACCGCCGAAGGCGCGGAGATTTCCGATGACGCGCTGGCGCTGATCACCCGTGCCGCCGAAGGCTCGGCCCGTGACGCGCAATCGCTTCTGGATCAGGCGATCAGCCACGGCGCCGGCGAAACCACCGCTGATCAGGTCCGCGCCATGCTGGGTCTGGCCGACCGGGGCCGGGTGCTGGACCTCTTTGACATGATCCTGCGGGGCGAGGCTGCAGCGGCCCTGAATGAGTTGTCGTCGCAATATTCCGACGGCGCCGACCCGATGGCCGTGCTGCGCGATCTGGCAGAGGTCTGCCACTGGGTCAGCGTCATCAAGATCACGCCCGAAGCGGCAGAAGATCCCACCATCAGCCCCGATGAACGCACCCGCGGGCAGGCGATGGCCGCCGGTTTGCCGATGCGGGTGCTCAGCCGGATGTGGCAGATGCTGTTGAAATCGCTGGAAGAAGTCAGCGTCGCGCCCAACGCCATGATGGCGGCCGAGATGGCAGTGATCCGCCTGACCCACGTGGCGGATCTGCCCACCCCGGATGAGCTGGTCAAGAAATTGCAAGACGCCACACCACCGCCCTCCGGCGGTCCAACGGGTGGCAGACCAGCGCCCACGGGTGGCACGACAACCACCGCTATGTCGTCGTCACCGGCCCCAACCCATAGCGGCCCATCTGGCCCCTCTGCGGCACTGGCCGTGGCGGCGGACACCGCAGCGCTGGCGCATTACGCCCGGTTCGAAGACGTGGTCGACCTGATCCGCACGCACCGCGATGTGAAACTGCTGGTGGACGTTGAAACCTCGCTCCGGCTGGTGGCCTATCAACCGGGCCGGATCACGGTGAACCCCACAGATAAAGCACCGCGCGATCTGGTGCAGAAACTGGGCAGCCGCCTGCAAGCCTGGACCGGCAACCGCTGGGCGATCACTGTGGTCAGCGAAGGTGGCGCGCCAACAATTGCAGAAGTCCGGGATGCCGCCGAAAACGCCCTGAAGGAAGAAGTGCAGAACCACCCGCTGATGCAGGCGGTGCTGGCCACGTTTCCGAAGGCCCGGATCACCCGGATCGAAACCCAACAGGACAAGGCCCAAGAGGCGCTGGAAGACGCGCTGCCAGAGGTGGACGACGAATGGGACCCCTTTGACGAGGACTGACCAAACACCTATCTGGAACCAGAACAAAGATAGCGGAGAAATGTGATGCTCAAAGGATTAGGCGGCCTTGGCGACATGGCCAAGATGATGAAACAAGCCCAGGAAATGCAGGGCAAAATGGCCGAGATGCAAAACGACCTCGACAACATCATGGTCGTGGGCGAAAGCGGCGCAGGTCTGGTCAAGGCAACCGCGACCGCCAAGGGCGAACTCAAGGGTCTCGACATCGACCCAAGCATCTTCAACGGCGATGACAAGGAAGTGGTCGAAGACTTGATCCTTGCCGCCATCAAGGACGCACAATCGCGCGCCTCCGAACGCAGCCAGCAGGAAATGTCAAAAATGGCAGAGGCCATGGGCCTGCCACCCGGCATGAACCTGCCGTTCTAAGGACGGTCCCCTGCTTCTTCTGGCCAAAATAATCCCCGCCGGAGGCATCAAATCCTTCCAAGGATTTGAACAAAATCCTGTGTCAGGATTTTGCCCCCGATGACGCAGGGCACCGAAGATCTCGACGACCTGATCGCACTTCTCGCCAAGCTCCCCGGGCTTGGCCCCCGCTCTGCCCGGCGGGCAGTCCTGCATCTGATCAAGAAGCGTGGGCAAGTCCTGCTGCCCTTGGCCGAAGCCATGCAGCGCGTCGGCACCACGGCGCGCGAATGCCTGAACTGCGGTAATATCGGCACTACGGACATCTGCGACATCTGCGCCTCTGAAAAGCGCGCCACGGGCGAGATTTGCGTGGTCGAAGACGTGGCCGACCTTTGGGCGATGGAACGCGCTGCGGTGTTCAAGGGCCGCTACCATGTGCTGGGCGGCACCCTTTCGGCGCTGGATGCTGTGGGCCCCGAAGAATTGCGCATCCCCAAGCTGATCGACCGGGTCAAAACCGAAGAGGTGACAGAGGTGATCCTCGCCCTCTCCGCCACCATCGACGGCCAAACCACGGCGCACTACATCGCAGATCAATTGCCGGGCATCTCTGTCACTTCACTGGCGCAAGGCGTGCCGGTAGGCGGTGAGCTTGACTACCTTGACGATGGCACCATCACCGCAGCCCTGAACGCGCGACGCCGGCTCTAGACAACGGCAGGCCGCGTGATTTCTGCCAAGATGGGCAAGTGGTCAGAGGCATGCGCCCCCTTGGGCAACGGCGGCAGCGGTAGGGTGGACAGGTTCAACTCCGGGCTATGTGCGATCCGGTCCAGCGCCAAGAGCGGTAGACGCGAAGGAAAGCTGCGCCCTGGCGTCTTTATGACAAATCCCCTCGCGATCCGCCCTAAACCGCGCCGCAAACTCCACTCATTGAAGTCCCCGATGATGACTGTCGGACGCTGATGCATGTCGCCCAAAGTTTGACGCAGATGATCCAACTGGCGGCGGCGGGCAGATCGGAGCAACCCCAAATGCACCCCAACGATCCGCAATGGTCCGATTGGGGTCTCGGCATCGGCAATGATCGCCCCGCGCGGCTCCAGCCCCGGCAGATCGATACAGACCCGGTCATTTACCGTGATCTCCGGGGCCACGAGCAGCGCGATCCCGTGCCAACCCAGGCTGTCGGGATGCCCGCCAAAATCGACAGCGCACAGACCCGCGTCAGCGATCAGGCGGCGTGGCAGGGCGCTGGGTCGATGCCCCATGCGAAAATCAGCCTCCTGCAACACCATCATCTGCGTCTTGAGCCCGATGATCGTCGCCAAGGTTCGCGCCGGGTTGCGGCGCAGGTCTGTCCCCAGTCCGGCACGGATGTTGTAGCTGCCGATGCGCAGGCTTATGTCAGATACATCACACATCACCCCGATATAGAAACAACGACAAGGCGTTGCGATGGTGAAGTCAGAGACATTCGTGCGGATCATGCAAGCCATCCTGCTGATTTCAGCTGGCTTTGCGCTTTTTGATGGAAAATGGTCGGTGGTCTTTGTGGCTCTTGCCACTTGGGTCCTGACACTGTCACCGCGTCGCTTTGCCCGCTGGTTGGGGATTGATCTGCCACCCAGCTTCTTGCTGGCGATTGTGGTCTTTACTTTTGGCACCTTGTTTCTGGGCGAAGTCTTTGACTTCTACGAACGATACTGGTGGTGGGACATCGCCCTGCATTTCGGCTCTGCCATGGGGTTCGGGTTGATCGGTTTTCTGTTTATTTTCATGCTGTTCGAGGGGGACCGCCTTGCCGCACTACCGCTTGCTATTGCGGTGCTGTCCTTTGCAACCGCTGTCGCCATCGGCGCGCTTTGGGAGGTGTTCGAATTTGCGATGGATCAGCTGTTCGGGCTGAACATGCAAAAGTCCGGGCTGGTCGATACCATGGCCGATCTTATCGTGGACATTTTGGGCGCATTCCTTGGGGCGACGGCAGGCTATTTCTACCTGAAGGGGCGGCAGCTTGGCGGATTGGGGGCGGCGATTGATGCCTTCGTGCAGCGCAATAAATCACTTTATCGGAAAATCAGACCGGGGCAGAAGTCGCCCAAACGCAAAAAGCCCCGCTAAGGTGGCGGGGCTTTTCGCATCGTACGGTCGGGATCAATCCTCGTCGGTGTCGCCGCCCTCTGGCAGGTTAAAGAAGCTGTCGGCATCCGCCACGTCGCGGGTATCCTCTTCTTCTTCGCCCTCTTCATCGCGTGGGTCGGACAGGCTGAACGTCTCAAGGCCAGCAATCGCACTTGGCATCTTGGGTTCTGGTTCCATGCCCAGCGACTGCTCGGTGCTGACCAGCTTGCGCCGCTCATCATCGGACATCACGCCGCCCTCTTTCGCCTTCTTGGCATTGGCCTTTTGCACAGCCGCATCCAGTTCGGATTGCTTGCACAGGCCCAGCGCCACGGGGTCAATCGGCTCAAGATTGTTGATGTTCCAATGGGTCCGTTCGCGGATCGCCTGAATGGTCGGCTTGGTCGTGCCCACCAGTTTAGAGATCTGGCCGTCGGACAATTCGGGGTGGAACTTCACCAGCCAATAGATTGACGCCGGGCGATCCTGACGCTTGGACAGCGGCGTATAGCGCGGACCACGGCGCTTTTCCTCACCGGCAGAGGCGGGGTTATAAAGCAACTTCAGCTTGTGCATCGGATCAGCCTCGGCCTTGTCGATCTCGGCCTGGGTCAGCTGTTTGTTGGCAATGGGGTCAAAGCCCTTCACACCGGTGGCCACATCACCATCGGCAATGCCCTGCACTTCCAGCTCGTGCAGGCCGCAGAAATCCGCGATCTGCTTGAATGTGATTGTCGTGTTATCGCAGAGCCAGACCGCCGTGGCCTTTGCCATAATCGGTAGATTTGCCATTCTCATCTCCATCTCATCAGACATGCCTCTCCCGCGCCCTTGAAGGGGCAGACCGCTGTGGGCCGGGTTCGCATTGTCGGGGAACTTGAGCCGTATATAGTGCGAGCGTTCCCGGTTGGAAAGACCCCAAATGCGCCGCCTGATCGCCCTTTTGCTTTGCCTTACCTCGCCCGCTGCCGCACAAGATGTGGCCGGAGAGTTCGACTATTACGTGCTGTCGCTGTCATGGTCGCCCAATTGGTGTGATCTGGAAGGGCGCGCCAAGGGATCTACCCAATGTGACGAAGGCGCAGGGTTCGGCTGGATCATGCACGGGCTTTGGCCGCAATACGAACGCGGCTGGCCTGCCAATTGCCCCACGAGCCAGCGCAACCCTTCGCGGGCCATGACTGCCGAGATGGCTGATATCATGGGGACCTCAGGCCTCGCCTGGTATCAATGGAACAAACATGGCGTCTGCGCGGGGCTTGCGGCAGATGACTATTTCGCGCTGGCGCGGCTGGCCTATGAAAAGGTCACGCGCCCGGCGGTTCTGCGCGAACTGACCCGCGACGTGACCCTGCCCGCTACGCTGATTCAAGAGGCTTTTCTGCGCGACAATCCTGACCTTGAGCCTGATCAGATCACCATCACCTGCAAGGCCGGTGCCATTCAAGAGGCGCGGATCTGTCTGACCCGTGATCTGGAATATCGCACTTGCGGCGCGGATGTGATCCGCGATTGCAGTCTGGACAGTGCCGCCTTCTCGGCGATTGATTAGCGTTCCTGCGCCCCTTTGCCCGCGATGATTTTGTCGCGAAATTTGGCGATCCGCGCGATGCGTGTCGCCGATTGTTTTGCCTGGTTCAGGTTGAACGCATAGCTTTTCTGCCGTCCCGGTGTCAGCGCCGCAAAGGCCTCTGCCAGTTCCGGGTCAGCATCCAGCGCTTCGATCAGCTCATCAGGGATCGGCACCTCACGCACGACCTTGGGGGGGTGAAAACCTGCCGCGGCATATTCCATTGCCTCTTTCAAATAGGCGATGATGACCGGGGCCATTGCGGCCGGTCCCGCGTTGTCTTCAAAGCGGATCATATCGGGGTTTTGCGTATTTGGGCCTTGCCTTTGCAGAACCCCCTCGGGGTCTTTCATCAGGGCGGCATTGAAGAAACTCAGGCGGAAATTGCTTTGAAACGCGCCGATAATCGCAATGTTGCGCCCAGCAAACATGTAACACGGATGCCCCCATTTCGCGGTCTCTTCCAGCCCCGCGTCGCGGCAAAGCTGCCTCAGTGTCAGCAGCCCCTCTTGCCAGATCAAGCTTGAACAACTTGGGCTATCGAACCTGTCGCAACGGCCACACCCCTTGGCAAAGTAGTCATCCGGCTCTGTGATCATCGCGCGTGTCATGCCCGGACCCTAACGCAACTGCGGCACTGTCATCAAACCCGCGGCCGTAGCGTCCGTCGGGATATTCCGCCGGGCCCTTGATCTCCAGCTTGTTGCCAAACGGATCACGCACATAGAACGAATGGCCCATGCCGCGCGCACCGCCGTGCATCGCCTCGCGTTCAATCGCGACACCGTGGGCGGCCAGATGGGCGCGCAAGGCGTTGTGATCAAAGGGCGTGGTGGCGATGCACACGTGATCGACATTGCGACCACCCGGTACCGGTGGCACGGCAGAGGCGGCACCGGGGTGGGTTGTGTCCCACAGGACGATCAGCGCCGAACCGGCCCAAACCTGGTCCATCCCCAAATCAGGGTAGGAATAGCCCGGCGGACAGCCCAGCACATCGCGATACCACGCAACCGCCCGGTCAAGGTCGTCGACCAGAAAGACAACATGGTCGATCCCGACCAAAGCAAAGGGCAACTTGCGATGAGGCATGGTCAGACGTCCCATTCCGGGCACCAGGGGCCGTTCACCAGCCGCATGTTGCGATCCAGCGCGTCGATCCGCGCAATCTGGTCAGGCGACAGGGTGATGTCCCCGGCGGCCAGGTTTTCAGCAATCCGTTCTGGGTTGCCAGAAGATGGGATCACCCAGTGCCCCTTCGCCAACAGCCACGCCAGCGCCACCTGACCGATGGTGGCACCCAACTCTGTCGCGACGGCCTGCAAGACTGGGTCATCCGCCACAGCACCGCGCGCAAGTGGCGAAAAGGCGGTCATCGCGATACCTTTTGTGCGGCAGTAATCCACGATGGGGCTGTTGTGCAGGAACGGATGCAATTCCACCTGATTGGTCAGGATTGGACGGTCACCCAAAAGCGCCAGCGCGCGGTCCATATAACGAATTGTAAAGTTTGAGACGCCAATATTGCGCGTCAGCCCCGCGTCATAGACGTCGGCAAACTGCGCCATGTAATCCTCGATCTGATACTCGTCGTTGATCGACGGATAATGCAGCAGCAACAGGTCGACAGGGCCGACACCCAGCTTGTCCAGCGAGGCCTCGACATGGCTGCGGATCTGGCCGGGGGCAAAGCTTTCGGGGGCGACCTTGGTGGTGACCCACAACTGGTCGCGCGGAATGCCCGCGTCGGCAATGGCGCGGCCCACGTCCGCTTCATTGTCATAGCCTTCTGCCCCGTCGATATGGCGATAGCCCACCTTTAGCGCCGTCAGGACACCCTGATAGGCGGCATCGCCCGGGCGGTTCCATGTGCCGTAACCAATCGGTGGCGGGGTGGTCATCATTGCTGACATGCGCTGCATCCTATCTATTGGAGGGCGCAGCCTATAACGATTTAGACGCCCTTGCCAATATCAATCAAGACGGTCCGGCAACGACAACCCCTTTAGAACATCCCCCGCCGCCATTGCCGACTTTCCGGCACGCTGCGCGCGCGTGATTTCAACAGCACCGTCACCGCACGCCACTCTAAACCCGCTCAGAACCGCCCCCGGCGGGCCAGAGCCTTCGGCCAGTCGCGACGACAGCAGCTTGACCCGCTCGCCCGCAACCTCGCACCATGCGCCCGGAAATGGCGACAGACCGCGGATCAGGCGGTCAACCTCTTGCGCGGGGCGCGTCCAATCCACCCGCGCCTCTGACTTGTCGATCTTGGCTGCATAGGTCACGCCGTCCTCGGGCTGCGCCTCTGCGTCCATCGGCAACCCGTCCAGCGCCTGCACGATCAGCCGTGCACCAAGGACCGACAAGCGGTCATGCAAGGCACCGGTCGTCTCTTCGGTGCCGATTGCCACAGCCTCACGCAGCAACACAGGGCCGGTGTCCAACCCTGCCTCCATCTGCATGATGCAGACGCCGGTTTCGGCGTCCCCGGACATGATCGCACGATGGATCGGGGCCGCCCCCCGCCAGCGCGGCAAAAGGCTCGCGTGGATATTAAGACAGCCCAGGCGCGGGGCGTCCAACACCGCTTGCGGCAGGATCAGCCCGTAAGCCACCACAACAGCCACGTCCGCCGCTAGCGCGGCAAACTCCGCCTGCGCAGCCGCATCTTTTAAAGACACCGGGTGGCGCACGTCCAAACCCAAGGCTGCGGCCTTGGCCTGCACGGGACTGGGCCGATCTTTCTTGCCGCGCCCCGCGGGCCTGGGCGGCTGGCAGTAGACGCAGGCGATATCATGGCCCGCATCGACCAGCGCCTGCAAAACCGGCACCGAAAAATCAGGCGTACCCATGAATATGACGCGCATCGTGGTCCCTTCTTCTGGCCAAAAATATCCCCGCCGGAGGCACAGAATTTTCGACGAAAATTCTACCCCCGTGCTTTGCGGGCCTTTTTGAGTAACATATCCCGCTTCACCCGGCTGAGATGATCAAAATACATCTTGCCCGCCAGATGATCGATCTGGTGCTGCACACTGGTCGCGGCAAGGCCCACAAACTCTTGCCGATCCCAAATCCCCTGATCGTTCAGGAACCGCACGGTCACGGCCCGGGGGCGTTTGATCGTGGCGCGGACACCGGGCAAGTTGGGCGACCCTTCGGAATGTTCGCGCAGCTCAACACTCGCATGCAGCACTTGCGGGTTCGCCAGCCGCACCGCTTTGCCTCGGCTGGTGCTGGCATCAACCACGGCCAGAGCCAGCGGGATGCCCAATTGTACCGCTGCCAGCCCCACACCAGGCATCGCATCCATCGCCACGATCATCTCGTCCCAGATCGCGCGGATTTCATCGTTGACCTCATCCACCGGCTGGGCCGGGGTGCGCAGGGCCTTGTCAGGCCACATCACAAAGGGGCGGTGCATCATATCGCGTAGTCCGTGCATAAAATCCCATCAAGGTGGTCACGCTCGTGCTGAATGCACCGCGCGGCAAATCCGTCAAATGCGGCTTCATGTGGCGCGCCTTCAAGGTCCTGCCACGTCAGCCTGATTGCCACGGGTCGGGTCACCATGCAGGGCGTATCCGGGATCGACAGGCATCCCTCTTCGCTCGCTTCGCAACGCTCATCGGCCCATGACACCACTGGGTTCACAAAAATCTGTGGGTCAGGCGCGCCGTCTTTCCACGTCGCATCCATGACGAAGATGCGTTTCATCACCCCTACCTGTGGTGCCGCCAGCCCGCGTCCCTGTGCGCGATACATCACCTCAAGCATGCCCTTGGCGAGTGCTGCCAGCGCCGGGTCAACCGGCTTGCAAACAGCCCGTAACACCGGGTCCGGTGCAAGGCGTAACGTCAGGCTCACGCGCGTGCCTTCTCGCGCTTCAGCTTTTGCATCTTTCGGGTGATCATCTGGCGTTTGAGCGGCTTGAGGTAGTCGATGAAAAGCTTGCCGTGCAGGTGGTCAATCTCGTGTTGCACACAGGTCGCCCAAAGCCCGTCAAACCGTTCCTTATGGGTTTCGCCGTCCAGCCCAAGCCATTCAACTTCGACCTCGGACGGGCGTTCGACATCGGCATATTGATCCGGGATCGACAGGCACCCTTCTTCATAGACCCCGGTTTCTTCCGACGCCCATGTCACAACCGGGTTCATCAGGACCATCGGGCGCGGCTCTTCCTCGTCTTCCTTGACGCAATCCATCACCAGAATCTGCTGCATCACACCGATCTGTGGTGCGGCAAGTCCAATGCCCGGTGCGGCATACATGGTTTCCAGCATGTCATCCGCAAGCGTGCGTAGTTCATCAGTGACCTCGGCAATCGGATCAGTTTCTTTCTTCAACCGCGGGTCGGGATGGATCAGGATGGTACGTTTTGTCATGGCGCTGATGTAATCGGGACCGCGTCAAAGCGCAACGGGCGTGGCCTTTCATCTTGCGCTTGCCGGACGGGGGGCTAGCTTGCACCCAAAGCCCCAAAGGACACCAAATGCAGTTCGATTTCGAGACCACCAAAGACCAAACCACCGGCCGCAGCTCTAAATGGGCGATGATGGAGGCGATGCTGGGCCGCGCGGTGCCGCAGGATATGATCCCGATGTGGATCGCGCAGTCTGACCTGCAACCTGCCCCGGTGCTGCTGGACGTCTTGGATGATCTGAGAGCCTGTGGCGAGTTTGGTTATTTCGACTATTCCGCTTTCGCCCGTCACGTGGCGTGGTGGTACGAACACCGCCACGGTTGGCGCCCGAATACCGATCACATTTTTGAGCTGCATGGCATCGGCAACGCTGTCGGTGTGACCTTGCAGGCGCTGACCGATCCCGGCGATGGCATTATCGTTTTCAGCCCGGTTTACCACGAGTTTGCCAACAAGATCCGCAAGAACGGCCGTGTCATGGTGCAGTCCCCGCTGCTGATAGATGACCAGGGCCTCTTTCGCATGGACCTTGAAACGCTGGAAACCCAACTGACCGGCAACGAAAAGGCAGTGATGTTCTGTTCCCCCCACAACCCGGCGGGCCGGGTCTGGGAAGCGGCCGAAATTCAGGCGCTGTCCGCCTTTTGCGCGCGCCATGATCTGATCCTGATCTCGGACGAGATTCATATGGATCTGGCCTTTCCCGGCCACACCCACCTGCCCACGGCCCTGCATGCGCCGGATTCACTGCCCAAGCTGGTGGTGATGTCGGCTGCCTCGAAAACCTTCGATATCGCTGGCCTGCGCACCGGCTATGTCATCATCCCCGATGATGACTTGCGCGCCCGGTTCGCCGCACTTTATGCAGCACTTGATATTCAGCCCAACCGACTGGGCGCTGATCTGACCTGTGCCGCCTACACGCCCCAAGGCGCGGCATGGGTTGATGCGATGGTGCAGCTGATCGATGGCAACCGCGCAGCCCTTTGCGCGGGTATGAATGCGATCCCCGGTGTGCAGGCGATGCCGATGCAATCCACCTTCCTGTCATGGGTCGATTTTTCCGGCACGGGTATGTCGGACGCGGACATCCGAAGCCGTCTTTATGATAACGCCCGCGTGCTTCCTACACCTGGTGACGGGTTGGGCATTGGCGGCGCGCTGCACCACCGCTTCAACGTTGCAACCACCCGCGCGGTGGTGGATGAGGCTGTCGCCCGCGTGCAGGCGGCCTTTGCCGATCTGCAATGACGCTGCGCGCCTCCCTTTTGGCCACGCTGCTGGCGCTGGCCTTTGCCATCTGGGGCGCGCTGAAACCACAGCCACCTTTGCCGCCAGAGATCACCGGTCAGATTGACCGCATCCTGATCGACAAATCCGACCGTATGTTGCTGGCCTATCAAGATGGCCGGGTCGTGCGCCGCCTGCCGGTCAACCTTGGCTTTGCGCCCGACGGTGACAAGGTCCGCCAAGGCGACGGCAAAACGCCCGAAGGCCTCTTTCGTGTTGACCGCCGCAACGCGCACAGCCGGTTCCACTTGTCACTGGGTATCGACTATCCGCAGCCCGACGACATCGCGCGCGCCCGCGCAGGCGGCTATTCACCGGGGGGCGACATCTTCATCCACGGCCAGCCGCGCGGCATCACCGGATTGCAACGGATCGCTTATGACTGGACCGAAGGCTGCATCGCCATCAACAACGACGCCATGACAGAGCTTTTCCACGCCACACCGCTGGGCACACCGGTGGAAATCAGACCCTAGGGATCAGTCCCGCAGGCACAAAATCGGGCCGTTCAAAATCAACGGGTGCAGTATCCGTGACCGGATGCAGCCATTTGAAGTCGAACACGATCTCTGCGCCCTCTTCCTGCCCATTCACGATCAAGGCCTGATACAGATGCCGCGCGCCGTCATAGATCTCGACCCGGCCACGCAGCTTGTCGCCGTGGTGACCGTCGATCGACATGCCGTTGTCCCAGAAACGGCGGATGCGGTACACTTCATCCCCGTCATGCACGCATAGCCGATCATTACGATGCAATGCGGCGCGGCGCGCCTGTTCCAAACCTTCACGAACAGCCTTTGGCAAAAATGATGACACGACTCGGTCCTCCTTGACCCTCAGCCAGCTAACTAGCTGAGAAGGTTAAAGATCAAGTGACAATTTCCGCCGCAATGCAGCAGTGCTGCTGCAACACATCAGCTGATTTTGACCTTGGGCCGCAAGACATGCGGTTTCGCCGCGTCATAAAGCGCTGAATCGGGGAACCCGTGACTGTCGCCCAGCGCGGTCCCCACCATGATCAGCGCGGTCCGGGTAATCTTAGCCGCGCGCACCTTCTCGCGCACATCGCTCAGCGTGCCGCGAATGATCATCTGATCCGGCCAGGACGCGCGATAAATCACCACACAGGGGCAATCTTCGCCGTAAAACGGGATCAACTGCCGCTCTATCTCGCGCAGCGCCCGCACACCCAGATGAATGGCCAGCGTCGCCCCGGTGCGGGCGAAATTCTCAAGCGTCTCGCCCGGCGGCATACCGGTCGATTTCATCGACATCCGTGTCAAAACAATGGATTGCGCGATTTCCGGCACTGTCAATTCGGTCCCAAGTGCAGCGGCCGCAGCGGCATAGGCGGGCACACCGGGGATGATCTGATAATCAATCCCTTCGGCCTTCAACAGCCGGATCTGCTCGGCAATCGCGCCATAAAGCGATGGGTCGCCCGAATGCACACGGGCCACATCCACGCCACGCTGATGGGCCGCCACAATCTCGGCATGGGTGTCCTCAAGCGTCATCGGCGCGGTGTCCAGCACCCGCGCATCCGCGGGTGCGCATCCCACCACCGCCTCTGGCACCAGCGATCCGGCATAAAGGCACACCGGGCATTCCCCGATGATACGCGCGGCCTTGAGCGTCAAAAGCTCCGGATCACCCGGACCCGCGCCAATAAAGAAAACAGTCATCGCATCACTCCTGCACGATTCGGGGCCGGGTCAAGGATCGCGGCACGCGACCGCGCTTGCGCGGCTTGTCCTTGAGGCGGGCGCGAATCGGTTTCATCCTCGATGTGGCCTGTTTGCGGCAGACCTGCCCGCAAACGGCCTCTCAGCAATTTCAAGCCGCCTGGACACCGCGCAGCAGCCGCATGGCGCCCCATCCGGGACGGCGGGCGGGGCGTTTTGCCCGACAGGGCAAGAGCGGCGCACGACGTCACGCCAGATCACCGTCAATCTTGCGCGCGTAGCCACGCGGCGTGAACATGCGTGGCCCCTCGCCCAACTGCGCCAGCCGTGAATTGCTCGACCCAACCAGCACGACGGTCAGCATATCTACCTCGTCCACCTGCAATTCATCCAGACGCCGATAGCGGATATGCTCCTCGGGTCGGCCCAGTGACGACGCCAACATCACCGGCGTGTCGGCGGGCCGGTGCTGCAACAGAATGTCCCGCCCTTCGGCCAGCAAAGTTCGCCGCGTCTTGGACACCGGATTGTAGAACGCGATCACGAAATCGCCCTCTGCGGCCGCCTTTAGCCGTCGCAGGATATCATCGCGCGGGGTCAGCAGGTCCGACAGGGATATCGCACAGAAATCATGCCCCAGCGGTGCCCCCGCCCGTGCCGCCGCGCCTTGCAAAGCACTCACACCGGGCGAACATTGCACCTCGACCCGACGCGCTGCGTCCGAGACACCCATCTGGTCCGGACCGCGATCCAGCAATTCAAAAACCAGCGCACCCATCGCATAGATGCCCGCATCGCCGGAACAGACAAGGGCCACGTTCTTGCCCTTGCCCGCCTGTTCAAGCGCATAGCGACAGCGGTCCTCTTCCCCGCCCAAGGGGAAATCCGACCGGTCCTTGCCAGCGGCCAACGGCCCAAGCAGATCGATATAAAGCCCGTAACCCACCAATTCCTCGGCATCTGCCACCAGCCGTGACACCTCTGGTGTGCGCCACGTCGCCTGCCCCGGTCCGATGCCCACAACCGACAGCTTGCCGCGCGGCCGTCCGCGCATCTCAATCAGCGGTGCTGGCACTTGCACCAACGCGCAGGTCGCATTGGCGGTCTTGCGCTTTGTCACGATCAGTTCTGCGTCAGCCCCGCCCTGCGCCAGGGCTGCCGCTTCGGCCACGCCATGCGTGCCGACCTCGGCAAAGACCACCTCGGATGGGTTCGCCAGGCGCGGCGTCTCGGCCTCAAGCTCTTGGGCTTCAAACAACCGCATCGGGACACCCAGATTACGGGCGAGGTTGATGATTGCCGGTTCATCGGCCTTGAGCGTGATCGTGTTGACGGAATGCACGGCTTGCGCGCAGATGTCCGCCTCGTCCAACACAACCTTGACCAGTGCCGACAGCTCCTCTGGCGGGCAGTTGCGGGCGCAGCCGACACCCAGCACCGTCCGCAAAGGCGTAAATTTCAGTAAGGTTTGCGTCGGTACGGGATGTGCATGAGTTGTGCATGCAATGTGTATCCCGTCGCCGCGCGGCAATTCCTGCAACCAATCGGCGGGTTCATCCCCTGTTAACGTCGCACCCTGCCCGTCCAACAGGGCCGCCATCGCACCCTTGGCTGCGTCGGGATTAACAAGCCGCCATCCCGGTGGTGGCGCATCAAGGGCCACCCCCAGGGCGACATCCCCTGCGGTGGTAACAGCCGCAACCCCTTCCAAAACATCAGCGATTTCCTTGGCCAACCGGTTCGCCCCGCGATGCCCACCAAGCAGCGGCACGATCACAGCCCCATCATCACTGACAGATATCACCGGCGGCTCTGTTGTCTTGTCCGCAAGTAGCGGCGCCACAGCCCGGATCAAAATTCCGCTCGCACAGACTCCAATCACCGGGTAACCCGCCGCAAACAGATCACGCACATGATCCAGCGCGTTTGCAAAAAATGCATCGGCCTGTTCAACCCGATCCTGCCGTCCATGCAGCGAGGCATCCAACAATTTGGCGATACGATGGGCTGTTGGTTCGCCGGATTTCGACAACGCCACAACAATGGGTTTCAAAGCCACGGATCGGCCCCCTTGGTCAGAAGTATCATGGAAAAATAGGGTGCCTTTTCAGGCGCTTGCGCCAGCGGCGTGACCACCTCTTGCGGCAGACTGACGCGTTCGACATAGACCGCCTGATCCAAGAGCCCCAGTGCTTCGATCACGCCGCGGATCTTCGGCAGATGCCGCCCCACTTTCATGATCGCCACGCTTTCGGCGCCTTCGATCCGGTGGCGCAGCTCATCCTCGGGCAATGGCCCGGGAAGGATGGTCAAACGCTCGTTCCGCGCCGCCAACGGCAACCCAGCTTGCGCAGCACAGGCGGTGACAGATGTCACACCGGGAACAACCTCGACCCGGTAAGCCTCTGACAGTCTTGCGAAAAGATACATGAAAGAGCCGTAGAAAAACGGGTCGCCTTCGCACAGACACACCACGTCCAGGCCTGCGTCCAGCGCGGCGGCAATTTCGGCAGCACCGGCGTCATAGGCCGCCTGAGCGGGGCCGCGTTCCACCGTCATCGGCACGTCCATCACGATCTCTTGGCAGCCGTCCGGGATCAGGTCCTTTGCAATCGCGCGCGCAAAGCTTTCGCCGCCTGCAAGTGTTGGATAAGCCACGACTTTCGCGCCCTCGATCAACCGTGCAGCCCGCAAGGTCATCAGGTCGGCCGCACCCGGCCCGACGCCCACACCATAAAGAACCCCTGTCATCTTTTCACAAGGCTCCACTGGGTGACGGGCATCGCGGGACGCCAGCCGGTCAATCGGCCCACAGGCTCTGCCCGGTGGACCGAAATACGAACCAATTCACCGCCGAATTTCTTATGTAATTCAATCAGTTCCGCTTCGCTTTCGAGCGTGACCGCATTGGCAACCAGCCGCCCCAGCGGACGCAGTGCGGCCCATGCTGTATCAAAAGTTGCGCGGCTTAACCCGCCACCGATGAAGATTGCGTCGGGTGCGGGCAGCCCGTCCAATGCAGCCGGCACCGATCCATCAATCAGTTCCAACCTTGGCGCGCCAAGGGCGGCAGCATTGGCCCCGGCCATCGCCCGGCGATCGGCGCGCGGTTCAATGCCCACGGCCCGCGCATAGCGTGCCGCGCGCATCCATTCGATGGCAACAGAGCCAGACCCACACCCGATGTCCCACAACAATGCTCCGCGCATTGGCATCAGTTTCGCAATCGTCGCGGCACGCACTTCGCGCTTTGTCATTGTGCCATCGGATTGAAACAGCTCATCAGCCAGCCCCGGCACCCGAGGCTGCAAGGCCGCATCAGGTGCAGCGATGCATTCGACAGCAAGCGTGTTGAAGGCTGGAACCGTCTGTTCCCAAGCCTTTGCCGTACCGTCAAAGCGCGCCTCGTCCTTGCCACCCATCGCGGCCAGCACGGTCATCTTTGACGCGCCATATCCGCGTTCAGCCAGATAGGCCGCAATCTGGGCAGGCGTGTCGGCACCCGTGGTCAGGATCAACAGGCGCGCGTCAGGCTGGATAAAGGCGATCATCTGTTCGACCGGGCGACCATGCACCGTCAACGTCTCGACGTCCGGCAGCGACCAGCCCATGCGGGCCGCGGCCAGTTGAAACGCGGAAAGCTGCGGATGGTAGGTGATCTCGGACGGGTCAATCGCGCGCCCGATCCGCGCACCGACCGAGAACCAAAGCGGATCACCGGTGACCAGCACCACCGCGCGACGCCCCTTCAGCCCCCTGATCGTGTCGATCATCGCGTCAAAGGGCGACGGCCAAGCCAGCCGTTCCGCCTCTGGATTGGCGGCCAGTGTGTGATGCCGATCGCCGCCCAGAATGACTTCTGCCGCTTCGACCACGGCGCGGGTCGCAGGGGTTAGTCCGTCTAAACCGTCCTCGCCAATGCCGACGATGTGCAACCACGGCGCACTCATGCTGCGACCTCTTGGATCAAACCCTCAAAGGCCGCGCGATGCGGGGCCCAGACGTCATGCACCGCGCGGGCGTAGGTCGTGACCTCGGCCACATGCGTGGCGGCGTCTGGTGCAGCGTGGATCGCGTCAATGTTAACGGTCAAGTTGGCATATGGCATGTCGAGCGGTGGGAAATCATACCCGGACTTTGCGGCCGTGCGCAGGAATGTCACGATCCTTTCCTCCGGGGACTGATGTTCAAAGTGCAGGATCAGCGCGGCCATGTGGATCCACAGCGATTGCCGCGCCCGCCGATCCGAGCCAATGGAATGCTGCCCGCAATAGGCATCAGTCAGCAATCGGTGTGATGTCCAATAGCGGGCGTCGCTATACTCGCGCGCCAAAACTTCGCCATAACGCGCCCAGCAGGCGGCAGAGGGGCTCATATAGGCGTGGGTCGGGCCATCGAGGTGGCCAGCAAATCCGCAGGCGGGGCAGCGCCGCGTTGTCATGACGTCACCTCTGGCAGGCCCGCGGCGAGCGCGTTGACCGCAGCCGAGGCCATTGCAGAGCCGCCGCGCCGACCGCGCAGGGCGACAAAGTCGCAGCCGCGCGGGTTGGCGGCCAGTTCGGCCTTGCTTTCCGCAGCACCAATAAAGCCGACGGGAAATCCAAGGATCACGGCAGGCTTTGGGCCGCCCGCGTCGATCAGTTCAAGCAGATGAAAAAGTGCGGTGGGCGCATTGCCCACTGCCACGACAGCACCATCGAGATGTGGTTCCCAAAGGTCCACGGCTGCCGCGGACCGCGTATTGCCGATGACCTTGGCATGGTCAGGGACAGATGGATCATTCAGCGTGACTATCACTTTGTTTTTCGCGGGCAGGTAGCGGCGGATAATGCCCGCGCCGACCATCTCGCAATCACACAAGACGGGCTTGCCAGCTTGCAGCGCCGCATGCCCAGCGGCAAATGCCCTGTCCGACCAGACCAGCCGATCGGCCACTTCGATCATCCCGCAAGCGTGGATCAACCGGGTGATCAGCGGGCGCATGTCTGTCTGAAACCGATCCAGCCGCGCCTCTGCCGCGACAGTGGCGAAACTGGCGGCATAGATCGCGGCTGGGTCTTTTTCATAAGGGCGCATTGGCGGGCCTTGGGTTGTCGTATGCGGTGGCGATCATTCGACGCATAATCGTGTCTCCGGCGGGGATTACTTTGGCCAGAAGAAAATCAGGCCTTGTTTGATTTGCGCGCGCTTTCCGGTCCATGCGGGTGATCCGCATGGGGATAGACAGCGTGGTCATGATGGTGATCATGACCGTGGTCGTGATGATGATGGTGGTGGTGATCATGTGTCGCTTCGAGCCGGCACATGCCCGTGCAAAACGTGTCGCACAGCGCGCAATCAGCCACATTGGACCCCGGCGCAGAGGCCCCCTGGCCTTCGACGTGGTGGTGGTGGCTTTCCTGAACCGCGCCCACCTCTGCCTCGAACCCCAGCACCTGCACACGGTATTTGCACAATACGCACGTGGGCGGTGGGACGCTGCCAAAGGCGGGGTGCTGGCGGTCTTCGGGGGTGATGTGGTGGTGGCCGCCATCCTTGGTCGCCAGCACCTGTTCGCGGTAGGCACAGATGCCACAGTTTGGCGGCGGAGTGGCGCTGTCTTGTTCCAGAATTCGTTCTGCAAAAGTCTCGAGCACCTTGGGATGGTCCCCCAGATAGGGCGCTTTGATGAACTGGATATTGGGGTGTTCGGCGGCGACCTGATCGGTAAAGCCATAGATACGGTCAATCAGGATGCCTGAGAACAGGAAATAGGGGAATACGATCACGCGCTTGTAGGGCAGATGCGCCACGTGTTGCAGGCAGGGTTCCACCAGCGGGAAGGTCACACCGGAATAGCCGACCTCGCACCAGCCAAAGCCCATCCCTTCTTGCAGCATCCGGGCGATTTTTGACACGTTCCCGTTGGCATCTGGGTCCGACGCACCGCGCCCGATGACGACCAGACAGGTCTCTGTCAGTGGCAGGTCGCCATGGGATGCGTTTGCCTGATCGACAGCCTCCTGGATACGGCCAGCGGCGGCGTCGATCATCTTGGGGTCTACGCCCAGCTCTCGGCCATAGCGGACGTCCAGCCCGTGTTTGCGGGCGTAGGTGTTCAAGACCGTGGGGATGTCATTCTTGGCGTGCATCGCGGCAAAAAGCATGCCGGGCACCGCCAGAATGCGGTCACAGCCGCCCTCGCGCAGCTTGTCCAACCCGTCGCGGATCACCGGGTTGGCGAATTCCAGATAGCCATAATCCGTTTCCCAGCTGTCGGGCAGATAGGCGGGCAGCTTTTCGGCGAGCACAGCGAATTCATCAACCGCCGATTGGCTACGCGAGCCGTGACCGCAGATCATCACACCGGTTTTCATGCCGCTTCCTCTTCCAGCTCGAGCTCGTCCTCGGGGCCGTCACCGTCGGTTTCTTTCTTGCCTTTCAGCACGCCCCACAGCCCGATCAACACGGCGGCACCAATGGCCGCACCCGCGACCCAGTGGTCGTGGCCCGCGACATCGACCAGGTGGCCGGGGTGCGCCGCAGCCATTTGGGCGCAAATGATCAGCAAAAGCGAAAGTATCAGGCGCATGGCGTGTCCTTGTGTCTGGTCAGGCCGAGAAGGACCGCGCGCAACGGTGTCGGACGACGTGGCGTTTGGTCCCCGTCAGGGTCGACCGCGCGCCACCACCTCTCTGGCCCATGGGCTTCGTCAGGGGCTGGTATATGGGCGGTGGCGGGTCGGCGCAAACGATTCCACGGCCTTTGTGGGCCATTTGCGACCTGTGCAGCCATGCAGAATGGACTGCGCGGGGGTGGGGGTATGCGCGGGCATGTGCCGCCGCTACCTGTGATGCAAGCAAAGAAAGGACCACTCAGATGGGACAATTGGTAGATGGCGTTTGGCATGACGTCTGGTACGACACGAAATCCACCGGCGGCGCGTTCAAGCGCACGCAAGCCAAGTTTCGCAACTGGATCACAGCAGACGGGAGCGCCGGCCCCTCAGGCGAGGGCGGATTCGCGGCCGCATCCGGGCGCTACCATCTTTATGTCTCTTATGCCTGCCCTTGGGCCCACCGCACCCTTGTGTTTCGCCAGTTGAAGGGTCTGACGGACCACATCAGCATCTCGGTGGTGCACCCCGATATGCTGACAGACGGTTGGACATTTGAGACGGATGACAAAGGCGCCACTGGTGACGATCTTTATGGTTTGCCTTTTGCGCGCGATATCTACCTCAAGGCGCAGCCCGATATGTCCGGCCGGGTGACCGTACCAATCTTGTGGGACAAGGAACGCGAAACCATCGTCTCCAACGAATCGTCCGAAATCATCCGCATGTTCAATAGCGCCTTTGACGGAATCACCGGCAATAAGGACGATTATTGGCCCACCGATTTGCGCGATGCCATCGCCCCGGTGAACGACCGGATCTATGACACATTGAACAACGGTGTCTACAAGTCAGGCTTTGCCACGACGCAATCGGCCTATGATGCCGCGGTGGGGCCATTGTTCGACACATTTGACTGGCTTGAGGCACGGCTGGCTGACAATCGCTATCTGATGGGCGACATACTGACCGAGGCGGACTGGCGCCTGTGGACAACCCTGATCCGCTTTGATCCGGTCTATCACCTGCATTTCAAGTGTAACCTGAAGACCCTGCGCGAGTACCCCAATCTATGGGGTTACACACGTGAATTGTACCAAATGCCCGGCATTGCTGCGACGGTGAACATGGACCATATCGTGCGCCATTATCACTTTAGTCACGAGAGTATTAACCCTCATCGGATCGTGCCGATCAACCCACGGTTGAACTATGCAGAGCCTCACGGTCGCGGCTAGCGCTGTGGCCATAGTGTTCCACAATCGCCGCCAGATCCGCTGGCGGCGTCGCCTTTTCTACAAAGGCACGGGCATTGGCGCTATGCGCGAAAATTGACCCGTCCGAAAAGAACGTCGTGTCGGTAACGAACACCACATTGGCGTCTGGTTGGCGGAAATTCGCAACATCAGCGACGGTCAATGCACTGCCTTCGCGCAGGACAAGGTCCAAAACAATCACATCAAAGGGCACATCTTCAATAATCTGAACGGCATCGGAACCGCTGGTTGCCAAAACAACCGACATGCCCAACCGCTCCAGATGACGTTGCCACAATGACCCCAACTGTGCGTTGCTCTGAACAATCAGAACGTGCATCTCACCTCCACATCCGCAACTCTTTTGTAACGGTTTCGTCACAAATTGACTAGTACGTTAAGCTGTCATTCATCCTTAGGGTAAACGAATGGTTAACATTTCGGCGGATCAGAGAAAGCAGACGATTTTCCGCTCATCATCTTGTCACTCAGGCCGAAATCCGCTTGAAAGTCGGCTTGGACCAACGGGATTTTTGCCATGACAACCTGGATCACCATTTGCGACACCTGCAAGCGCGAGGGGTGGGAATCAGGCGATATGTCCCAAACTGATGGCGAACGGCTGGCGGCCTTGATTGAGGCGGCGGCAGAAGATGCCCCCAACGTGCAAACCCGGCGCGTGTCCTGCCTGATGGGCTGCAAGAAAGGTTGCAACGTCGCGGTGCAGGGCCAAGACAAGCTGAACTACACCATCGGCGATTTTGAACCAGACGCAGAAGCAGCCGCGGGCATTGTCGACTATGCCGCCAAACACGCGGCCAGCGACACAGGCCAGGTGCCTTACCGCGAGTGGCCGCAGGCGATCAAAGGCCATTTTGTCACCCGCCACCCGCCATTGCCTGACGTATCATGACCACTCAGCGCGATCATGGCGGCGGTCTGGACGCGGCAATCAAACGATATGGTGGCGTGCGCGCCGAATGGCTTGACCTGTCGACCGGGATCAATCCGGTGCCTTATCCTATTCCGCCATTGCCTGGCCACGTCTGGACGGGCTTGCCTGACACGGACGCGATGGAACGCCTGATCGGGCTTGCCCGCAGCTATTGGCAGGTGCCGGAAGGTGCTGCGATTTTGCCGGCCTCGGGCGCCTCGGCGCTTATTGCGCAACTGCCCCGGATGCGCCCGGCGGGCCGCGTCGAAATCCCCGGCCCCACATACAATGAACATGGGGCAGCCTTTCGGGCAGCAGGCTGGACACTGGATGAAGACGGCTATGACGCGCTGGTGGCGGTTCACCCCAACAACCCGGATGGCCTGATGTGGGATGCGGACAATCTGAATGCGCCGCTGACAATCATCGACGAAAGCTTTTGCGACGTCACACCGGGCGAAAGTCATATCGCCTTGTCCGCAAGACCCGGCACTATTGTGCTGAAGAGTTTCGGCAAATTCTGGGGGCACGCGGGTCTGCGGCTGGGCTTTGCCATCGGGGACCCCGTGATCATCACCGACCTGAAAGAGGCGCTTGGCCCCTGGCACGTATCCGGTGTGGCGCTGGCCATCGGCGCAGAGGCGTTGTCAGACCCCGCATGGGCGGATGAAACGCGGACGCGATTGGCACAAGACGCAGCAAAGCTGGACAAGATCGTCACGGCCAAAGGTGCTGTCAGCCTTGGTGGAACGGACCTGTTCCGGCTTTATCAAGTGCAGGATGCCGCCGCCGCGCAAGCACATCTGGCCCGCCACAAGATCTGGTCGCGCATCTTCCCTTATGCCGACAATTGGCTGCGTCTGGGCTTGCCGCACCCAGACCGCTGGGCACAGGTTGAGGCCGCGTTTTGACCCTAACCATTGGCATGATCCTTGATGCGCTGCTGGGAGAGCCCAAGTGGCTGTGGTCCCGTGTGCCGCACCCTGCCGTATTGATGGGGCGGGTGATTGGATGGATGGATGAGGCGCTGAACCAGGGTGCCGCGCGCAAGGCCAAGGGGATCGCCGCGTTGGTGATCATGGTCCTGTCGGCACTGGCCATTGGCCTGCTGTTGCGCGCAATCCCCGGCACCGTGGTCGAGGTGATCGCACTGGCAGTTCTGCTTGCGCAACGTTCGCTGTGTGACCATGTGCTGGCCGTCGCGCGCGGGCTGCGCATCAGCCTTGGCGATGGCCGCCGTGCGGTCGCGCAGATCGTTGGCCGTGATACAAATGACATGACCGAGGCAGATATTGCCCGCGCGGCCATCGAAAGCGGGGCAGAAAACCTGTCGGACGGGGTGATCGCACCGATCTTCTGGTTTGTGATCGGCGGATTGCCGGGGCTGCTGATCTACAAGATCACCAATACCGCCGACAGCATGATCGGCTACCGCACTGACCGCCACGCAGAGTTCGGCTGGGCCGCCGCCCGGTTCGATGACTTGCTGAACTGGGTGCCCGCGCGCATCACCGCTGGGCTGATCCTGCTTGTGACCTTGCGCTTTGACGTCTTCGACGGGGTGGTCGACGATGCCCCGCTGCACCGGTCCCCCAACGCAGGCTGGCCCGAAGCGGCATTGGCCCATGCCCTGAACTTTGCCCTTTCAGGTCCGCGCGTCTATGACGGCACGGTGCAAGACTATCCTTTCGTCAACACGCGCGGCATCCGAGAGCTGAATGCCGACCACATCACAGAGGCTGTCTGGATTCTGTGGCGCGTCTGGGCGGCGGTTCTTATGCCTGCACTGTTGATCGGTCTCTTTCTGATCAGCTGACCCGCTGCTAGGCTGGGCCAAACCAGACAGGAATTGCCATGCGCCTTGCCTTTGCCCTCGCCCTTCTTGCCAGCCAGACCACCGCCCAGACCTGCGGCGGCCCGCTGCCCGCCTTTATTGACGGCGTAAAGGCTGAGGCAGCAGCGCAGAGCATCAGCGCCGCTGCGTCAGATGCGTTCTTCGCAGGTGCCGCGCTAGACCCTGCGGTGATCAAGGCGGATCGGTCGCAGGGCGTTTTTCAACGCGACTTTATCGACTTTTCGCGGCGCCTGATCAGCCAAAACCGGTTGGACAATGGCCGCATTTATGGCGACCGAAATGACGCCGTCTTTGACCAAATCGCCCGCGACTATGGCATCCCCCGTGGGGTGTTGCTGGCGTTTTGGGCGTTCGAGACGGATTACGGGCAGGTGCAAGGCGATTTCAACACGCGTAACGCGCTGCTGACGCTTGCGCATGACTGCCGCCGGCCAGAACTGTTTCGCCCGCAACTGATCGCCGCGATTGAACTGGCCGCGCGCGGCGACATGGACCCGGCCACCACTACCGGGGCCTGGGCGGGCGAGATTGGGCAGGTCCAGATGCTGCCCGAAGATATCATCGCCTACGGTCGCGACGGCGATGGCGACGGTCAGGTGACGCTCAAGACCTCAAGCGCCGATGCGCTTTTGTCGGGGGCGCATGTGCTGTCCGCATTGGGGTGGCGCGCGAATGAGCCGTGGTTGCAGGAAGTTACCGTGCCGCAAGACCTGAACTGGGCGCAGACCGGCCTTGATCACAAGATGTCGGTGGCCGATTGGCAAGCCGCAGGGGTGGCCGCGCGCAACGGCGACCTTGGCCCCGCAGACCTGCCTGCCGCGGTCCTGTTGCCGATGGGGCGCAAGGGGCCTACGTTCCTCGCCTATCCGAATTTCGAGGTCTATTTCGAGTGGAACAAAAGCTTTGTCTACGTCACCACCGCCGCCTACTTTGCAACCCGGCTGATGGGCGCACCGCCCTATGACGCGGGCAACCCAGACGCCGGGCTTTCGGGCGATCAAATGATGGTTTTGCAAGAACGTCTGACCGCACTGGGACACGATGTCGGCGGCATTGACGGAATCCTTGGTGCCAAGACGCGCGCCGCTGTGCAGGCCGAACAACAGCGCCTTGGGCTACCGGCTGATGCCTGGCCAACCCCTGCTTTTCTGTCAGCACTGTCCGCCGGTTAGCTTTCTGCGCGCACCGGGAACCGGGTGCCGTCCTCGGTGATCAGCACCAGCCGGGTGCCGTCATGCACATACATGTCGCAGCGCGAGAAACCGGCCTCGAAAGAGGTGCAAATGACGCCACCCGCACCATCATCGCGCAGCTGCCATTCACCATAGGCACGTGCACCGTCGTTGTAGGTATAGGTGTAAATGCCTGAGACCGAAAAGAACGAGACACCACCATCAAAAAACTCGTGCGTGCGACCCACAACCTGTGCCGCCATCGCGGCGGCATCCAGCACCTGGTCACTGGCCTTGGGTTCGAACTCCTGCGCCGCCGCTGGTCCCGCCAGCAGGGCCAGCATCCACAAAATCCGCATCGACATCCCTTCCGTTTGGCGCAGCTTAGCGGGTTTGAGCCTCATCAAACGTCACAACTGCGCGAGGGGTCAAACCTCTGCCGCAACACCGGCCTGCTTGCGCGCTCAGGTCGGTGTGGGTGCTCACGCCACCATTGCCTCGGCTTTCTTCAGATCGACAGAGACAAGCTGGCTCACGCCCTGTTCGCCCATGGTGACGCCAAACAGCCGGTCCATCCGGCTCATGGTCACCGCATGGTGGGTGATGATCAGGAACCGTGTTTCAGTGCGGCGCGTCATTTCGTCCAGCAGGTCGCAGAACCGGGTGACATTGGCATCGTCCAGCGGCGCGTCGACCTCGTCGAGCACACAGATCGGCGCGGGGTTAGCAAGGAACACCGCAAAGATCAGTGCAAGGGCCGTCAGGGTCTGTTCGCCCCCCGACAACAGCGACAGCGTCGACAGCTTCTTACCCGGTGGCTGGCACATGATTTCCAGCCCCGCCTCAAGCGGGTCATCGCTTTCGACCAGCACCAGTTTCGCTTCGCCGCCACCAAAGAGGTGGGTGAAAAGCAGGCCAAAGTTCTCGTTCACCTGCTCGAAAGCGGTCAGCAGACGTTCGCGACCTTCCTTGTTGAGGCTGGCAATCCCGGACCGCAATGCAGCAATGGCGGCTTCCAGATCGGCCTTTTCGGTGACAAGCTGGTCATGTTCGACCTGCACTTCCTTGGCGTCTTCTTCGGCGCGCAGGTTCACGGCCCCCAGCGCATCGCGCTGCCGTTTGAACGTATTGACCTGCGCTTCGATGGTTTCGGCGTCCGGCATTTTGTCGGGGTCCACGTCCAGCGCGTCAAGCAGTTGATCGGGGGACACCTCTTGTGCTTCCATGATCCGTTCTGCAGCTGCGGCAACGGTTTCTTTCGCGGCATCTGATCGCGCCTCCGACCGCGCGCGCGCCTCGCGCGCCTCGGACGCGCCGCGCTCGGCATCTCGCTCGACATCACTGCAGACACGCAGCGCATTTTCCGCCGCAGCCAGCGCATCGGCAGAGGCTTTGCGCCGCCCCTCGGCCTCGTCAATCGCGTCGGCAAGTTCGGCGCGCTTGGCCGCAATCTCTTCGGGTGCGGTGACGGCAGCTTTCAACTCTTCTTCGGATTCCGCCTTGCGCGATGCCAGCTCTGCGGTGCGCTTGTTGGCTGTCTCCAACCGATGCTTCCAGCCGCTGATTTCCTTGGTGATTTCCTGACTACGCTTCAGGCGCGCCTCACCCTCGCGGCGGACCTCGTCATGGGCCGACCGGCGAGACATCATCGTGATCCGCGCGGCCTCGACCGTCATCTTGATGTCTTCGACTTCGGCCCGTGCCGCATCCAGATCGCCCAAGCCCTGCGCAGCCTTTTCCGCTTCGCCCAGCGATTTGCGCGCGGTCATCGCTTCTTCTGCATGACGTTTGGCGGCCAAGCCAAGGCTTTCCACCTTGCCCGCGCCCAAATTGCGGTCCGCCTCTGCCCGGCTGAGCGCGCGATTGGCGTCGGCAACCAGCCGGTCCGCATCGCGCCGGGCCTGCCGTGCTTTCTGGTCGGCCTCGGTCAAGTCAGCCAGACGCCGGGTCAGGCTTTCGTGCGCCTGCACCATACCCGCCGCCTTGGCGTTGGCCTCTTCAAGATCAAGCTTCAGCGTCGCCAACCGGTTCAACTGCTGCAGCCGCAGTGCTGCGGCCGATGGCGCATCCTCGGCCCCGGCGCGGAACCCGTCCCAGCGCCACAAGTCGCCTTCGACACTCACCAATCGTTGGCCCGGTTTCAGATCAGCCTGCAAACGCGGGCCATCTGCGGCCTCGACCAGTCCCACCTGCCCCATGCGGCGCACCAACACCTCTGGCACGCTCACGAAATTGGTCAGTGCCTTGACCCCCGCAGGCAAGGTCTGTGGATCGGCATAGCCGGGAAGCGCTGCCCAGCCAGATGCCGCATCAGGCCCGACTGCAGGGGCGCGCAAATCGTCGGCCAAGGCAGCCCCAAGCGCTTTTTCATAACCGCCTTCGACGCGCAGCAGGTCCAGCACCTGCCCGCCTTCTGCGGTGTCACGTTCGACCATCCGGCTGAGCGCCGCGACCTCGGCCTTGAGTGCGTTTGCTTCGCCTTCGGCTTCGGACCGCATCACGCGCGCGTCGCTTTCGCGGGTCTGGGTTTCGGCCCGCGCTGCCTCTGCCTCAAGCAATGTTTCATCGGCCTTGGCTGCGGTCTCAACCGCCTGTGCCTCGGCCGCCTGTGCCGCGCCAAAGCGCGCCTCGGCATCGACAAGTGCCTGCTGCGCTTCGGCCATTGCGGCCTTGGCGCGGGCCTCTTCAGCCTCTGATTTCTCGAGCGTGGTGCGCGAATCCTCGAGCAGTCGCTGTGCCGACTGGTGCCGCGCGGCAAGGCGAGCCACATCTTCGGTCAGCTGCGAAAGATCGCCTTCGCGCGCTTGCAAGGTCTGAGCGGCCTCTGCCGCTGCTGCCTTTGCCGCATCAAGGCGGCTTTCGTGCCCTTTTCCGGCCTTGGCAAGTTCTGCCGTTTCCCATTCCAACCGTTCGATCGTCTCGCCTGCGTCCTTGTTCAACCCCGCCTCGCGGTCGATATCGCGGCCCAGCTGGTCAATCCGGCCTTGCAGCGTCTCGATCATCGACAGTGCGCGCACTTCCTGATCCTTGAGAGTATCGCGCTGCACCTGCAGGCGTTGCAGCACGGCAGCCGCGATGGCCTCTTCCTCACGTAGGGGCGGCAGCGCCGCTTCGGCTTCGGTTCGACCTTTGGACGCTTGCTGGGCCGTCTTCTCGGCCTGGGCTGCGGCAACGGTGCGTTCGCGCAATTGGTCGGCGGCTGCGGCCAGTGCCTGATCCGCTTCTTTCCAGCGCCGGTAAAGCAACATGCCCTCGGCTTTGCGCAGCCCCTCGCCAATCTGGCGATACCGCTGTGCCTGCCGCGCCTGCCGCGCCAGCTGGCCCAATTGCGTCGCAAGCTGTTCGATCACATCATCCACACGGGTCAGGTTGGTTTCCGCCCCTTTCAGCTTCAGCTCAGCCTCGTGCCGCCGTTGATATAGCCCCGAGATGCCCGCCGCCTCTTCCAGAATGCGCCGTCGCGCCTTGGGTTTGGCGTTAATCAGCTCTGATATCTGTCCCTGCCGCACCAGCGCCGGGCTATGCGCCCCGGTCGAGGCATCCGCGAAAAGCATCTGCACATCGCGCGCGCGCACATCCTTGGTGCCGACCTTATAGGCCGAACCCGCATCCCGCGTGATCCGGCGCACGATTTCCAGGACGTCGCTGTCGTTAAACGCCGCAGGTGCCAATCGTTCGCCATTGTCGATGTGCAGCGATACTTCAGCGAAGTTACGGGCAGGCCGGGTTGCGGCACCGGCAAAGATCACGTCTTCCATGCCACCGCCGCGCATCGCGGTTGGACGGTTTTCACCCATGACCCAGCGCAGGGCTTCCAGCAGATTCGACTTACCGCAGCCGTTTGGACCAACCACACCGGTCAGCCCGTCGGCGATAATCAAATCGGTCGGGTCCACAAAGCTTTTGAAGCCGTTCAATCGTAGCTTGGAAAAACGCAAAGGTGCCTACCCCGATTCCCACATGGACCCGAAACATGACCTCCGCATCCGCCTCAAGTCAACGCAAGAGCCCCTCATATGGCCCATTTCCGCCACTTATCCACAAGATATTGCGGGTCGCTGCCCCTTTCAGTCACCAAACCGGCCTTGTTGATAGGTCCCATTCCCCATGACCATCAACCTCTGCGGCATCCACCGGTTGGCTGCATTGCGAAAGACGTGCCTACCCGCGTTTCCGCGTCTTCAATGGCACGCTGCCCGTTTCAATTGACATCTCCGACTAAATCACTCAGGTTTATAGTATCAATCCAGCCACCCTGTTCACCGCACGGGAAGCCCGACAATTCATGAGATGAAAGGACGTCTTCGCATGTCAAAATCGTGGGTTCCGGTCAAACCGTCTGGCCGCTCAACACAAATGGAAACAGACTGATGGACCTTCAATCCAAGGCCCCCAAGACTGACCGATCCAAGGTGGCGCCATTACGTTATGATGCCCGCGATCTGATCAAGACCGGCGCAGAGGCGCGCATTGATCTGGACGGTCAGGTCTACGTGCTGCGGATCACCCGCGCTGGCAAATTGATCCTCACCAAATGAATGCGATGATCCCAGAGCGTGGCGGCGCAGCCGTTGGTCATTTGCAGGATTACGACAGCCTGAAGGCGACCGCTGTGATCTATCTGCGGATGTGGTGCGACGGCCCCGACATGCAGTCGATTGTTCAGCATGACATGACTCAGGCATTGGGCGCGGCGCGAGGTCAGCGCGTCTTTGAAGCCTTCTGCGATCTGTGCAGGTTATGCGCCCATCATGGGCGGCGGCCGCTTGCGCACCATGCCTTGCACTGCAAATGTGTCGGCGCCGACGAGGCGAGCTTTGCACAGTTTATCGCATCCGCGACAGAGGGCGACCGTGAAGATGCCATGCTGATCGCGATCTTGCTGGTGCGGCCCGACGTCGCCCCCGTCATCACTAGCCTTGCCACCCAATTTGGCATTTCGCTGAAACAGATGAAACTTTGCGCTCGGCGCGCAGCGGCCCCAAAGCCGACTGGGCGGCACCGGCTGCATTGATGCTGCACATTCACACCGGAACCAACGATGCCCAAGACCCCGAGCCCCTGCATTGACGTGTGCAAATACAAGCGCCAGGGCCATTGCATCGGCTGCGCCATGACCAAGACGCAGAAGTCGCTGTTCAAGTCACTAAAGAAGAATGCTCACCGTGCAGCCTTTGTTGACATGCTGATGGCGCAGCAGGCGCAGATGGGGAAATTTGATGGCTGGAAAACCGCCTATGCCAGGAAATGCCGCAAAAAGGGTGTGCCACCCCCGTTCGAGGTCTAGCAGGCAAAGGCGGGCCGCAGTGCGGCCCGTCTTTGATCGTGTTCAGCAGTGCTGACTTAGCCCAGATGCGCCCGCAGCATCCACGCGAATTTTTCGTGGGTCTGGCCGCGTGCGATGCACAGGTCTTCGGTCAGCGTATCGCCGTGGTGCGCCGCCAATTCCCCGCATTCCGCAAGCGTCGCGGCTAGGGTTTCTTGCGCGGTCTGCATCAGCTTGATCATGTCTTTGTCGCTGGCGCGACCATCATGTTCTGCCACTTTCGCCCGCTTCACCATGCCCGCCAAAGTACCTTCGACATGGGCATCGAGGGCGCGAATACGTTCGGCCAGATCATCTTGTGCCACGAAATGGTCTTCGTAGATCGTCTGGAACAGGTCATGCAGGGGGCCAAAAGCCATGCCCTTAACGTTCCAATGAAAATTCTGCGCAAGCATCGTTGTCACGGCGGTTTCCGCGACCGCTTGGTTCAGCGCTTCGGCAATCTGCGTCTGGGCGTCGGTGCTCAGTGCTGCTGCTGTTTGTGTCATTTCCAGTCTCCACTTTCGTTGAAATATGCTGGCTGGCATCAAGCTGGCTGGCTTGGACCATACATAATCGCTGCGGCCTCTGAGGCAAGCACTTATTAGAATTATTCTAAGTCTTGTTTGCGTGCTGCGCGATTCCGCTGATTAGAAAGCGGATGTGTCGCCGATGCACCTTTGGCACACGGCTGCCGACCAAGAACCGCAGGCTACCTTCGTCACCTTCGGTGGCAGCCATGACAGCGCGGATCAGCCACGCCTCGTCGAATGACACTTCGGTCGTTCCGGGTCGATAAAACACCGGGTTGCGTCCAATCGCATCGCCGATGCAGCGGAATAGGGCCTGCGCATAATTTTCATGTGTTGCAGACTTGGTGTTTGCAATCAGCGCACAGGCCCTGAACAAATCCGTCCGGGGCGCAACCCGGCAACGCCGCGCCACAACGCGCAGCGCATCCAGTGTCTCGTACCATGCCGCGGGAAATTGCGGAACGGGCTGCGGTGTAACTTGTGGTGTGGCGAGAGGGGCAACGGATCGCATCTTTGACAACCTGCGGGCTCAGGGTTCTGATTCCTGACTATATTTATAAGGAAAGTGAAAAATGTGAAGGGCTGCGGTCACACTCCTCAAGCTTTTTCGCATGTTTCCGGCGTTCTACGCCGCCAGATACGATCAGAAGATAAACCTGAGTATTTTGATCAGAAAGGCTTGCCATATCCCACTGATCGGGTATTTGACTAAAACAGTCAGATAACAGACCAACCTGGAGACCTCCCCATGAAACCCATGACTTCAATCCTTGCGACCGCGCTGGCCCTGACGGCCGCCGGCGCCACAGCAGAGGGCGAGCTGAACCTTTATTCCTCGCGCCACTATGACACCGACGAGCGTCTGTATTCGGACTTCACCGAACAAACCGGCATCACCATCAACCGCATCGAAGGTAAAGCCGACGAGCTGATCGCGCGTATGGAAGCCGAAGGCGACAATTCCCCCGTTGACGTCTTCCTGACCGTCGACACCGTGCGCATCACCCGCGCCAAGGACCTGGGCCTGCTGCAATCCATTGACAGCCCTGTGCTGGAATCCGCAATCCCTGCTTATCTGCAAGACGATGACAACCAGTGGTTTGCCTTTTCCCAGCGTGCGCGCATTCTGTTTTATGACAAGAACGATGTCGCCAACCCGCCGATGACCTATCAGGATCTGGCCAAGCCGGAATATGCAGGCATGGTCTGCATCCGCTCATCCTCGAACGTTTATACACAGAACATCGTTGCAGCATTGACCGCACATCTGGGTGAAGATGCGGCAGCGGATTGGGCCAAGGGCGTTGTTGCCAACTTTGCCCGTGACCCGCAGGGTGGCGATACTGATCAGTTGCGCGGGATCGTGTCGGGCGAATGCGATATCGCCATGTCCAACACCTATTACTTTGCCCGCGCCTTGCGTCGCGATGTATCTGATCTGTCCGACAGCATCGACACCATCGGCTGGGTCTTCCCCAACCAAGACGATATCGGGGCACATATGAACATCTCTGGTGGTGGCGTGGCGGTGAATGCCCCCAACAAGGACAACGCTGTGAAGTTCCTTGAATACCTCGCATCCGAACAGGCGCAGGAATATTTCTCGGCCGGGAATGATGAATACCCTGCCGTGCCGGGCGTGGGCCTCGCCCCATCGGTGGCGGCCCTTGGCATCTTCCGCCCTGATGCGATTGCACTGTCGGATATCGCCGACAACATTGCTGCGGCACAGACCATCCTGAACGAGGCGGGCTGGAAGTAATTCGCCCACATCGGCACTACACGATCCAAAGGCGCGCCACTCTCGGCGCGCCTTTCTTTATGACCGCTGTCGCCTGTCCCCGATCCGGACGCACAACAAGATCACCGGCAACAGACCGATCGCCGCAATCATCAGGCTTGGCACCGCCGCTCCTTCCAGCCGCTCGTCCGAGGCGAGACGAAAGGCCTGCACCGCCAGCGTGTCATAATTGAAGGGCCGCAGGATCAGCGTGGCGGGCAATTCCTTGATCGTATCGACAAAGACAATCAGCAGCGCCGTCAGGATGCTGCCCCGCAAGATTGGCATATGGATTGACCGGACGGTTCCCCATGCGCTGCGCCCCAGCACCCGCGCTGCCGCATCCACGTTCGGGGTGACCGTCGACAACCCGCTGTCATAGGCCCCGATTGCAGCGGCCAGAAACCGGATCAGATAGGCCGCAATCAACAACCAGATCGAACCCGAGATCAGCAGCCCGGTCGAGATGTCGAACCAGTCTTCCATCCGGGCATCAAACCAGTTGTCGAACCGTGCAAAGGGCACCATCAGCCCCACCGCGATTACCCCACCCGGAACCGCATAACCAAGCCGCCCGACGAACAGCGTCGCAAGCGACGTGCGGCTTTTCAGGATCCGGTCAAAGGTGCCAAGAATGATCGCAGCACTCACCGTCAGCACAGCGGCAATAGCTGCAAGCAGAAGCGAATTCTGGATGAACCCCACATAGCGCGGGCTAAAGATATCCTGTTCGGACCGCAGCCCCATCAGGATCAGTGTGATCGTTGGGATGACCACCCCCAGTAGCACCGGCAATGCACAGGCAATCTGTGCGGCCAAGGCGCGACCACCTGACAGATGGAACCGCGAAAACGGCTCTTGCTGGCCTTTGGTGGCATAGGTCGCCCTGCCCCGGTTGATGTATTCAAGGGCCGCCACCAGCAGCGCAAAGGTCAAAAGACCCAACGCCAATTGCGCCGCCGCGCCACGATCTGCCAACCCGAACCAACTGGTGTAGATACCCGTAGCAAAGGTTTGGACACTGAAATGCGCAACGGTGCCAAAATCGGCAATCGTCTCCATCACCACCAAAAGCGCGCCTGCGGCAATGGCGGGACGCGCCAGCGGCAAAGAGACCCGCAAATAGGCGTGCAACGGCGATGCACCCAGCGACCTTGCAGCATAGAACGGCGCGGCCGCCTGCAAGCGAAACGCGGTGCGTGCCAGCAGGTAGACATAAGGATAAAGTACCAGCGTCAGCATCAATGCCGCACCACCCAATGACCGGATTTCCGGGAACCAATAATCGCGCGGCCCCCATCCCATCAGATCGCGCAAAGTGGATTGCACAATGCCTGGATGGTCCAGCACATCGGTGTAGGCATAGGCCAAAACATAGGCCGGAAACGCCAGCGGGATGACCAGCCCGACTTCCAGCAACCGGCGCCCGCGAAACTCTGTCGTGACCACAAGCCAGGCAGTGACACTACCAATGAGGATGCTGCCGCTTGCGACCAGCACGACCAAAACCAGCGTCGTCCAAGTATAGCGCCACAGCACGGTCTGGGCGAGCTGTGAAAGCGTATCAAACGTCCCAAGAGCAGCGGCCGCAACGACGCCCAGCAGTGGCAACAGACACACCGCAGCAATCAGCAACGCTGTCCCGGTAATGATGTGCTTGTCCATGAAGTGTGCTCTGCTTGCTGGTCGCGGCGGTTTTAGCCCGATCCGTCGCACAATGACAGGCCCGATTGTTTTAGTCGGGATTGTGTCGCAGCCGAAAACGCGCCGTTAAGCAGCAGCTTGCCATGTCTCGAGGATTTCGGGCTGCAACTTTGACACGGCGGGGTCATAGCGTTTCAACAGAACCGCGCCTAACATCGGGGGCAGATCAACCAGCCACGCAGTCGAGACATCCATGACGATAGGTGCCGGATCGCAGAGCGCCACAAGCACTAACGCCTTGATGTCATAGCTGACCGCCTCTGCCAGTTGCATCAGGGATCGGCTTTGCGGTCGCATGGCCGGATTGAAAAGCCTGATCGCGCGTTCATCTATTTGCGCAGGCTCTTCGATGTCCAGCAGAACACCGTCCGCCACAGCTTGCAGATCCGCGCCCTTGCACCAGGACAGCGCAATCGCACCGATCTGAGTGATCCCCTGTGCCTCGATAAAGGCCTGCCACCGCGCGGCCTCGCAAGTGTCCAGAACCGCCAATAGCGCGTTGGTGTTGTCGGCCACCGCTGCCCGCTGCCGCAGCGTATCGGGCGCAAACGCGGCGCGCTGCCATTGCTTGGCGTCGCTGTGCAGTCCGATCCAGATGTCGGCAAGGCTCAGGTCCTGACCAAGGCGGAAGACGCCTTTTTCGGGGTCGTTTGGGCGGGTCATGGCTTAGAATGTCTCGGTCAGGTTTGGGGCGTAGTTAGGATTGGCGTTATGCGGGCTGACGTCCATGCTCATGTGCATCGACGTCCCACCGTCGGCATAATCGAATGTGCCCAGATCAAGGCTGGTGTCATCCAGAACACCGCCAAAATAGCGGCACTGCCAGCCGCGCCCGCCGGACAATGACAGGGCGACCCTGTAGGTCATGTTGGGCGCGTCTCGCGCCCCCAAACCGGCATCTCCATGAAAGCGCGGCGCTGAAAACATGCTGTCGGGCAGCCAATGGTTTCCTTCTGAGTCCTCGTAACGAACCACGACCTCTTTGTCGGGCAATGGCCACATCCGGCTTTGCACCTCTGTCACCGGGGTCGGATTGGTGGCAGGGCACCGGTTGCAGGCATTGCGCTCGACATGTTCGCGGCTGTCAGGGGCGATGGTATCGCCTGGCTTTACCTCTTCACACGGCTTGTCAGTGGCGCAGGTGCCCGTTGGGCAGTCATAGGGCGGCAATGGCCGCGTTGCCGGGTCCAGCGCCTCGCGCCGGGCCAAGCCTTCGGCCCAACGTCCCCCCTCGCGGCCCAGTTCGGCCAAGGCTTCCGCAGATTTTTGCGATGGGATGATCAAAGTTCCATCTCCTCTTCTGCTTTTCCAAACTCCCACCACCCGTTCAGCCGCTGATAAAAGGCAATGGCGGCGTCAGGTTCCAGTTCGATGATGATCCGGCCCAGAAACGCGCCAGAGCGTTGGTTCGGATTTGGCTTCTGGGCGATGACGGCCTCCCAGAATTCATCAGATGCGACCAGCGCAGGTTTGCGCATGCGCACGATCGCCATTGTGACGATATCCATCTCGCGACACACCTCGAGCCGGGCGCAATCGGCAATGGAAGCACCGATCAGGTCCTGCACCTCGTCGGGGGTGCGGTCACCAACATCGCCGCCCCATTCCGTGGTCAGGTAGGCCTGCAGCCGCTCACGAAAGACCGTGTCGGTGACCTTGCTCATTTGTTCCATCTGGTTGCTGTTGATCTGTTGCAGCACAGGGGGGCGGATATCACCTTCGGCGGGCTCAAGGTCGGTGGCGACGGACGCACCGGGAAGCAACGGCATATTGATCTTTGCGATCCCGGCGCCGCGCGCCACATAGGCCTGATCGACGGGTCCCCAGAACGCCGCCGCCTCTGTTGTGGTAAGCGAAGCCAGGAACGCCAGCAGAATGCGGGTGTCATAAAACCGGAAAAGCGCCATGTCTTGACCCTCGTTGATGATGACGTGCAAACGCCCGGCAAAATGCCTGCGCAGATCATCCAATGATGCATCGCTTTGCGCAACAAAACCCGCGTGGCGATGATTTGCCGCCTTGATCAGGTCCCGGACAGCTTTGGGCCTGTCCGGATCCAGAGCCACGACATAAGGGGCCTCACCCGACAACATGATCGCATCTTCGCCGGAAAACAGGCTTTCGAATGTCAGGCGGGATGCGCCGATAGTGGCCAGCAGATTATCATAGCTTGTGGCATCCAGCACGGCCGTCAATTGACCTGCGCGAAACGCGCGGCGCAGGCCGAACAGGGTCCTGCGGGATATGGGTGTCGCGCCGTTCATCCGGAACTGGTCACAAAGGCCTGACCCTTGCGGTTGGCATCGCGCATGCATTCGCGCACGCAGGGCGCACCTCGCGCCAGCCGCAGGGGTGAAAAGGTCGGTGCGGGCTGAACATCCGCCGTGACAGTGCCGGACCCGGCAGACACCGACCCACCGCAATCAACCCCATCCCCGATCCGGGCCAAAGGCCTGCCATTCACAAAGACCGTCGGTGACCCGGCAGAGACTGAACGCCCATGCGGCGGGCAGTTCGAACAGCCATGTGGCGCGACTGCATCGCCTTTGCGCAAGGCCGGAATGCCGTCAATAGAGACATTGGGGCTGCCCGCAATCGACGGTGTCGGCGGGAAGCATCCGTGACCGACGCAGATATCACCCTTGCGAGAGGCGGCTGGCATCAAGTTTTCCCCTAATCGGTCAAGGCATCCCACGCATTGCGCGCGGTTTCCTCGATCTGTTCCATCCCGGCGTCCGAGATGATCTCTTGCGGCATGAAATCGCGAGTCGGCGCGCCATTGCCCACCTGCACCGTGACGTCATAGCCCGCTTCGCCCATCGACAGCAGGCGGAACCCACCGCGTGTCAGCCAACCAGCGGTCTTGATCGCCTGGCGCAAGGCACGTTTTCCGGCCATTTCCGCCAGCCCCTGCCCGGGCAGGTTCCCTGACTTGATGATCACATAATAAAGCGCACCCCAGCCTTCTTCGCCATCCGGGCCACCACTGCTGACCTCAAGCTGGAACGATGCGGAGGACGTCGGCGGGCCAACGTAAAAGCTGGTCACCTTTTTGGGGCCGGGGCTGTCGTTGTGATAGACGTAAAGAATACCCGGCGGCAGGGCGAGGCCACTGCCCAATGTGCGGACATTAAAGCGCGCGGTAACTGTGCCGCTTGTGGTGATCACATTGGCAAAGCCCACAGCATAATTTTTGATGTCGCGAAGCTGAATTCCGTCCGCGTCGCGGCCCGATCCACCTAAGCGGCGCTCTTCCAGAAATGCTTCCCAATCTGAGGTTTTGGAAAAATCAAAGTCGGTCTTTGACAGAAACGCATCAAGGTCTTCTCTGGTGAATTCAACCATTTAACTGCCTCCGGCGGTCGTAAGATATGCAGTGGCTTCGGGATAGGCGGATTGCATGACACGCAAAGTGCCAGCCGACACGCCATCGATCCCGTTTGCGCGCACTAGGCGTGGGTAGTCGGCTGATCCAATGGCGGGCAATGCGCTGGCATCGAGCCCTGAAGGATAGCATGCCGTGCCAAGGGTTGCGGGATCAGCCATCGCACGGTTCACCGCCAACGTGCTGGTACATGCCGTATCAACAAGTCCCGCGCGGCGCAGACCCAGCACCCAACCGGGGCTAACTGGGCAAGCTGTCTGCACCTCTGCCAGTGTTGCAGTCCCCTGCGCGACCAGCAACTTGTCCGCCAAACCCACATAACCGGCGCAATCACTTGCATCAGTCGCGCAATCGAAATCACCGCATCCGTCCACGATGACTTCCATATTCGCATCATTGCCCCAAATCGGGATTGCCCGCAAAACCGCACCAACATCATCAGCTTGCGCCAACGCGCTCTGTGCATCGCGAGAGGCGCGCACAAAGTCTGCCGTCGGACCATCGGGCAGCCGATCAAGAATGGCAGGATCAGAGGCAAAGAATCCCCGGTCCCCCTCGCCTGCGGTCGCGTCGATCACTGCGAGCACTTCGTTTTCATCCGCATGATCAAAGGCCAAAGACGGGTAGCCCAAATCAAATGCGCGAGACGCATCGGTGTCGGCAACAAAGGCTGCCGCACAGGTCCGATCGAGCATCGCAGCCAATTCGGTCGGTACCTCTGCGCCGATTGCCTCGGTCACCGGCGCGCAGGCCGTGGCTACATCCGGTGCCTTTGGCCACATGGTCCAAGCCGCAAAACCGACCAGCGCCAGGCCACCAATTCCAATGACTGCTTTCATGTCGATGGCTCCTAGTTCAGGTCGATTTTCTTGGCGCGTAGCTTGATATGCGTGCCAACCAGCTCAATCTCGCCAGAGCGTTTCATGATGAACCGTGATGCCCCGCAGCGCAGGTCGATTTCCTTGCCAACATGCATGTAGCGGCCGCCGCCGACAGTTTCATACGACCCGTCACCCACCGTTTCGTTCTTTTGCGAACCCACGTTCATCTGCAAGCTTGTGCCAATTGCAATCGTGCTGCTGGACCCGACCCGTGTGTTTGATTGGGTGCCGATCACCTCTGTCATGGATTGCGCGACCATCAATTTGTAATGGCCACGCCCAGCATCGGGTTTGCCGTGGATCGTCGTTTTGTAGGCGAGCTGCAACGGCCCGTCATCATAGGCCTCCATCGGTTTTGGCGCATGCACGCTGACATCCGGCACACCAATCGCGGTAACCGCATTGCCACCGATTTGAAAGTTATAGTCCTTGCCGATCTCGGAAAATTTGCTGTTGCCGATGGATTCCACTTCACTGACATCAACGCGCTTGGCGCTGTTGTTCTGGATATGAACCTCGTGGTCCTTTTGCGCATGCAGATAGATGCGTTCGTCGCCACGTTCGTCTTCAAACGTGAATTCGTTGAACCCCTGCCCCTTGTGCGTATCGCTGCGAAAAACAGACCGGGTTTTGTGTTCCGGCAACGGATAGGGGACGTCATTCTTGCCGTTGTAAACACAGCCCGTGACCAGCGGTTTGTCAGGATCGCCTTCAAGGAATTCGACCACGACCTCCATCCCGATGCGCGGGATCACCATGCCACCCCAGCCCTTTGACGCCCAGTTCTGACTGACCCGGCAGCGCATCGAATAGCGCTTGTCGAGGTCCCAGTGGAAATGCACCAGAATCCGCCCGTATTCGTCGCAATCAATCTCGCCCTCGCCCACCACCGTGGCGGTTTGCGGGCCCTGCACGACGGCGCGTTTCGTCTTGCGTTCGGGGCGCATCTGCGCGCCCGAGGGCATCAGCAGATAATCACCCTGATACATGGTACCCGCATCATCGCCAGACCCATAGCCGCCCGAGGCATAGCTGTGCTGGGCAGACAGACAAAGTGACTTCCCTACACCGGGCACCTTGTCGCCCCTGATGTCGATGATCTGGCCCGCGCGCAAGCTGGCGCAATCGCCCTGCGCCTGATGGCGTGGATCTTGACCGCGTTCCTGATCGACACGCAACCGGGCAACCTTTTTGCCAGTGCCCTGTTCAAGGTAGTCGCCGGGGTAGTCGTAGCTTTCGATCTGACCCTCTTCGTAGACCGCATCACCTGATCGCTCGGTTTCCATCGCCGCCGTTGGGGTTTTGAAGTTGTAGTCCGTCAGCCGGATTGCCCCGGTGGTCATGCGCCGTGCCGGGCGCATCTCCCAGAAATGTTCTTCATCTGCCCGGTGGCCCGTTGCGGTGCTGATGTATTTGCGCGATCCACCCGGCAAAGGTTCGTGGGCGGTGATATTGTCGGTCAGCACCAACGTGTGGCTGCCCATGTCGTGGGCAAAATGAAAGCTGATACCAAAGCGTTCCATCATGCGCCGCGCAAAAGCCAGATCGCTTTCGCGATACTGCACTGTGTATTCAAGCACGGGATAATCACCGGCCAGCCTGACCTCGAACGCTGGCTCACCCAGCCCGGTGTAGGGTGCAAACAATTCCTGCAAGATTTGCACCACGGTCATCTCGTGATAGATTTGTTGCTTGCGGCGCAGTCCGAGCATCCAGAACCAGGGCCGCAAGATCAGTTCGTACCGCCACCCGTTGTCGCCTGGCCCCAAAAGCTGTGCTTCGGTGACGATGCCGTCAAAGGGGATGTCCGGCAGATCAAATGACGTCAGGCTGACGGTGGCGTGCGTGCCAATCAGGGCGTCAAAATCCACGTCATTGCGATTGGAAATCGCCTCGACCCGATAACGGAAAAGGTCGTTCATGTGTTCTTCGCCAACAAAACGCACAAGGCTAAGCTTGTCGGGACCCAAAACAGTCGTCAGCACGCCCATACGGGCGTCCTGTTTGAAGGAAACATTCATCTGAAAATACTCGTTTTCGCCTCTCCAACTCAACTTTGAGGTTAGCCATCAAGATTGTCAAATTTCAGGCAAATTGGGGTCAAATTTTGTGGGAATTTCATGATCTTGTTTGGTGTGCCACTGGTTTGGATCAGCAAGCTGATGCGCGAGCTTTCCGTCATCCTCCCGCGGAATGCAGTTTCAGGCCCACGATCATCCAATAACTGATCTTCGGTCGCTAAACCCCAATCACGACACCGGCGCGTGTCGTGACGTCGCCTGATGACGTCGCTTTCACCCTTGACGCTGGCTGCAGCGAAGGCGCACACATACGGCGCACGGTTCCCCCGACAAAGGCCAAGCCTTGGGGGATGAAATGGGAATGCGACGGGGCCGATCCTGACACGGGAGACCCTTAACCGCAGCCGCCCCCGCGACTGTAAGCGGTAAGTGCCTTGTGACGACGCCACTGGGAAACCGGGAAGGCAACAAGGTGCAACGACCCGCAGCCAGGAGACCAGCCATGCACGGCCCCGACATTGGGGACGGACTTGAAACAACGGACGGGGTGTTCCGTGGGGGTCTGATCCGGGCAGATAAACCGGACACTCCATGAAATCCCCCCTTTACGCGATCCAAAAGGGGACAGACATGAAAAAACTTCTTACCGCCGCGGGCCTCAGCCTTGCTGCCACACCAGCCTTGGCGCACCACCCACTGGGTGGATTGCCAATGGAAACCTTCGCGCATGGGCTTTTGTCCGGCGTGGGCCACCCGCTCTTGGGCTTTGACCATCTGTTCTTTGTGCTGGCGATGGGCATTGCAGCCACGTTCACAGCAGCCCGCTACACCGGGCCTGCCGCGTACATCGGTGCAATGCTGGCAGGCTGCGGCCTGATGTATGCAGGCGTTGCGATGCCGCTGGCAGAAACGGTGATCGTGATCTCGCTGCTGGCGATTGGCGGGTTGGTCCTTTCGGGTCGCGCAATTGACGCAGGCGTGGCGATAGCCATCTTTGCTGTCTTTGGCCTGTTCCACGGTTCTGCTTTCGGCGGCTCGATCGCCGCACAAGAAGGCGGCGTTGGCGGCGCAGTCCTCTTGGGTTACTTTATCGGCCTCGCTGTTCTGCAATATGCAATGGCGATCCTGGCTGGCTGGGCTGTTCGCAAACTTGGCGCATCTGACGCGGCTGCAGTCAACGCCCGCCTCGCGGGTGCAATGGTCGCCGGCGTCGGCGTCTTCTTGGCACTCGAAATTGTCGAGGGTCCGATTGTTGCTGCCCTTACGGGCGCCTAAATATTCGCCACCGTACCATGACGAGGGGGCCCGCGGCCCCCTTTTCACGTCAACCAAACGACAGGACCGTCACCATGCCCGCAAAAATCCCCGCTACCGTTGTCACCGGCTTTCTGGGCGCTGGCAAAACCACGCTAATTCGCCACATGCTGCAAAACGCAAATGGTCGCCGCATCGCGCTGATCATCAATGAATTCGGTGATCTAGGCGTCGATGGTGACATCCTTAAAGGCTGCGGCGACGAAACCTGCCGCGAAGAAGACGTGGTTGAACTGTCCAACGGCTGCATCTGCTGCACTGTTGCTGACGACTTCATACCGACCATGGAAAAGCTGCTCGCCCGCGAAGACGCACCCGACCACATCGTGATTGAAACCTCTGGCCTCGCCCTGCCGCAACCGCTGGTGCGCGCCTTCAATTGGCCCGGCATTTCGACAAAAGTGACCGTCGACGGCGTTGTCACCGTGGTTGACGGCAAGGCCGTAAATGACGGCCAATTTGCCCACAATCTTGCCGCCATCGACGCCCAGCGCGCGGCGGACGAAAACCTTGACCACGAAACACCTCTGTCAGAGCTTTTTGAAGATCAGATCGCCTGCGCCGACATGATCGTCGTCAACAAGACCGACCTTTTGACCGACGCCGAAACCGACAACCTGACAGGAAAGCTCAAATCGGACAGCCGGAACGGCGTGCAAGTTGTCCGCGCCGCGATGGGTGCGCTGCCCGTTGACGTGCTGCTGGGTCAGGGCGTTGGGGCTGAAACCGACCTCGCCGCCCGCCACGAGGTACACCACCATCACCACCACGATGACGACCACCATGACGATCATCATCACGACCATGAACATGAACACGGGCATGACGAATTTGAATCCTTCGTCGTCACTCGCCCCGAAATCACCGACGCAAATGCCTTTGCCGAACAGGTGGCAGAAGTGATCCGCGCCCATAACATCCTGCGCCTCAAAGGTTTTGCCGCTGTCGCAGGCAAGCCCATGCGCCTGACCCTGCAAGCCGTCGGTCCGCGCGTAGACACCTATTTTGATGGTCCCCTGACCGGCCCGCGCCAGACACGGCTGGTCGTGATTGGCGAGGCCGGACTTGACCAAGATGCGATCACCGCTGCGCTTTCAGCATGATCATCGTTGAACCCGGCAATCCCCATGACCCACAGGCGACGGCGCTGCTGCAAGCCAGTCACGCGCTTATGAAATCCCTCTTTCCGCCAGAAGATAACTTCTATCTCGACATCAATGACCTCACCGCAGACCATATCCGCTTTTTTATTGCGCGCGAAGGCGAGACGATCTTTGGAACCGGGGCGCTCGCACTGAAAGACACTTACGGCGAGGTCAAGTCCATGTTCGTGTCAGAAACGGCGCGCGGTCGTGGAATTGCCGATGCCTTGCTGCGCCAGATCGAGGACGAGGCCCGCGCCAACGCCTTGCCCGTCCTCAAACTTGAAACCGGCAATGTGCTGCATGCCGCCCACAAGCTCTACCGTCGCCACGGCTTTGTCGATTGTGGTGTCTTCGGCGACTATTCCGCCGCCAAATCCTCGATCTTCATGGAAAAGCCGCTGACATGACGCCGCTTGTTGCTTCTGGCCAAAAACGTGCGCGTGGGGGCCACTTCGCAGGGGGCGGCGTGCCCAAACCGGGGCGTCACTGATGCACCTGCTCGCCGCAACGCCGGGACAGATCGACGACGGCAAAGAACCCGTCGATCTAGGCCAAACCCCGGCCGACGTTATTTTCATTTCTGCCGCCGACACCGAACTGGCCGCACTGGCAGAGGCCCGCGCCGCGATGGACAGCCCGCCCTCGCTGCGGCTGGCCAATATGATGCACCTTCAGCACCCGATGTCGGTTGACCTGCACCTTGACGATTGCGCCACCAAATCCCGTCTTGTGGTTGCACGTGTCCTTGGTGGGATGGGCTACTGGACCTATGGCGTCACCCAATATGCCGCACGCCTGCGCGCCGCTGGCGTCCCTCTGGCCCTGCTGCCCGGTGATGACAAACCAGACCCCGATTTGCGTGGCCTCTCAACCGTCACTGATGCCGATTACGATGCGCTTTGGGCCTATCTGGTCGAAGGCGGTCCGCAAAATGCCACACAATTTGTCACCTATTGTCACGCAATCATCAACAAGGCGGACAAACCTGCCGCCGCCAACCCGCTGTTACGCGCTGGTGTCTACTGGCCCGGTAGCGGTCTCGCCGATCTGACGACCGCGCAATCCGCATGGACCCCCGACGCCCCCGTTGTCCCGATCATCTTTTATCGTGCGCTTGTGCAAGGCGGCGGGCTAAACCCGATCAACCGCCTAACAAAATCTCTGTTGCGCGCTGGTCTCAACCCGCTGCCCATTTTCGTAGCCTCACTCAAAGATCCCGTTTCAACTGCCACGCTTGCACAGATTTTCGACCTTGCCCCACCAGAGGTCATTCTCAACTGCACCGCCTTCGCGGTCGGCTCTCCGCATGACGGCGATGACAGCCCGGCCAACCCTCTTCTCGCCAATGACGCGCCGGTATTCCAAGTCATCCTGTCCGGCAGCTCAGAAACCGCATGGGCTGAAAACCCGCAGGGCCTCTCTGCCCGCGACATTGCCATGAACGTCGCCCTGCCAGAGGTGGACGGCCGCATCTTGTCGCGCGCCGTCTCTTTCAAATCGGAAGCTTTCTTTGATGAGGCAACCCAATGCCCCATCGCCACCTATCAAGGCGTCGGCGATCGCATCGACTTTGTCATGCAACTGGCCAAAAACTGGGCCGCTTTGCGCTGCAAGCCCCCCAAGGACCGCAAAATCGCGCTGATCCTCGCCAACTACCCCAACAAAGACGGACGGCTCGCCAATGGGGTGGGTCTCGACACCCCAGCCGCCACGGTTCATGTGATGAACCTCTTGGCCGGTGCGGGCTACACCACCACCCCACCCAAAAGCGCCCAATCTCTGATGGATCAGATGATGGCTGGACCCACCAACTGGCTCACTGACCGTGCCGACAAAGACGGCGGCGAAACCATGCCGCTGGACACCTACCTCACCCACCTCGCGGATCTGCCATGGTCCGCAAAGGAACAGCTGACCGACCACTGGGGCGCACCGGAACAAGACCCCTTCTTCTGGCCAGAAATATCCCAGGGGGAGGCGCAGCCGGGGGACAGCGTCCCCCAACCCGGCCTGAAACTCTCGATCCACAGGTTCGGCAATGTGGTCGTCGGTTTGCAACCCGCGCGCGGCTACAACATAGACCCGACCGAGACCTATCATTCTCCCGACCTTGTCCCGCCGCATAACTACGTCGCCTTCTATCACTGGCTGCGGCACGACTGGGGGGCTGACGCCATCGTCCACATGGGCAAACACGGCAATCTGGAATGGCTGCCCGGCAAGGCGCTGGCGCTGGATGCCGCAAGCTGGCCTGAAATCGCCCTTGGCCCGACCCCACATGTCTACCCCTTCATCGTCAACGACCCCGGCGAAGGTACGCAGGCGAAACGCCGCGCCGCAGGTGTCATCGTCGATCACCTCACACCGCCGCTGACCCGCGCCGAAACCTATGGCCCTTTGCGCGACCTCGAAGCACTGGTGGACGAATATTATGAGGCCGCAGGCGTCGATCCCCGCCGCATCGACCACCTGCGCCGCGAAATCCTGTCCCTATCGGATGTTACCGGCCTTGCCAAAGACGCGGCCTTCACAGGCGATGAAGACACCGATCTTGCAAAACTCGACGCTTACTTGTGCGAACTGAAAGAGGCGCAGATCAGGGATGGCCTGCACATCTTCGGCCAATCCCCTACCGGCCAGCAGGAAACCGACCTCGCCATTGCACTCGCGCGCATCCCGCGCGGCGACGGCAAAGGGGCGAACGCCTCACTCCTGCGCGCCCTCGCCGCTGATCTCAAACTCACCCTCGACCCGCTCGACTGCGACATGGCCGCCCCCGCCGCCGAAAGACCTAAGGCCCTCGCTGGCGGCACATGGCGCACAAATGGCGACACCATCGAACGGCTCGAATCCCTGGCGCAACGCCTCGTCACCAGCGATGAGGGACCACCGGGACCGAAGAGCGCCGCCGTCCTGCAAGAGATCAAGACCCATATCATCCCCACCATCGCCCAATGCGGCATTAACGAAGGCAGCAACCTGCTGACCGCCCTTGACGGCCGTGCCATCCCACCCGGCCCGTCCGGAGCACCGACCCGAGGCCGTCTTGACACCCTGCCCACCGGCAAAAATTTCTACTCCGTCGACAGCCGCGCCGTGCCCACCCCCACCGCTTGGGCGCTTGGTTGGAAATCCGCCAATCTGCTGATCGAAAAGCATCTGCAAGACCACGGCGACTGGCCGCGCAGCTTGCTGCTGACAGCCTGGGGCACCGCCAATATGCGCACCGGTGGCGATGATATCGCCCAAGCACTGGCGCTGATGGGATGCAAACCCACGTGGGACGCTGCCAACCGCCGCGTCACGGGGTTCGAAGTCATCCCGCACACCACCCTCGGCCGTCCTCGTGTTGATGTCACCTTGCGCATCTCCGGCTTCTTCCGCGACGCCTTCCCGCAGCTCATCGCGCTGGTGGATTCCGCCGCCCGCAAAGTGCAATCGCTTGATGAACCCGCCGGTCTCAACCCCGCTGCCGCCCGCGCGGCACAGGGCGAAAACCAATCTCGCGTTTTCGGCTCCAAACCCGGTGCCTACGGCGCGGGCCTGCAGGCGATGATCGACGAACAGCTCTGGGCCTCCAAGGCCGATCTGGCAGAGGCCTATTTGCAGTGGGGCTCTTACGCCTACAACGCCGGCGCAGAGGGAACCCAGAACCGCGCAGCCTTTGAAACCCGCTTGAAACAAACAGAAGCAATCGTCCAGAACCAGGACAACCGCGAACACGACATCCTCGATTCCGACGATTATTATCAGTTTGAGGGCGGTGCAGCGGCGGCGGTTTCAACCCTGCAGGGCACAGATCGCCCGATCTACCACAACGACCATTCCCGCCCCGAACGCCCCGTGATCCGCACGCTGGATGATGAGATTGGCCGCGTCGTCCGGTCCCGCGTGGTGAACCCAAAATGGATCGATGGCGTCAAACGCCACGGCTACAAAGGCGCGTTTGAAATGGCCGCGACTGTCGACTACCTGTTCGCCTTCGCGGCAACGACAGGGGCCGTGCGCAACCATCACTTTGATCTGGTGGAAGAAGCCTATCTTGCCGATGACACAACCCGTGACTTCATCGCCGAGGTAAACGCCCCGGCGCTGCGTGATATCGCAGCACGTCTGCAAGAAGCCATCGACCGCGACCTTTGGACTCCAAAATCCAATTCCGCCCGCGCCCGTATCGCGGGGCTTCTTGATTAGATGCCAGCTGCCATCGCCGCGACGCCCAGGTAACTCAGGAATAACCCCAAAACCACAAACTTCATCATGTCCCATACTCCCTCTTGGGCAGCGGGATAGGCCGGTCACACAGCTTAGATCAGGGGAATAGTTTGCCCGCAGGCCCCGTCAAAGACCCGTCGCAAGGGCGGCGGTTCCAACGTAGGCGGCAAACATGCAAAGGACGAAAATACGCATTTTTTGTCTTTCTTTTCTTCTTGGCGTCAGCGGCTGCTTCTCCCGCTGTTGCCTCGGTCATAGCGAAACTGGCACCGCCCGGTTAAGCCTTCGTGATCATCCGCCCGCAAATCCACAAAAACTGCGACCAAGCGGCCACACTCCGATGCTGGACCTGAAATTCGTAGCGTCATAACGTCACCCAAATGACACCCCGCCGCATTTCACCTGATGATCCGGACCTGCCAGCAATGCACGCCCTGATTCACCGCTGTTTTGCCGGAATGGAGGGGCGCGTAGATCCGCCGTCGTCGGTTCACCGCCTCACGCTCAAGGCGCTTAAGGCGCAGGCCCGTGACGCAGAGCTTTGGGCCCTGCCCGATGCCTGCATGATCCTGGCGCCCAAAGCGGACACGCTCTATCTGGGAAAGCTCGCCGTGGATGCTGCGGCCCGTGGTCAGGGCCGTGCACGCCAACTGATCACATGGGCCAAAACCCGCGCCCGCGCCTTGCAAAAAACCAGCCTCACATTAGAAACCCGGATCGAGTTGACAGAGAACCATGCCATCTTCCGCGCACTGGGATTTCGCGAAACCGCTCGTACCGCCCACCCGGGATTTGATCGCCCCACAAGCATCACATTTACCCTTCTCCTCTGACCCGCTACACCCATGCTATAGGGGGATCACATCATGACCGAAGACACCGACCGCCACGCCACCAAAATGGCCAAGAAAAAGGCCGCCCGTGATAAGATCATGGCCACAAAGACCGACAAAAAAGGCCTGATCATCGTTCATACTGGTAAGGGCAAAGGCAAATCCTCTGCCGCCTTTGGCATGATCTTCCGCTGCATCGCCCACGACATGAAATGCGCTGTGGTCCAGTTCATCAAGGGCGGCATGTCCACCGGCGAACGTGACCTCATCATGGGCAAATTCTCCGACACCTGCGCCTTCCACACGATGGGTGAAGGTTTTACTTGGGAAACCCAGGACAAGACCCGCGATACCGAAATGGCCCAGGCCGCTTGGGCCAAAGCCAAGGAACTCATTCTGGATGAGACCAACCACTTGGTCCTGCTGGACGAAATCAACATCGCGATCCGTTACGACTATGTCGATATCGCCGAGGTGGTTGAATTCCTCGCGACCCAAAAACCTGACATGACCCATGTGGTGCTGACGGGCCGCAACGCCCACGACGACCTGATCGAAATCGCCGATCTGGTGACAGAGATGGAGCTGGTCAAACACCCCTTCCGGTCCGGCGTAAAGGCGCAGATTGGCGTGGAATTCTGATCCATGCCAAAGATCACCAACCCGCGGATTGAAACCGGCACGGATGAACTGGGCAGCTTCACCGCGCACCTGTGGTCGGACGCCGGCGGGTTGACCCAATTTGGCGCTTTTACCGAAACGCTGACACCCGGCAGCGCCTCTTCCCGCCCGCATTGGCACCTTCACGAGGATGAGATGATCTATATGGTCTCGGGCACCGTCACCTTGCTGGAAGGCGATGAACAATCACCCCTGCACCCCGGCGATGTCGCCACCTTCAAAGCTGGCACACCGGTCGGCCATTGCCTGCGCAACGACAGCACAAAGGACGCCACCTATCTGGTGATCGGCACACGCTCCGGCCACGACGTCGGCACCTACACCGACAATGGCGATACCGTCACCATCGCCGATGGGGTCAAGACCCTGCGCAGCGCTGATGGCACCGTGCAAAAAACCTCACCCTACCACGGAGCATGACGATGCCGCGTCACCGCCTCTTGACTGAATTTGGCATGGGCACATCGTTGCGCCGTCAAGACTATACACAGGCCGCCACCCGCGCGCTGCAGAACGCGCTCTGGCACAATTCGATCAACCTTGCCGAACTCTTTGATCGGCCCAAGTCCGACATGCTGATCGACGTTGAAATCGGCGTGCAGCAACCCGATCTGGTCGACACATCCGCGCTCGCCAAGGTTTTTCCCTACGGCCAATTCACGTTCCACGTCACCCATGGCGGCCTCGATATCCCCCGCCCGGATGGCAAACCCACGGTAATCGCCAATGTCGCAATCCATGTTTCGTTCGATATGGTGCCCGCATGACAGATCAGCGTTTCATCATCGAAATGGGCATGGGCAATGACCTCTATGGCATGGATTATCAAAAGGCCGCCTCTCGCGCGATAGAAGACGCGATGCGGCATTCCTCAATTCCGATGTTCGAGGTACTCGACATCCCGCACGAACAGATGCGCATTTCCGTCACCATCGGCGTGCAAGACCCGGATCAAATCGACACTGCCAAGCTTGCCGCCCTGCTGCCACGTGGTCATGCGACCGTGACAGCCGTCAAAGGCGGGCTGAACTCCACTCACCCCCAGACCGGCAATACCATCGTCATCGCCACCGCCGCGATCGAAGCGTTCCTGCCCAATCAAGCCGCAAACTGGTCGCCTGCGTGATCCTGACAAAGGCCCATCGCAGCGCGCTGCATGACATCCTGGAATGGCGACGTGATGTCCGCCACTTCCGCACCGATCCAGTTGACCCCGCGGTCTTGGACCGCCTGAAATCCGCAATGGATCTGGCCCCTTCTGTGGGCAACGCCCGCCCCTGGCGTATCATGCAGGTTGAAACGCCAGCCCTGCGCGACACGGTGATTGCCAACTTCGAAGCCGCCAACACAAAGGCCGCCAAACGCTACACCAGTGAACGGCGCGCCGCCTACGACCGCTTGAAGCTCGCCGGCCTGCGCGACGCCCCGATTCACCTTGCCATCTTTACCGAAACGGACCCTGCGGCAGGTCACGGCCTTGGCCGCCAGACCATGCCCGAGATGCTCAACTATTCGACCGTTGCCGCAATCCACACGCTCTGGCTTGCCGCACGGGCCGAAAACATTGGGGTTGGATGGGTTTCAATCCTCGACGCAGCTGCGCTGCAAAGCAGTCTCAATGCCCCCGCCAACTGGACCCTGACCGCCTATCTCTGCCTCGGCCACGCCGAAACCCAGGACGACACACCCTTGCTGCACCGCACAAACTGGCAGGAAAACACCGCAACCCGGTGGCGCGTGGTCTAGGGTCCTGACCCTAGCTTCTTCTGGCCAGAATAATCCCCGCCGGAGGCACCGCGACGCGGAACGCGGCGCAAAACATCGTGCGCGCGCTTTGCGCGCTCAATGCGACAGATCACTCAGGCGCTGCCCGGTGCTCAACACGTCCGGGTCCAGCACGCATTCGATCACCGCAAGCACACCGCTGGCCCGCGCACGGTCAAAGGCCGCCGCGAATTCCGCACCATCTGTCACCGTCTCTCCATGCCCGCCATAGGCCCGCGCAAGGGCTGCGTAATCGGGCGAAGCGCAATCCGTCCCCGACACCCGCCCCGGATAGGTCTTTTCCTGATGCATCCGGATGGTGCCATAACGACCATTGTTCATCACGATCACAATCGGCTTCGCCCCGTGCTGCATGGCCGTCGACATCTCGTTCAGGGTCATCTGAAAACAGCCGTCTCCGGCCAGACACACCACATCACGTCCGGGGTACTCCAGCGATGCCGACACAGCGGCAGGGAACCCATAGCCCATACTGCCAGAGGTGGGCGCCAATTGGGTGCCATAGCCCTTATGCAAAAAATAGCGATGCAACCATGCTGCGTAATTGCCCGCACCACTGGCCAGAATGGCATCTTCCGGCAGAGTGTCGGACAGCCACTTGATCACCTGTTCCTGCTTCACTGCACCCGGGCTTTCCTGCGGCTGCTGCCACTTTTCAGCATCACGCCGCGCAGCTTTCAACCATTCCGACGGCTTGGGCGCTTTGCGTTTCTGTGCGCCCTGCCAAAGCGCTGCGATGGCATAATCCGCGCGGTTCACCCAACCGTAAGTCGCACCATAGACCCGACCGATTTCCGCTGCATCTGCATGAACATGCATAATCGTCTTGCCCGACCCACCAACATCCACAAGGCCGTAACCTTGTGTCGGAATGTCGCCAAACCGCGTCCCTAACAACAGCAAGCAATCCGCGTCGCGCACGCGCTGGGCAAGGGCGGGATCCATGCCCACATTCAGCGCGCCCGCAAAGTTTTCATGGCGGTTGTCGATATAGTCCTGCCTGCGAAATGATGTCACAACCGGCACACCCATTACTTGCGCATAGTTCTGCAACTGGGTCTGGGCCAGCGCCGACCAATGTGGCCCGCCCACGACAATCAGGGGCCGAACCGCCTCGTCAAGCGTTTCGGAAAAAAGTGTCGCACTCTCAAACTGTCTGGCATTGTCCGGCAAAATGGTGCCTTCAAAATCCGGCACGTCCGCACTGGCGCTCAGCATATTCTCCGGCAATGCCAGAACAACCGGCCCGGGCCTTCCGGACGTGGCCATCCGCCAGGCCCGCGCGATGTACTCCGGCAGACGCTCTGTCTGGTCGACCTGTGCTGCCCATTTCGCCAAACCACCAAACATGGCGCGGTAGTCCACCTCCTGAAAGGTCTCGCGATCGTTTTGTCGATTGTCGATCTGGCCCACAAACAGCAGCATCGGCGTGCTGTCCTGCATCGCAACATGCACGCCCGCACTGGCGTTTGTGGCCCCCGGCCCCCGCGTGACAAAACACACACCGGGCTGACCGGTCATTTTGCCATAGGCCTCGGCCATCATCGCGGCCCCACCCTCTTGGCGGCAGACCACATTCTGAATGCCGCTGTCACGCAACCCGTCAAGGGCGGCCAGAAAGCTCTCTCCCGGAACAGAAAAGACCCGTCGGACCCCCAGTTTCACCAACTGATCACTCAGGATTTTTCCGCCGTGCCGCATCGTGCCGAACCTCTTGCCTCTGCATGGCCGCACATTGGGTGAGCCATGGCGCAGTGACAACCCACTTGGCAGAAGACACAAGGCCGCTAAGTAAGTTGAAACGACAAAGGACATCACCATGACCACGCTACTTGGCCTCTCGGGCAGCCTGCGCGCCGACAGCACCAACACCAAACTGATGCGTAACGCAGCAAAGCTATTTGCAGCCGACACATTTATCGAAGGGGACATTCGCCTGCCGCTTTATGACGGAGATCTTGAAACGGCAGAGGGCATCCCCGCAGCGGTCCAGACCCTTGCAGACCAAATTGCCACGGCAGATGCAGTGATCATCGCAACGCCGGAATACAACAAATCCTTGTCCGGCAGCCTCAAAAACGCACTCGATTGGGTCAGCCGCACCAAGGGCAGCCCGTGGTCGGGTAAGCCCGTGGCAATCATGTCAGCAGCAGCTGGGCGTGCGGGCGGCGAACGCGCGCAATACGCGCTGCGCCACGCCATGACCCCGTTCCGCCCAATGATCCTTCAGGGACCAGAGGTGATGGTGGCCGCCAGCGGCAGCCAGTTCGACGATGCCGGAAAGCTGATAAATGAACAGAATATCAAGGCATTGACGGACCTGATGACCGCCCTGCGCGCCCTGACCTGAACAAACCTCAGCCGTTATCCTGTGTGGCAACCTCGATCAGGTTGCCGTCCGGGTCGCGCAGATAAAGCGATGTGATCGGTCCCTGTGCGCCAGTGCGCGCGACCGGCCCCATGATAACCCTGTCGCCCAGGTGCGCCTGCCACTCCGCCAGCGGTGTGGCGGTCAAAAAGCAAAGATCGGCACTGCCCGGTGTTGCCGCTTTTGCTTTGGGTTCAAACGGAGCGGCCGCGGCGTGCAAGTTGATCTTTTGTGTCCCAAAGGTCAGCGCGACACGCCGCGACCCATCGGCGGGATAAAACACCTCGACCTCCATCCCCAACACGTCGCAATAGAACGCGATGGTGGCGTCGATATCCGCAACCGTCAGCACCAGATGGTCCAGGCCAGTCAGTTTCATGGTTTGCACCCCCACAGATTTCCTGCGACCACATATGGATGACCAGTGACCAAGTTCAAACCCTGATCGACGTGATGGACCCCGCCCGCGCGCGCGCCTTGCAGGCCACGCTGGGCGCACCACCAACGCTGCAAGCGGGCGATGCCTTGCCGCCCTTTGCGCATCATATCTACTTTTGGGATCCGCAACCGCCCGATGCCCTTGGCAGCGACGGACACCCCGCCACCGGGGCGTTATTGCCCGAAGTGGGGCCGCTGCGCCGCATGTGGGCGGCAGGTAAGCTGACCTTTCACCGCCCATTGCTGGCCGGTGTGCGCGCGGAAAAGATCACCCGCATTGACAGCATCACACGCAAGTCAGGACGCTCCGGCCCATTGGCCTTTGTCCGGCTGCGCCATGACATCCGCCAACGCCAGACGCTTGCACTGACCGAGTATCAGGAACTCGTCTATCGCCCCAAAAGCGATGCACAACCCGCTACCCCGCCGCAGGCCCCAACGGTTGCGGACTGGGAAGAGGAGATCCGCTTTGATCCCACGATGTTGTTTCGATACTCTGCCCTGACCTTCAACGGCCACCGCATCCACTATGACACGCCCTATGCTCAGGGCGTTGAGGGATATTCAGGCCTGATCGTGCACGGGCCGCTCTTGGCACATCTGCTGATGGGGCAGGCGTCGCGGCGGATAAGTGCGCTTTCGGAATTCACTTACCGCGCCACGGCCCCGCTCATGGTCGATGAAATCGCAACGCTCTGCGGCAGGGATGGTGCCTATTGGGTGCGCGGACCGGATGGGCGGCTTTGTATGCAGGCCAGCGCGCGCTAGGCCACGCTGAACCCGTCCGGGATTGTGTCGCGCCCCTCAAGCACCAAATCGGCCATGACCTCACCCACTTTGGGGGCCATGCCAAACCCGATCTTGAAGCCGCCATTGGCGATGAACTGACCGGGGTGCAGCGGATGATGCCCCAAGAGCGGCGCGCGGCTTTTGGCGCGCGGGCGAACCCCAGCCCACCGCGCAATAACGGGCGCATCCGCGAGCACCGGCATCGCCGCGCGGGCACGTGTGATCACATCCTCAAGCGTGGCATCGGTGCTGCAAGCATCCACAAAGTCACGCTCTGACGTGGACCCAACTGCCACCGTGCCGTCGCCGTGCGGAATGATATGCAAGCTATCGGCAAAAAGTTGCGGCGCGCCCCGCGCATCATATTCCAGCAATGCCGCCTGCCCTTTGACGCCATTGCCAAGACCTCCGTCCAGCCCTTGCCAGCCTGTGGCCCAGACAACCTGCCCTTCGGTCGCGCCCTCTGCGCCGATCTCTCCGCCCTGCGCCTTCACAGCTGCTGCCAGCGCGGTGGTGGCCCGTCGCGGATGTATCAGCGCCGACAGCGTGTCGTGAATCAAAAGTCCAGTGGGCGAATGCGGCTCCCACGGGGCACCTTGCGCTGGGATCACGTCCCATGTCGCATCATCGCCCCAGTGATCCAGCGCTGTCATCGCCCGTCGGCGCGCATGTGCAACGGCGCGGTCATCGGCCAGCGGCTGCAAACGACCTGATCTGGCGTAGCCCGTGGGCAACCCGGCTTTGGTGGCGACACCGGCCCAAAAGTCCTCTGCCATCAGCAGGCTGTCCAGCTGAAACGCTTTCTTGGGGTTCCAGTTTTCTGGCACATGGGGGGCCAGCGCCCCCACCACTCCGCCAGAAGCTCCGGCGGCCACGCCACCGGGGTCGATAACCCGCACTTTTGCGCCGCGCAACACACAGGCATAGGCGACCGACAGGCCAAAGATGCCTGCCCCCATCACCGTGACGTCCGCGATTGCCATTTGGTGCATCCCTCGTGCAAAGTCTGCCTGACACCTAAGGCAAAGCCGCATGACCGACCAGACCGCAACGCTTGACTGGCGCGATACCGATCACGGTGCCGTTCCTGTCTCCACCCAATTTGACGACCCTTACTATTCGCTCTCCGGCGGGTTAGAGGAAACCCGACACGTGTTTCTGGCAGGCAACGACCTGCCCGCGCGGTTTCGCGGCGATTTCCACATTGCAGAGCTTGGCTTTGGCACCGGCCTCAACCTTTTAACCACATGGGCCGCATGGGATGCCGCAGGCGCGACCGGGCAACTGACCTTTACCAGTTTTGAGGCTTTCCCGATGGCCACCGCAGACATGGCCCGCGCACTGGCCGCATTCCCAGAGGTCGCGCCTTTGACCGAAACACTCTTGTCGAAATGGTCCCCCGATGCTGGGCCCACACAGTTGACCGACAGCCTGACGCTCAACGTGATCACCGGCGACGCGCGTCGGAGCTTGCCTGCCTGGGACGGCCGCGCCGACGCGTGGTTCCTCGATGGCTTTTCGCCCGCCAAAAACCCGGCGCTTTGGGAACCCGAACTGCTGGCGCAGGTCCACGCGCACTCGGCCCCTGGCGGCTCTGCTGCCACCTATTCGGCAGCCGGTCATGTGCGGCAGGCGCTGACCGACGCGGGCTTTGTCGTGGCCCGCATCCCCGGCTTTGGCCGCAAGCGGCACATGACCACGGCGCGGCGCGGCTGATGCAGTCCAATACCCGCCTTGGCATCGCGCTGATGTCGCTGACCATGCTGATCTTTGCCACACAGGACGGACTTTCGCGGCATTTGGCAGAGACCTACAACGTGATGATGATCGTGATGATCCGCTATTGGTTCTTCGCGGCTTTCGTGATTGCGATTGCCCGCCGTCAGGCTGGATCAATCCGGGCAGCCGCCACCACCGACCAACCCGTCCTTCAGGCGTTTCGCGGCGTTCTTCTGGCGCTCGAGATTAACGTGATGGTGTTGGCTTTTGTGCTGCTGGGGCTTGTCGAAAGCCTCGCGATCTTTGCCAGCTATCCGCTGCTGGTCGCGGCCCTGTCCGGACCGGTGCTGGGTGAAAGCGTGGGCTGGCGGCGGTGGGTCGCGATTGGGATCGGCTTTGTCGGCATCCTGATCATCCTGCAACCCGGCGTCGCGGTCTTTAGCCCCTATGCGCTTGTCGCGCTGACCTCGGCGCTGATGTTTGCGCTTTATTCCCTGCTGACCCGCTTTGCAGCCCGCAAGGACACCACTGCCACCAGCTTTTTCTGGACAGGCACCGTGGGCTGCCTTGTGACCACGGCCATGGGCATCGGATTCTGGGAACCGATGAGCACGCAAGATTGGATGTTAATGGGCATCCTTTGTGTCACCGGTGCGACGGGACACTGGCTGCTGATCAAGACTTACGAAGTGGCAGAGGCGAGCGCCGTTCAACCCTTTGCCTATCTACAACTGGTCTTTGGCAGCGCCATCGGCATCTTCGTCTTTGCTGAGGTGCTGGAACTGCACGTCGCGATTGGGGCGATGATTGTCGTAGCTGCCGGCGTCTTTACCCTGCTGCGCAGCCGGGCCAGCGCCTGATCACTCGCCCGGGCGCGCAATGGGGCGGATGCCCGGTGGCGCTGCGGGACCGCTGGGTCGGGTGGGTCTTGCCACGGCGCGCAACGGCGGGGCATCCGATGTGCTGACCGCTTGCTCGGTCACCGCGCTTTCGCCTTGGACTGGCGCCTGCCCGCGCGCAATCGGGCGGACGACAGGCTTTGCCCCGCGCAAAAGTGCCGTGAACCGGATTGGTGCCGATTCACCGCTTAGCCTTGCGCGGTAGATCGGGATCGATTCCGATACGCGCTGCACGTAGTTGCGGGTTTCGCGGAACGGGATGTGCTCGATCCAGTCGACCACATCGACATCGCCCAACCTTGGATCGCCGCGTTCATCCATCCAGATTTCCGGGCGACTTGGCCCAGCGTTGTAGCCCGCTGCAATGTGTACGACCGAAGGTCCGAATTGCGCCGTCAACTCGGCCAGATACCGATCCCCCAGCCGCGCGTTATAGGCCCAATCGCCGGTCAGGCGCGGGCGGCTATAGGCCACGCCTTCGAACCCTGCGACCTCTTCTGCAGTCGCGGGCATCAGCTGCATCAACCCCAGCGCGCCTACCGGGCTGCCGACGCCCGCGTTGAATTCGCTTTCGCGGCGGGCAATCGCCAATGCCAGCGCGGGTTCAACCTTCAAGTCCGTTTCGGCAAGCGGGTGCAGCGGAAAGTAGATGCTGGGCACGATCTTTCCTTGGGTGACCGCCGCCTTGCCCATTGCCACCGCGTAATAGACTTCGTCCGCATCCCGCAACGCCGCCCCCACGTGGGCAAGATCGGTGGCAGGCAAGTCCCGCCCGGCCTGCACAAAGAACTGCGTGGCAAAGCCGCGTTCCTCTGCCGCCAGAAGCGCAAAGCCCGCCTTGACCAGCGCGTGATCCATCATCGTCGGGTCCCAGTCAGGGGCGGTGGCGGCCAATGCCGGGTCCATGGTGCGGCCCAGCTTTTCGGCCGCCAGCAGGCCATAGAACGCCGTCTGATGTTGCGCCGCTTCGGCATAGGCCGTTTCCGCCGCCTCTGCCGCCCCCAAAGTTTCATGCGCGCGACCTTGCCAATAGGCCATGCGCGCCACGGAAATCGGGCTGTCGACGGCTGCGCGGGCGGCGTTGAAATGCGCCAAAGCTGCGGTTGCGTCATCCAGATCTGTCAACTTCACAAAGCCCGCAAGCCATTCGAGGTCCGCATAAGACGCCCCCTCAGTCAGGAAATGCCGAGACGCCAGTTCATAGGCAACCTCTGGTCGCCCCTCGCGCATTTCCCAGCGCGCCAGCGACCGCCGCCAGCCAGACCAGCGGAACGGCTCGCCCAGTTTTTCCGCGCTGACAGATTGCGCGCGCAACATTGTCACCGCCTCGGACCAGCGGCCCTGATCGGCCAGCCAATTGTAGCGGTCATAGGCAAGGCCCGGATGGTCCTTCAACGTCTCTGGCACCGCAGCAACTGCGTTTGAGATGTCGCTGGTCCTGCGAATATAGGCAATCCGGGCCTGCGCCAGTGCCTGTTGATCATCGTCCAGCAAATCCATCATCCGCCGGGCCTCATCCGTGCGCCAGCGCCACAGCAACTGGTCCACGCGGTCGGCGTGAACAGGTTCCAGCACATCGGCGAAGCCTGCAACCATCACCTTTTGGCCGCTGTCGGTCAGTCGCAGATCGCGCCACGCAGCCTGCACCACGGCATCGGCCTTTGTGATCTCGCCCTTGGCAATCAGCGCCTCTGCCAGCCGCACTGCACCTTCGCCGGTGCGCGGCGCTTCGGCACTGAAAAAGGCGACAACAAGGTCTGGGTTCGTACCTTTGGGCAAGGCTTCTTCGGCGCGGGCGCGGATCACTGACTGGCCCGGCCAATCGGGCCGTTCAACCAGAAACGCAGCATATTGCCCGAATGTCCCGTCGCCCTGTCGCAACTGAATCCAGCGCGTCAGGTCGCGGATCACGGGATCACCCGTCAGCTCTACCGCTACGTCATATTGGCCATCGTCTGCCGCGCGCAGCGCGTCAATGTCAATCTGAGGAATGCTTTGCGCCACGGCTGGCACGCCCAGACAAAGCAACATCAAAACAAGGCCGCGCAGCATATGAAAGCTCTTGTTGGGGTACATCACAAATGATCGTATCGCATGGCCTTTTGGGTGCAACGCACATTCTTGGCATTCGGCGGAAAGGCGTCTAGTGTCCGCGCGAAATCAACCGGGGCAATCCCGCCCCATCACCAAAGGAAGCGCGTCATGTTCAAAGGCTCTTTGCCCGCCCTCGTCACGCCGTTCACGGACGGCCAGGTGGATTTCGATGCGCTCAAAAAACTTGTGGACTGGCACGTGGACCAGGGCAGCCATGGGCTGGTCCCGGTTGGCACAACAGGCGAAAGCCCCACGCTCACACATGCAGAGCATGATCAGGTCGTTGAAACCGTCGTGACACAAGCTGCGGGCCGGTTGAAAGTGATCGCAGGGGCAGGGTCGAACAACACCGCCGAAACCGTGCGTCTTGTACAAGCGGCAAAGACCGCAGGGGCGGATGCCGCCCTTGTCGTCACGCCCTATTACAACAAGCCAACGCAGTCCGGTCTGATCGCGCATTTCACCGCTGCCGCCGATTGCGGCCTGCCGATCATCATCTACAACATCCCCGGCCGTTCGGTGGTGGATATGTCAGTGGAAACGATGGCCGAACTGTCCAAGCACGACATGATCGTCGGCGTCAAGGACGCCACCGGCGATCTGGCCCGTGTCCCGCAACAGCGCCGCCGCTGTGGCACGGATTTCATCCAGCTGTCGGGCGAAGACGCAACCGCGCTGGGGTTCAACGCCCATGGCGGGGTTGGCTGCATCTCTGTCACCGCAAACGTAGCACCCAAGCTTTGCGCTGAATTCCAAGAGGCGACGCTGGCGGGCGATTACGCCACGGCCCTGACCTATCAGGACCGTCTGATGCCCCTGCACGAGGCGATCTTTATGGAACCGGGTCTTGTCGGTGCCAAATATGGCATGTCACTGCTGGGCATGGGCAATGAAGAGGTCCGCGCGCCACTTGTGGGCCTGACTGATGGTACCAAGGCCGCGATCCGCGACGGCATGGTCCACGCTGGACTGCTGAACTAAGGCCTCTCGGGCGGTCCGCATCGGACCGCCCCATTCCACAGTTAACGAAATCTTCGGGCTGATACTGTCTGATTGCGCGCACTTGTCTGCGGCTTTCAGGGAACAACCATGTTCGGAGAGTACAAGTTGACCATCGCACTTTGCGCCGGAATGGCGTTGGTCCTCTATGTGGGCTCTACATTCTCGCCGGTCATCCCGCGCGGGGAACAACCCGCAGGCGTCCCCGAACTCGCCCAGAACACTGCGCAGGCCTATGGTTATTGCCGCACAAATCTTGATCGGGTGGATTGTGGCTGCTTTGCCAGCCGCGCTGGGCAGATCATGTCAGAACCGGGCTTGAACATCCGTGGCGCTGAAACCATCGACCGCACCGAATTGGCCCGCCTGCAGGCCACCGACAGTTGTTAGCACAGCGCGCACGCGTGACGATCACGGATTGACCCGCCAGACTGCTGCGTATTCGATAAGGCATCTCACTGCCACGGATCGCCCGCATGCCGACCGCCAAAGCACTTATGTTCCTTTTGTTGCTCGCCGCCCCCGCGCAGGCAGAGGATTGGCTGACCCAGACCATCTCACGCAGCGTGGAAGGCCCCGGTCAGGCCGCTTTGATGAAACTGATCGCCCGCCCGGATACCACGCTTTCCGCCTTCCAGACCGATGGCTGCAGCGGCGGGCTATCGGACGCATGGCGGGTCATCGCGCATAGCTTTCCTGATCTGGTGCCCGCAGATCAAAGCCGCCCTCCATGGGAAGATTGCTGCATCACCCATGATCGGGCCTATCACAACGCCAGCGCCGCAACTGATATCAGGCGCAGCTATGACGCGCGTCTGACTGCCGACGTGGCGCTTCGGGCCTGTGTCATTCAAAATGGTGAGGACACGGCAGAGACGCTAGCGCAGCAGTCTGGGCTTACTCCCCAACAGGTCATGACCGCATATGGCAGCATTGCAGATGCGATGTTTCTGGCGGTCCGCGTGGGCGGGATGCCCTGTTCCGGCCTGCCTTGGCGTTGGGGCTACGGCTATCCCAATTGCACGGCCTTGACCGGGGTGCTGGACTAACAGCGCAACCATTCTTCGGCCAACTCGACCGATCCGCAGCCACCAAAGCGCGCCGCGCGGGCCAGTTCGGATTGCAGCCGCGCCAACCGACCCGACCCGATCCGCACGCCACGTTCTGGCCAGAACGCGCGGACGGCCAGCACCGCGCCTTCGCGCTTCATGTCGATCCGTCCAATCAGGCGGTCGCCTTCCATCACCGGGAATACGTAATAGCCATACTGCCGCTTGGCTTCCGGTACGAAAATTTCGATCCGGTAGTGAAAGCCAAACAGCCGCTCGGCCCGCTTGCGGTCGCGCAGCGCGGGGTCAAAGGGCGACACGATCCGCACCTTGCCAGGCGGTGCGGGCGCAGGTGCGTCCATCACGCCCGGCGGGGCAAAAGACCGGCGCAGCCTGCCGTCAACGCCTTCCACATCCACCTCGATCACCCGCCCATCGGCAAGTGCGGCCCGGCACCACTCCTTGGCCTCGGCGGGCGTTGCGGTATCCCAGAACGCCGCCAACTCACCGCTTGTGGCAAAGCCCAACCGGTCCAGCGCACCTGCGCACAGCCAGTCAATCGTCTCATCCGGGTGCGGGCGTGCGTTCAAGTGTTCCGCCGGGATCACCCGCTCTGGCAGATCATAGACCTTGCGAAATCCGGTGCGGTGGCAAACCGTCAAAGCCCCCGACCGCCATAGATACTCCAAGGCCGTCTTGCTGGGATGCCAATCCCACCAGCCACCTGACCCTTTGACCTCGTCCGTGCCAACGTCGCTGGACGAACATCCACCCTGGGTCTGAATTTGCGCCAAGACCTCTTCGGCCTTTTCAAGAAATCCAGCGCGCCTGTCCTTGCCCCACCGGTCGCGAAGTCGCGCCGCGTCGCGGTCAAATCGCAGTTTCCAGTGGGGGTAGAACGCCATCGGAATGGCGGCGGCGTCATGGGTCCAGTGTTCGAACACCGCCCGGTCCCGCGCCAGCGCCAATTCCAAAGCGCGCGGCCTGTAGGATCCGCGTCGCGCCCAAAGGATCAGGTCATGCGCGCGGGCAAAGGTGTTCACACTATCAAGCTGCACAAACCCAAGATCATCCAACACAGCCGCCAGATCATCACCCCGGCCCGCGCCGCCACCAGCATGGCACAGCCCGTGCCTGTGCAGGAACAGACGCCGCGCCTGTGCGTTTTTCAAGACGGGGATGGTCATGATCCCTGCTCCATCTGGTTCAGCCTGATCTGGCGCATGGTTTCGACCAGCACAGCAGTCACCAAACCGATGTTCAACAGCCCGTTGAGCGAGGCCATGCCGCCCAGCAGCCGCCATTCAACCGGCAAAAGGATGTCGCCAAATCCCAAGGTGGTAAAGACCACCAGCGCGAAATAGACCGCCTCTTCCAGCGTCGCAAAGATGTCCAGCGCCACAAAGGTCAGCGCCCATAACCAGACGCCCACCGTCAGTTGCGCCAATATCCACACCGCGGTCGTCACAAGCACCGCCAGCAGCTTTGGCGCATGCGGCGCGCGCATCAGCCAGGGCCGCACCCGCAACAGCACGCGATCCATCGCCCAGAAACTGACACCGGCAATCATGATCGACACCAACAACAGTCCGGCACCCAAGACGATTTGAACAAGCAACCCGCACCCCCTTTGTTCTCGCCCGCATCCTATGGCTTGTAGCGCAGACGTCCATCGCCTATCTCAGGGCGATCATGGCCAAGAAAGACACAAACAAGAATTACAAGGTCGTCGCCGAAAACCGGCGCGCGCGCTATGATTATGCAATCGAGGATGATCTCGAAGTCGGCATCATCCTTGAAGGGCCAGAGGTCAAATCCCTGCGCACCGGTCAATCCAACATCGCTGACAGCTATGCCTCGGTGGATGACGGTGAACTTTGGCTGACAAACGGCTATATCGCGCCCTATGAGCAGGCAATGTTCAGCCACGAACCACGGCGAAAGCGCAAGCTTTTGGTCAGCCGAAAAGAGCTGTCAAAGCTCTGGAACGCCACCCGCCGCGAAGGCATGACGTTGGTTCCCCTTGTGATGTATTTCAATGATCGCGGGCTGGTAAAACTGAAGATCGGCATTGCTAAGGGCAAGAAAAACCACGACAAAAGGCAGACAGACGCGAAACGCGACTGGGCCCGCCAAAAGCAACGCCTCTTGCGCCACGACACCTAGCGGGAACGCTGGACGATTTCTCCCCTATGCCGCTGTCGCCAAATGGTTAACCTGCCTTAACCTTTGGCGCTGGGGCCGCGCCTTGGGTCAACAATGCCATGGCCCCGTGAACAAGGAATAGGGACGATGGAACAACTTATTATTCAGGCCATTTCAGGTGCCGTTGGCGGCAATGCGGCTGGTGCAGGGGTCAAGAACATGTCGCTGGGCGGCCTTGGCAACACGATCGCCGGTCTTGTCGGCGGTGCTGGCGGTGGCGCTATCCTATCCGGCCTGATGGGCGGCGACATGAGCGGATTGATCAGCCAGATCGGCGGCGGTGGTGCTGGCGGCATCATCCTGACGCTGGTCGCTGGCTTCATCAAGAACAAGATGGCCGGTTGATCCGGTTCCATTGACGCAAAGGGCGCTCCGATCCGGGGCGCCCTTTTGCGTTGGTGACCTTGCCTCACTCCGCCCCCTGCGCTACCCCCTTTGGCAAGCGCGACAGGGCAATGGCGGGTGCAAAGATGACGGACGATCCCAAAACACTGGTCAGCACCTCTTGGCTGGCCGAACACCTCAAGGATCCGGATCTGCGCATTCTGGATGCCAGCTGGTACATGGCCTCGGATGGCCGCGACCCACAGGCCGAATACGCCGCCAGCCACATCCCCGGTGCGCGGTTCTTTGACATCTCCGAGATCAGCGACCACCGGTCCGAGATGCCGCATATGGCCCCGCCGGTTGAAAAATTCATGTCGCGGATGCGCGCCATGGGCGTGGGCGACGGACATCAGATCGTGGTCTATGACACAGCTGGCCTGTTCTCTGCCGCGCGCGTCTGGTGGCTGTTCCGCCTGATGGGCAAAACCGACATCGCAGTGCTGGACGGTGGCATGCCCAAATGGATCGCAGACGGCCACAGGGTCGAAGACCTGCCACCCGTGATCCGCGACCGTCACATGACCGTCAGCCGCCAAAACCAATTGGTGCGCGATGTCACGCAAGTGGCCAGGGCCGCCAAGCTGGGCGATCACACGATCATCGACGCCCGCTCACCCGAACGCTATGCCGGGGCCGCGCCAGAGCCGCGCGAAGGGCTGCGCGCGGGTCATATCCCCGGCTCTGCCAACGTCTTCTACAAGGATCTGCTGAACGCAGACGGCACCATGAAAGACGCGCCTGCCCTACAGGCCGCCTTCGCCAAGGCTGATCTGACCAAGCCGGTGATCACAACCTGCGGGTCCGGCATTACTGCTGCCATCCTCAGCCTGGCACTGGAACGGATCGGCAAGACAGATCACAGCCTTTACGACGGCTCTTGGGCCGAATGGGGCATGTACGATGATCTGCCCATCACAAACGGCTAAGCTGACGGCCCAAGATGCCCAAAGTCTTGCAGGTTTTGTTGCACTGACGCTCTGGTTATGGCACTGGCGCTTTGTGCGTCGGACGCGCGCTGCGCTGACGCCTCTTGCCGCAGCCGATCAGGAACAAAACCATGCTGTCTAACCTCAAGGCCCAACCCGCTGACAAAATCCTGGCCCTTATGGCCGCCTACCGCGAAGACCCGCGCGACACCAAGGTCGACCTTGGCGTCGGTGTCTACAAGGACGCGACCGGCAACACCCCCGTCATGCGCGCCGTGAAAGAGGCAGAGCGTCGGATTCTCGCTGATCAGACGTCCAAGGCCTATACCGGGCTCGCCGGTGACCCCGCATTTGGCACCGCAATGAAAAACCTCGTGCTGGGGGACGCCGTCGACCACGCCCGCGTGGCGGCCGTGGCAACCCCAGGCGGAACCGGCGCGATCCGCCAAGCGTTGGAGCTGATCAAATTGGCAGCCCCCGGCGCCACGGTCTGGCTATCCGACCCCACGTGGCCGAACCATCCGTCGATCATCAAATATCTGGGCATGAAATCCCAGACCTATCGCTATTTCGACACCGCCTCGCGCGGCGTTGACTATATCGGCATGCTGACCGATCTGGGCGCCATGTTGCCCGGCGATGTGGTGCTGCTGCACGGCTGCTGCCACAACCCAACCGGTGCCAACCTGACGCTGGCGCAATGGGACGGCGTGATCAAACTGATCCGCGAAAAGTCCGCTATTCCCTTTGTCGACATTGCCTATCAGGGCTTTGGCGATGGGCTGGACGATGATGCCGCCGCCACGCGGCGCGTGGCCGGTGCCTTTGACAACGTGCTGATCGCCGCCTCCTGTTCCAAGAACTTCGGAATCTACCGCGAACGTACCGGCATTCTGATGGCCGTGGCCAAGAACACAGACGAACAGGCGCTGACGCAACAAAACCTCGCCTTCCTGAACCGGCAGAACTACTCCTTTCCCCCCGATCACGGCGCGCGCGTTGTCACCACCATCCTGAACGATCCCGACCTGCGCGCCGATTGGGAGGCTGAACTGGAAGAGACCCGCAATGGGATGCTGGACCTACGCAAGCAGTTGGCAGACGAATTGCGCCGCCTGTCCAATTCCGACCGGTTCGACTTTCTGGCCGATCACCGCGGCATGTTCAGCCAGCTTGGCACCACGCCAGAGCTGGTTGAAAAGCTGCGCGCAGACCACGGGATCTACATGGTCGGAGACAGTCGAATGAACATCGCCGGGCTGAATGCGCAGACCGTGCCGATCCTCGCCCGCGCAATTATCGACGCCGGGATCTAGGGCGCCAGCGCTGAAAGTTTGGGTAGGCCGGGGTTCACCCCGGCGCCCTGCCTTAACTATCCCTAACCGATCTTAAGACATTCATATGCATGGGTTGTGCATAGGATGCGCATACAATGTGCATCCCCCGGAATGCTGCGCGCGCAAAATGATGCTTGCGCAGCATTGCGCAATATTCTAACCCCATGGGCAACAGATACGAAATAATCAAACAAGGCCGCATCATGTCATTTCGCCTGCAACCCGCAGCCCCTGCCCGCCCGAACCGCTGCCAATTGTTTGGCCCCGGCTCGCGCACCGCGCTGTTTGAAAAGATGGCGGGCTCCAGTGCGGATGTGATCAACCTCGACCTCGAAGATTCCGTCGCACCCTCTGACAAGGATACCGCCCGCGCGAACGTCATTCAGGCAACCCATGATATTGACTGGAATACCAAACACTTAAGCGTGCGGATCAACGGGCTCGATACGCCGTTCTGGTACCGCGATGTGGTGGACCTTCTGGAACAGGCCAGTGATCGGCTCGACCAGATCATGATCCCAAAGGTCGGGTGTGCTGCTGACATCTATGCCGTTGATGCGCTTGTTACCGCGATTGAAGCCGCCAAGGGTCGCCGCAAACCTGTGGCATTTGAGGTGATCATCGAAAGCGCTGCAGGCATCTCCCATGTGGAAGAGATCGCCGCCGCCTCCCCCCGCTTGCAAGCGATGTCCCTTGGTGCCGCTGACTTTGCCGCCAGCATGGGCATGCAGACCACCGGCATCGGTGGGACGCAGGAAAATTACTATATGTTGCAAGGGGATACGCGCCACTACAGCGACCCTTGGCATTGGGCGCAAACTGCGATTGTTGCCGCTTGCCGCACCCACGGCGTGCTGCCGGTTGATGGCCCGTTCGGAGACTTTTCCGATGATGAAGGCTACCTCGCGCAATCTCGCCGCAGTGCAACATTGGGCATGGTCGGCAAATGGGCGATCCATCCCAAGCAAATTGCACTGGCAAATCAGGTCTTTACCCCGTCAGACGCGGCCGTGACAGAGGCGCGCGAAATCCTTGCTGCAATGGAAGAGGCCAAGAAAAACGGCGAAGGCGCGACGGTCTACAAAGGTCGCCTCGTCGATATCGCCTCGATCAAGCAAGCTGAAGTGATCGTTAAGCAATATGAAATGATTGTCGGCTAAACTCCCTCCGACATTGCAAATTGTCCCTGCGGCCCATTATATCGGGCAAAGATCGCAGCAGGGGCCGTTTGATGACGCAATATCTCGATTTCGAAAAACCTTTGGCCGAAATTGAAGGCAAGGCAGAAGAATTGCGCGCGTTGGCCCGCGAGAATGATGAGATGGACGTCGAAAAAGAGGCCGCAGCCCTTGATCGCAAGGCCGAGGACCTGCTGAAATCTCTTTATGAGGGGTTAACACCCTGGCGGAAATGTCAGGTCGCGCGGCATCCGAACCGCCCGCATTGCCAAGACTATATTAACGCTTTGTTTACCGAATATACGCCGCTTGCCGGGGATCGTAACTTTGCCGATGACCATGCCGTCATGGGTGGTTTCGCCCGCTTGAACGGGCAACCGGTAATGGTGATTGGCCATGAAAAGGGTAACGACACCAAGTCCCGGATCGAACGCAATTTCGGCATGGCCCGGCCCGAAGGTTACCGCAAAGCAATTCGCCTGATGGGCCTCGCCGATCGTTTTGGCCTACCGGTGATCACTCTGGTCGACACACCCGGCGCCTACCCCGGCAAAGGTGCAGAAGAACGCGGTCAGTCAGAGGCCATCGCCCGCTCAACCGAAAAATGCCTGGAACTGGGCGTGCCGCTGATTTCTGTGGTGATCGGCGAAGGTGGCTCTGGTGGCGCTGTGGCCTTTGCCACGGCCAATCGCGTGGCGATGTTGGACCATTCGATCTATTCGGTCATCAGCCCCGAAGGCTGCGCCTCAATCCTTTGGAAAGACGCCGAAAAAATGCGCGAGGCGGCAGAGGCGCTGCGCCTGACTGCCAAGGATCTGAACGAATTGGGGGTTTGCGACCGGATTATTCCAGAACCCATGGGCGGCGCGCACCGCGATCGTGACACCGCGATCAAGAACGTCGGGGCCGCGATCGAGGCGATGCTGTCGGAACTGTCATCAAAAAGTGCCGAAGAGGTCCGCGCTGACCGTCGCAAAAAATATATGGCGCTGGGGTCCACCGGCCTCGCGGCTTAGTCACCACATGGTTTTGGCCGCGCGGTCCGGCCATTCCGTGTCATAGGCGGCACCATCAAATCCGGCCTCAATTTCGGCCAGCATGTCGCCAACGGTTGGCAGGCCTTCGCTTTGATCGCCATCTGTCCACAACCCCGAACGCATCACCGCCCGCGCGCACTGGCTGTAAACCTCTGCGATATGGATCACGATCACGGAACGCGGCGCGCGGCCTTTGTCGCTGAAACGCGCGATCAGATCGGGTGCAACAGACACCTCTGCCCGGCCATTGATGCGCATCACATTGCGCGATCCCGGCACCATGAACATCGCACTGATCCGCCCGTCTTCGACGATGTTACGCAATGTATCCATACGGTTATTGCCACGCCAATCGGGCATCAGCAGCGTTTTGGGGTCCATTTCCGTCACAACTGGCCCATCGTCGCCACGCGGGCTGCCGTCCGTGCCGCCGGGCCCAATGGTCGACAAGACGCAGAACCGGCTGCGCATGATCCATGCGCGATAGGCAGGCGTCAGATGGTCTGTCACCTTAATGATCGAGGCCTTGCCCGGTGTGCCGTAAAGCGCCTCAAGTGCTTCGATATCGGTGATTGTCCCGGTCATACCTGAAACCCTGCTTCGGCGTTCAGACGGTTTGAATGGCCTTCGATGTCGTTCTCCAGCCGGGTCATGAAGTCCGCACTCTCTAGTCCCGGTTCAATTGGTGTCAGGAATTCGACAACCGCATTGCCCGGCTTGCGATAGACCCCCCGCTTGGGCCAGAACACACCGATGTTTGTCGCAACCGGCACGCAGGGCTGATCCAATTGCCCATAAAGGGCCGCTGTGCCGACCTTGTAAGGGGCTTTGACACCGGGCCCGACACGGGTGCCTTGCGGATAGATAATCAACTGGCCGCCCTGCACCTTGCCTGCGCTGACGTCTGATAGCATGCGTTTGATCGCCGCCCCGCGCTTGCCACGGTCCACCGGCACACAACCGATGCGCAGCCCGAACCAACCCAGAATGGGTGCATATTTCAGTATGCTCTTCATAATGAATTTGCCGCGTGGCACGGACCCGTAAATCACAATCACGTCCAGAAAGGACTGGTGCTTGGCAGCGATCATCACTTCGCCCTCAGGCGGGACGCCGCGCACCTCGGTTTTCAGCCCAATCATCCAGGACGCAAGCCAACGCACCGTGCGGCAATATTGCTGACAAGCGGCCACCGCCCCATCAGCCGAGATGATGGCCCACGGCAGGTAAAGTACCCCATAAACCAGCATCATCACATACATCATCGCGTTAAAGGCAAGGGAACGCAGCCATTGGATCGCATACATCATGATTGCTCTTTCAATGTGCGCAGCGCTGCGGCGCGGGTTGCAAAAAAGGCGACAATTGCTGCAAGTGGCGGCAGGCAAAGCGGCCAGAACCAGCCAAAGCCGCGAAAACCGACGTCGGTCAGGAACCCGCCCACGTCATCGGCGTCCGGTAGAATGGCAACAGCGACCATGCCGACGATCGTGCCTGCCAATGCACCCAAAAATGCCCGGCTGGTGAAGCGCCTCACAAATGCCCGCGCGATGTAAGAATCCTCGGCACCGACCAGCCGCATGACCCTGATCACCTGCGCGTTTGCAGCAAGTGCGGATTGCGCGGCCAGTGTGATCATCGCAGCCGTTGCGGCACCGATCAGCAAGATGGCAAACCAGCCCAACGACCGGAGGCGACCTGCGGCGGCGACCAGCGGTTCGCGCCAGCGGGTATGATCGTCCAATACGGCGCCGGGCACCTCTGCTTGCAACCGCGCCCGCAGGCCCGTTGCATCGTATCCACGTCCTTCTTCAATAATCTCAACAAGTTGTGGGATCGGTAGCGCCTCTATCGGCAGATCAGGTCCGAACCAAGGCTCCAACAGATTGCGCTGTTCTTCCGCTGTCAGGGCGCGCGCGGCGGCAACACCCGGCGTCGTCTCCAAAAGGGCGATGGCTGCCCGAACCTGCGCTGCAGCCTGGTCCGCTGGGGCCGAAATTCGTAGGGTCGAGGTCCGCGCAAGTTCTTCTGACCAGCGATCTGCCAGCCGCCCCGTCGCCATTGACAGCGCCAGCGCAAAAACAGCCAGAAAGGCCATGGCGGCTGCTGTGAACAAGGTCAGTCGCGCGGTAAAGCCAGACGGCGGCACGGCCCGATCTGCTTTTGGGTCACCCATGACAATGTCCAAAACGCGGCGCGGATGCAGCTTCATAGCTCTGCTCCCGCCAGCTGCAGTTTTCCGTCCCGCAGTCGCAGAACGCGCGCACTGACCTGATTTTTGGCCGTGCGGATCAGGTTCAGATCATGGGTCGCAATCAAAACGGTCTTGCCCATCTTGTTGAGTTCGATCAGCAGCGTCAGCAGGCGCTGCGACATTTCCCAGTCGACATTGCCCGTGGGTTCATCGGCAATAATCACATCAGGTGACATGATGACCGCACGGGCCAATGCAGCGCGCTGGCGTTCGCCACCTGACAATTGCGGCGGCGTCTGATTGGCCTGCGCACGCAGCCCCACCCATGTCATCAGATCATCAAGGTTGCCGTCAGCTTCGTCTTCGCGCCCCGCAACCTTGAGCGGGAGGGCGATGTTTTCCGAGACGGGCAGGTGGTCCAGAAATTGGCAATCCTGATGCACCACCCCGATCCGTCGTCGGATCATCGCAACCCCATCGCGTTGCAAGGCTGCGGCGTCGTCCCCAAACAGACGTACCTGGCCCGCGGTTGCCAGCAATTCGCCGTAACACAGTTTCAGCAAGGTAGTTTTACCGGCACCTGACGGGCCGGTCAGAAAATGAAACGATCCAGCCGCCAACGACAGGTTCAGCTGCGCAAAAAGCTCTGCCCCGCCATAGCTATAGGCCACTCCGTCAAGCTCGATCACACTGATTTCCCCGCCATTGCCCGCCCGTTTTGCCCAAATCTGCAACAGGTTACAATCATAACGCAGGCCCGGAGTGTGCAAATCCTTTGCGTTCGGGGCGGACATTGTTAACAAATGGAAAACAATGCCGAGCGAAAGAGGCGGTTGGCAGGCCGCGAGGACAGGTGAGATGCGACTGATTTGCCCCAATTGTGGTGCACAGTACGAGGTTTCGGATGATGTCATTCCGGCCCAGGGTCGGGATGTGCAGTGTTCCAATTGTGGCCACACATGGTTTGAGAGCCCCGGCGCATCAGTTGCGGCCGAAGAAGAGTTGATCGCAGCGGAAGACGCCGACGCAACCAACGCAGCCCCCCCTGCACCCGAACCTGATCCAGCGCCCACGGTCGCCGCAGAACCAGAGCCGGAGCCAGAGCAGGACCCCGAACCCAACGACGACACGGAAGAGGACGATCTGTCCCCCGCCCCGCAGCACGCCCCCGTCAAGCGCCAGCCGCTGGACGATTCCATCGCCGCGATCCTGCAGGAAGAAGCCGCCCGCGAAGAGGCGAGCCGTGCCGCAGAGGCGCAAAGCGGTCTGGAAAGTCAGGGCGATCTGGGTATCGACGAGATGCCGACCATGACAGAGGCAAAAAAAGCGGAATCCGCTGAAAGGATCGCGCGCCTGAAAGGCGAAGAGCCGGAAACCGATGTCTCTGCCGCTGTGGCTGCGACTGTAGCCGGGTCGCGCCGGGAATTGCTGCCGGATATCGACGACATCAATGCCACGCTACGGTCAGATTCAGAACGTGACGCGCCCCCGCCTCTGCCTGAAGAGGAAGAAGCGCAGGAACGCCGCGGCTTCAGGTTCGGATTTTTCAGCGTGCTGATCCTGATCGGGATTTTGGTGGCGATCTACGTTTTTGCCGATCAGATCAGCGCCGCGGTTCCGGCACTTGAGAGCGCGCTAAATGCCTATGTCGCAATGGTCGACAGACTTCGAATTTGGTTTGACGTGCAGATGCAGACGTTACTGACCATGCTCGAAGGAACAGAGCCAGAGGCCTAGAAACGCTCTAGTAGTCGCCTCAGATAGTCCTTTTCAACCTCTGGCCGGTCTTGTTCGGCGGACCGGCGGCGAATTTCGCCCAAAAGTTCTTCGGCGCGGCGATAAACATCTTCGCCCTGAAGCAAGTTCTCATCGGTACCAAATTGCCCGGTATTTCCCATTTGGCGACCCAGCGGGTCACGCTGGCCGGGTGTCGGGCGACCGGCCACATCGCCTTCAGCATTGCCTTGGCCCGGTTCAGCGTTTTGGTTCTGCGCCAGCGCCTCACCCAATGACCGCATTCCGTTGCGCAAGGCATTCATCGCTTCGGCCTGACGGTCAATCGCTTCTGCCAAATCGCCTTCGCGCAAGGCGTCTTCGGCGCCTTCCATCGCACCTTCGGCCCGGTCGAGCGAATCGCGCGCGATCTCTCCGGCTTCGCCATCAAGGGTCGGCAAATTGCCCCTTTGACGGGCAAGTTCATCGCGCAGCGCTTGCTGGCGTTCAGCCAGTGACCGGCCATCGGGCGCATTGCCGCTGCCTTCGCCACCTTGACCATTGTCGGCCTGCTGACCCTGCTGACCGTCTTGTCCTGTGCCGTTGCCCTGACCTTGCTGGCCGCCCTGTTGTTGGCCTTGCTGACCTTGACCTTGTTGGCCTTGCTGCTGTCCTTGCTGGCCCTGTTGACCTTGCTGGCCCTGTTGACCTTGCTGGCCCTGTTGACCTTGCTGGCCCTGCTGTCCTTGTTCGCGACCTTGCTCCTGCAAATCGCGAAAGGCGTCGTCTGACAGGTCTTCTTGATCGCGCAGTGTGTCAGCCAAGTCCTGCATGGATTGCTGACCGGGCGTGCGCGGGCCGCCTTGCCCACCTTCGCCTTGCGTGATGCGCATGTTTTCCAACAGTTGGTTGAGTTGCTCCATCAATTCCTGAGCTTCGGCCATCCGGCCTTCTTCCATCAGCTCTTGAATGCGGTCCATCAGCGCCTGAAGCTCGTCTTGCGTGAATTCCATTGTCTCGCCACCGCTGTCAGCCTGATCGGTCCCGTCTTCGTTGGGGTCCATCTGATCGGCCAGCATCTGCATGTAGTCGTTGGTAGCGTCGCGCAGTTCCTGCATCAGTTCGGCAATTTCCTCGTCGCTGGCCCCGTTACGCATCGCCTCTTCCAGACGTTCCTGCGCGCGGCGCAGACGTTCGCGGGCATCCGCGAGGGTGCCGTCTTCGAGCTGGATTGCGAGGTCCCACAGGGCCTGCACGATCTCGTCCTGTCCGGTGTCGGTCAGGCCAAACTGATCAAATGTCTCAAGCTGGCGAATAATCGCGCGGGTGCGCAAATATGTCGTCTCATTGGTGAACAGATCATTGGGACGATGCGACACCGCACGCAGGATCTGCGCCACACGCGGCGCATTGGCCTTGGACCACATCAGATCGCGGCGTTGCTCAATGACGGCCTTGGCAACCGGCTGAAAGAAACGCCGTCCAGGCAGCACCATTTGTTCCGGTTCTGCTTGACCGACCTGTCCTGCTGCGTCCGTTACATCCAGCGTCAATGTCACCGGCAGGTTCGCCAACGGATGTTCGGACAAGTTTTCGATCAGGAATTCCTCGAACTCGGTCCGGTCGCCGGTGAACGGCATCGGCAAATCAAGCAACAGTGGCTCAATGGGGTCGGGGTCAATCGTCAGCCCGTGCCTGCGATCGACATTGACCAGATCAAGCGCGATTTCAGCTGTGCCGCTTTCGACGCCATAGTCGTCCATAGCCAGAAACGGCTGGCTCATCTCGCCCATCGCGTCTGATTCCACGCCGCCGGTCAGCTCGACCAATGGCAAGATATCTTCGACCAAGGTGACGTCCCACGACGCGCCGTTTTCGCCATCAATCGTCAGAACGCCAGAGGTGGTCGCCACAAATGTCTGCTGTGCGTCAGACGCGGCACCGATTTCGCTGACCCGGCCAGACACTGTTTCAGCCACCGTTAAGGCGCCCACTTCGCCGTAAAGGCGCAGCGTGATTTCTGACCCATCTGGCACGCGCAATGGCCCCGGTGGGATGTCATTCAGGTAAAGCGTCGGTTTGCCGGTGTAGGCCGGCGGGGTCACCCAACCTTCCCAAACCGGACCGGTTGCAAGTGTTTGCTCGCTGCCGGTGGCGATGTCGGCCACGGATGTGACCCGCAAAAGCGAACCGAACAGAACGGCGCAGACAAAAAACAGCAGCGCCACAAAGCGCAACCCGTAAGGATCAGCCTTCGAAACGCGCAAGTCGGGCGACACGGCTTGCGCTTGCAAGGTACGTTCCCGCATCTGTTCCAGATGCGCGCGCCAAACGGCTTCTGACGCGGGATCGCCTGATCCGATAGCCTGTTGATCCGCGACCGCGGCAATCGGGCGGCCGGGCATCTGCGCATCCACACGCGCCACCGCGGCATCGCGGCGCGGCCAGCGAAAGCGGCGTAGCCCCCAAATCAGCGCGGCCACAAGTGCCAGCAACGACCCGACGGCAAAGGCCCAGAACACCTCGACCCCGACCTGATCCTGCCAACCAAAAAACAGCGGAGCCGTGATGATAAACGCCACGGTCCAAAGCGGCCAGAATGCGCGCACCAATGCCTCTGCCCCCATCCCGATGCGGGTCAGGGCCACAGGCCATTTCAGGTGGCGATACGGTGGCGGTGGGGTCAGTGGACCTCTCCCATCATGTCAAGCGGCTACAGCCACTCAGGTATGGTATCGCGCGAAAGCATTTCGTCAAAGGTCGGACGTGGGCGGATAACCGCAAATTGATCGCCTTGCACCAAAACCTCGGGGATCATCGGGCGCGAATTGTACTCGCTGGACATCACAGCACCATAAGCCCCCGCAGATCGGAACGCGACCAGATCGCCGGTCACCAGCTGCGGCATCATCCGGCCCTTGGCAAATGTGTCGCCGCTTTCGCAGATCGGTCCGACAATATCGTAAGGCACCTGTTCGGCACCCGGTGTAGGTTCGATGACCGGAACGATGTCATGGTGCGCTTCGTACATCGCCGGACGGATCAGATCGTTCATCGCCGCATCAATGATCAAGAATTGCCGGTCAGCCCCGTCTTTGACATAGATGACATCCGACACCATCAGCCCCGCATTGCCCGAAATCAGGCGACCGGGCTCAATCTCAACCTCACAGCCCAGATGGCCCACGGTCCGCTTGATCAGCGCGCCATAGTCGGTCGGCAAAGGCGGCGCCTCATTCGAGCGGGTGTAGGGGATGCCCAGCCCGCCACCCAGATCAAGGCGACTGATCTCATGTCCATCGGCACGCAACTCTTCCGTCAGCTCTGCAACTTTCTGGTAGGCCGCTTCAAACGGGGCCAAATCGGTCAATTGCGACCCGATGTGCACGTCAATACCAATGACTTTCAGCCCCGGCAGTTTTGCGGCCGTCGCATAGACTTCGCGGGCGCGGGCAATCGGGATGCCAAACTTGTTCTCTGATTTGCCGGTGGCGATCTTGGCATGTGTCTTGGCGTCAACATCGGGGTTCACGCGAATGGTGATCGGCGCGGTTTTGCGCAGCTTGGTTGCCACAGCAGACAGCACTTCCATCTCGGGTTCACTTTCGACGTTGAATTGCCGGATGCCCCCTTCAAGTGCAATTTTCATCTCTGCCGCGGTCTTGCCAACGCCAGAGAACACGATCCTGTCGCCAGACACGCCCGCCGCCTTGGCGCGCAGGTACTCACCACCCGACACCACATCCATGCCCGCACCCGCGTCGCCCAAGAGCTTGAGCACGGCAAGGTTCGAACAAGACTTCATCGCAAAGCAGACCAGATGGGGCAGACCGTCCAGCGCGTCATCAAACAATTTGAAGTGCCGCAGCAACGTGGCCGCCGAATAGACGTAGAACGGCGTGCCGACGCTTGCGGCGATATCCGTGATCGGCACGTCCTCGGCCCACAAGGCCCCGTCACGATAAAGAAAATGATCCATGCCAGACCTCTTGGAAACACCCGTGCCGACATATCAGATCACGCGCAAAGCCCAACCCTACTTCTGGCTAAAAATATCCCTGCAAGAGGCATCATCCGGGACGGTGGGCGGGGCGCATTGACAGCTTTGCTGGCAACAGCGGCGCCCGACCGTCACGCAACCGGCTTGGCGCGCAAAAAAAGATAAAGCGGCAGACCGCAGCTGACCCCAATGCAAAACGTCGCAGGGATCGCGATCAGCGCAAGCCAATTCCGTCGCACCGCAACCTCTGCGATGATCCAGATCGTCAGCGTGACGGCTGCGATGGTCAGATCCCACACCAGTCCGCTTGTGGCCGCGTTCAGATGCCAGGCATCGAACATCGCCATGATCGACCAGCCGTTTTCCAGAAACCACTGGACGAAATAATACATCGGGTGGATCGCACCCCAGATGGCAAGCGCCAGCCAGACCCACCGCAAAGGCGACATCACAGGCTACCGCCTACACTGACAGGCCCCGCACGCGTGCCAGCTGTGACACCGCCAGCGCCAACACCAACCTTGCTAGTTCCATCGGTCACGCCGACATTGGGCCGGATTTTGACCCCACCTGGCCCGATTCCGATCCCCAAACCGGCGGTCGGGCGCAGCGGATCACCTTCGGCACCACAACCCGCAACAAAACCAAACACAAACACGACCAAGATCTTCTTCATGCCAATCGTTCCTTCCATGCGGCGACCTGTTCGCGCACACGCACAGGCGCTGTGCCACCAAAACTTGTCCGCGACGCGACAGAGTTCTCGACCCCCAACACGTCAAAGACGTCCTGCGTGATACCCTGATGGACGCCCTGCATATCCGAAAGGGTCAAATCGGGCAGATCCTCCCCCTTGCTTTCAGCAAGTGCGACCAGCGAACCCGTTACATGGTGCGCGTCCCGGAAAGGTAGCCCAAGTTCACGTACAAGCCAGTCGGCCAGATCGGTCGCGGTGGAAAAACCGGTTGCAGCCGCCGCGCGCAGGCTTTCGCGATTGGCGGTCATGTCCGCCACCATGCCTGCCATCGCCGCCAGCGCCAGCATCAGGTTGTCGGCGGCGTCAAAGACCTGTTCCTTATCTTCCTGCATGTCCTTGGAATAGGTCAGCGGCAACCCCTTCATCACTGTCATCAGTGCCACGTTGGCCCCGAAAATCCGCCCGATCTTGGCGCGGATCAGCTCTGCCGCGTCAGGGTTGCGCTTTTGCGGCATGATGCTCGACCCGGTCGACCACTTGTCGGACATCTTCACAAAGCGGAACTGCGCCGAGGACCAGATCACCAACTCTTCGGCCAGACGGCTCAGGTGCATCGCACAAATCGTGGCACTGCTCAGGAATTCCAGCGCGAAATCCCTGTCACTGGTGGCATCCAGCGAATTGGGCATCGGCCCGTCAAAGCCCAGCGCCTTGGCAGTCATCTCACGATCAATCGGGAAAGAGGTGCCTGCCAGCGCTGCCGCACCCAGCGGCGACAGGTTCATCCGCTTGCGCGCATCCGCAAACCGCGACCGGTCACGCGCCAGCATTTCCACATAGGCCAGCATATGATGGCCCCAAGTCACCGGCTGGGCCACCTGCAAATGGGTAAATCCCGGCATGACCCAGTCCGCCCCTGCCTCGGCCTGGCCCAGCAGCGCCTTTTGCAAAGCTGCCAGTGCGGCGTCCGCTGCATCGCATTGATCCCGCACCCACAGCCGGAAATCGACAGCCACCTGATCGTTGCGCGACCGGGCGGTATGCAGCCGACCGGCGGGCTCACCAATGAGTTCGCGCAACCGTGCCTCTACATTCATGTGGATGTCTTCAAGGGCCGCGCTGAACGCAAAGTCACCTTTTTCAATCTCTGACAAAATGGTGAGCAGCCCTTCCCCAATCGCCTGTTCATCTGTAGCTGAGATGATGCCCGTCGCCGCCAACATGGCAGCATGGGCACGCGATCCTGCGATGTCCTGTGCGGCAAGTCGCTGGTCGAACCCGATTGAGGCATTAATCGCCTCCATAATCGCGTCCGGTCCGGCAGCAAACCGCCCACCCCACATCGTATTCGCAGCCTTGGTCATGAAAGGACGTCCCTTGCGCAATCTAAAGTCAGCCCTGCTTTATACAGCCCTGTGTCTGGTGGCAAACACTGCCCTTGCCGACACCGCAGCACTTGAGGCGCTGCGCGAAGGCGACATGCGCAAATTGGCGTTTCACAGCGAACCCATGCCGGGGTCCGAGGTGACGTTTCTGGCCGAAGACGGGTCCGAGATGACGCTGGCCGCCTATCAGGGCAAATATGTTGTGCTGAACTTCTGGGCCACATGGTGCGCGCCCTGTCGCAAGGAAATGCCGCACCTCGAAGCGCTGCAAACGGAATTGGGTGGCGAGACGCTGGAAGTGGTGACCGTCGCCACGGGTCGCAACCCGCGCCCCGGCATTGATGCCTTCTTTGACGAAATCGGCGTTGAAAATCTGCCCAAACATACTGACGAGCGCCAGAACCTTGCCCGTTCCTTGGGTGTTCTGGGCTTGCCGGTTACGCTGATCCTTGACCCCGACGGCAACGAGGTTGCCCGATTGCAAGGTGACGCGGATTGGGCCAGCGACAGCGCCAAAGCGATCCTGAATACGATGACCGCTTCGCTGACACAGTGATGTCATTGCACTGACAAGACTGTCGGGTAATCTGGGTCCAAATCGACAGGGACCTGGACCAAAATGAGCTTTCAGAACAAACTTTTCAGCATCACCACACTTGCCAGCCAGATCGAGGCGACGCGCCTTGCCTTGCCCGGCGACCGGCCGAAACCCGGTGACGCGGCCTTTGTGGCGCTGCAACGCAAGATCGATGGCTGGGAACAGACCGTCAAGACGATCCAGCGGAACCTGAAATCGCAGAGCCATTTCAATCACATGGTGCATCAGCACAATCGGTTCGGTGCCGGGGCCTTTGCGGCCAAACAGCGCCTGAACAGTCAAGAAAACAATGTTGCGGCCCTGATGCGCGAACTGCTTCGCGCTGCGGCCAGCCTGTCGGCATTGAACCGTGATCTTTATGCGGGCGGCCCGGATGAGCAAAAGATCATGGAGGCCATCGCACAGGCGATGGACAATTGGCAGGCCAAGGCAAAGACCGAAAAGGATTTTTCAGAATTGTCGCTGGCCCCGCCGCAGGTCACCAACGCCTTGCGCGAGGTGCAAGTCAGTGCCTCCTCTGACTTGCCCGTAGGCGCGCCACAGGCGCAATTCACCGCACCCGGCATCGACACGGTGATCATCGCGCTCTTGACGCTGATCGCCTTGTTGAAATCAAAGCGAACATAAAACTAGGCCTTAGTCGCCTTTGCGGCTTTTGCAGCCGCTTCAGCCTCGCGTTGCGCGCGCACCTCTGCCACGCGTGCATCCGCGTCCTGACCGTGTTTGAGCATCCGTTCGCGCAACTTGCCAAAGGATTCGGGGCCTTCCTTGTACATCGCCTCTTGCTCGTCGATCAGAATGCGCGCGGCGGCCATATAGGGCTCATTCTCGGTTGCGGGGATATCGGCATCGAAGGTCTCCGCCATCAGGATCATGCCTGTGGCATCATCTGCACGAATACCTTCGGCCATCTTTTCCGCGTCCTCATGCGAAATCCCCAGTGCTTCATAGGCCGAACGCCCCATCCTGATTGAGCTGTCAAAAGTCTCGCGAATGATGTCGCGACAGCCGGCCGACCAAAGTTCATAAACGTGGTGGCGGTCGCGTGCCCGCGCGATGATGTGCACGTCGGGATAATTGGTGTGCACGTAATGCACCAACTCCGTCGTGCGATCCCGGTCATCAATCGCAATGACGAACAGCTTCGCCTCTTTGATGCCTGCTGCCTCTAGCAGGTCCGGGCGGGTCGCGTCACCGAAATAAGCACGAATGCCAAAGGCGCGTAGCATGTCCAGCTGTGCCGCCGAATAATCCACAACCGTGGTCTTGAACCCCGCCGCACGGGTCATCCGCGCGACAATGCCGCCGACCCGTCCGTGACCGGCGATGATCACCTGACCTTGCTCATCAATTTCATCGGCCTCGCGTTCCTGCGCCTCGGAAAAGCGAGGTGCAATCACGCGGTCATAAAGGATGAACAGCGCGGGCGTCAGCAGCATCGACAGTGCCACGACCAGCAACAATTGATCTGCAATGGCGTCAGGCAGGATATCCCCTGCCGTCATCGACGACAGCAGTACAAAGCCAAATTCACCGGCCTGCGCCAGCCCAAGCGCAAACAGCCATTTGTCCGCCCCTTCGATTTTGAACACAAAGGCCAAACCCAACAAGACAACGGCTTTCAAAGCCATCAGACCCAGCGTCAGACCCAAGATCGTGCCAAGGTTGGCAAAGAGCAGTGCAAAATCGATGCCCGCACCTACGCTCATGAAGAAGACACCCAACAGCAGCCCCCGGAACGGATCAATATCACTTTCCAACTCATGCCGGTATTCGCTGTTGGCCAGCACCACACCCGCAATGAACGTCCCTAGTGCCGCCGAGACCCCCACCAGCGACATCAAAAGCGCGATTCCCACAACCATCATCAGCGCCGCTGCGGTAAAAAGCTCTCGTAGGCCCGCACCTGCAATAAAGCGAAAGATCGGACGTGTGAGCGAGTTGCCCGCGAAGACAACAAAAGCCACTGCAGCAATGGTCACCAATGTGGTCTGCCAGCCATTGAGACCGGCGACAAGGCTCATGCCTGATCCGTGACCGTCGCCATGATCGTCGCCGTGTGCTGCGTCACCGTGATCATCGCCATGATCTTCCGCACCGTGGCTATCCTCCGCCGCCTCAACCGCGTGTCCAACATCTGCGGCATGCGCTGCATCCGCGCCAATATCCATCAAATCGGGCATTGCAAGCAGCGGCAAAAGCGCCAGCATCGGGATCACGGCAATGTCCTGGGTCAGCAGAACCGAAAAGGCCGATTGCCCACCGTCGGACTTCATCAGGCCCTTTTCGTTCAACGTTTGCAGGACAATCGCGGTCGATGACAGGGCAAAGACCATGCCGATCGCGAGCGCAAAGCTCCAGGGTTGGCCGAACATCATGGCGATCCCGGCAACCGCAAACATGGTGATCAGCACCTGCCCGCCGCCAAGACCCAAAAGACGCGCGCGCATGTCCCAAAGCACCTTGGGTTCAAGTTCCAGACCAACAAGGAACAGCATCATCACTACGCCGAACTCTGCGAAGTGCTGGATCGACAGGACATCCACGTTCAGAAGCGCCAGAACCGGACTGATCACGATGCCCGCGATCAGATACCCAAGGACCGATCCAAGCCCCAGGCGGGTTGCAATCGGCACGGCCACCACGCCCGCACACAGGAAAATGAATGCCAAAAGCAGAAAATCGGTCATGTACGCCCCCGCGGATTTTGTCCAAAGCTACATCGTGGAGGTTTCGGGTGAAACCCGTAGATTACGCGTGACCAGCGGTGGGTGACAAAAGCACCGGATCAATGCCCAGCACCTTCAGCGCCGCTGTCCACTTATGTTCGTTCGCGCGGCCAAACACGATGTCTTGCCGGGCGTCACACGACAACCAACCATTTTGCGCGATTTCGTCTTCCAGCTGCCCCGGTCCCCAACCTGCATAGCCCAGCGCCAGCATTGAAGTTTCCGGCCCCTTTCCACGTGCGAGGTCTTCGAGCACATCAAGCGTGGCAGTCATGCCGATGTCATCATCAACATCCAGTGTCCCGGTTTCGGACCGGTAATCCAGCGTGTGCAGCACAAACCCACGTGCCATTTCGACCGGACCGCCAAAATGCACCCGGATGTCGCGGGCCTGCGGCGCCCGGTCGATATCCAACTGCTCCAGCAGTGCGGCAAACCTGATCTCGGTCTGCGGCTTGTTGACGATCAGCCCCATCGCCCCGTCATCGGAATGGGCGCACATATAGATAACGCTATGGGCAAAACGCGGATCGCCCATGTCGGGCATGGCGATCAAGAGCTTGCCACACAGGTTGCTTTCAGTGGTTTCCATATCGCGATGATGGGGGGCAAGACCCGCAGGCGCAAGGGCATCTGATGACAGAATATCGCCCATTCGTGATTTCCCATTGCAGCGCGAATATCCGATGGAAAAGGGATGAAACACTTTGCCACCGCCCTTTGCCTTTTGGCGACGCCCCTTGCCGCCCAAGGTTTTGACCAGATTGCCCTGCTTGAGGTTCTGCCTGGATGGCGTGCGGTGGATGGCACGCATATGGCGGGGCTCAAAATCACACTTGCGCCCGGATGGAAGACCTATTGGCGTGCACCGGGTGATGCGGGCATCCCGCCGCAGATTGATTTTTCGGGCTCTGACAACATCGAAAGTGCACGGTTTTTGTGGCCCGTCCCGGATGTCTTTGATCAAGCTGGCATGCGCTCGGTCGGGTATGCCGACAGTGTGGTCGTGCCGATAGAGCTGACGCCTGACTCCAGTGGCCAAATCGGCCTGTCCGGCGTGATGGACATTGGCGTCTGTGAAGAGATTTGTGTACCGGTTCGCCTGCCCTTTGAACTGGCCTTGCCAGATGTTGGCAAGCGTGATCCGCAGATCGTGGCGGCGCTGGTGAATCGCCCGATGACGGCCACAGAGGCTTCGGTGACCAACGCGACCTGCGCTGTGCAACCAACGGCGGACGGCCTGACACTCACCGCGCGCGTGACGATGCCGCAAGCAGGGGCGACCGAACATGTGGTGGTCGAGGCAGGCGATCCGCAAATCTGGGTGTCAGAGCCTGACGTGGCCCGCGCAGGTGCGGAACTGACGGCCACGGTGGACATGGTTCATATGACCGGTAATGGCTTTGCGCTTGATCGCTCTGCCGTGCGGATCACCGTGCTGGGATCAGACCACGCAGTTGATATTCAAGGCTGCGCCGCAGGCTAACGTGCGCGGCGCAAACCAAAGCCGATGGCGGTGACCAGATAAAGACCCGTCAGCACAGCCCCCAACCCTGCGACAAACACCCCAAACGCGGGTCCAAGCCCGCCATGTAGCAGCGGGACGAGGTCTGCAGCTGCCGCCCAAGCCGCACCCGTCCACAGAACGGGGCCGACGGTGACGCCAAAAAGACCCACGGCCAAGACCGCTCCCATCATGGCCGGCAAGTACATGGCCGGACGGCGGCCGCGCAGCGCGCGGCGGGCCGATCTGACCTGTTTGGCGACATCTGCCTGCATCGCCATCAGTGACGGCACGATCAGCAGCACCAACAACATCCCAAAGGCCAAACCGAAGACCAAGGTCACTACAGTCGGTTTCAGGAACTCTGCCTGATTGGACCCTTCGTACAGCAGTGGCGACAGCCCAAGGACCGTGGTCAACGTGGTCAGCAGGACCGGGCGCAATCTGTCCGACGCCCCGTCAATAATCGCAGGTACCAACCCACGTTCCTTGGCGTATTCGTCGATTGTTGTGACCAGGACGATGCTGTCGTTGATCACAATCCCGGTCATCCCGATCAGCCCCACCACGGTGAACATGCTCATCGGGATGCCCCACAGGTTATGGCCATAAATCGTACCGATAAGGCCAAATGGAATGATCGCCATCACGACCAAAGGCCGTGTCCACGACCCAAAAATCCAGGCAAGCGACAGGAAGATGCCACAAAGCACAAGGATCAGCCCGTTGCGCGCGTCGGTCAGGAACCGGCTTTCCTGCTCACTTAGCCCCGAAAGCTGTGTGTCCACGCCAAAGCGTTCCTGAATGTCAGGCAGAATCGTTTCATTGATGATGCTTTGAATGTCGCTGGCGCGTTCGGCGTCTTCATCATCCAAGTCGCCAGTCACAGAAATCAGCGGGATGCCATTTTCACGCTGCACGACAGAGAACCCGGTGCGACTGGTGACCGTCACCACATCGCCCAGCGGCACATAGTCGCCGGTATCGGTGCGAATAAGGGTGCGTTCCAAGAAATCCGCCGACAGCTCTCCGGGTGGCAGTTCCACACGGATCGCTGCAGATCGCGGCCCAACGGGATAAGTCGCAGCCTCGATCCCGCCCAGCCGATTGCGCAAAACCCGACCCAGCCCGTCGATATTGAGCCCCAGCGCCTGACCTTGCGGCGTGAGGTCTAACAGCAATTCCTCTTTGTCATATGCAAGGCTGTCTTCCAGACCGCTGATCTCGCCAAACTGCGCTAGCTCGGATTTGAGCGCCTCTGCTGCTGCCTTCAACTGCTCTGGTTCGGCACCAAACATCTGAATATCCAGACTATCGCCACCGGGCCCCCGGCCCCATGACCGGAAACTGACGGTTTCGGCCATCGGGTGCTGGCGGACGGTCTCTTGCAGTTCACCGACAAATTGGAAACTCGAATAGGGACGGCTGTCAGCGTCGATCAAAGTGATTGAAATCGAACCCAGTTGATCGGTGTCTTTCTGGTCAGATCCGGCAATCGCACGGCCAGAGTTGCCGCCGATCTGCGCGATCATGAAATCAACGGGATTGGCACCATAGCGTTCTTCGTACTGCGCGCCGAGTTCGGTTGCAGCACGTTGCATTTCACGCATCATTTCAACGGTGTCGTCGCGTGTGGCAGCAGGCAGCATCGCAAAGTTGCCCGTGACTTGCCCTTGTTCCGGCGCGTTGAAGAACCGCCACTGCACGTCACCCCGAATGAACAGGGCCATTTGGCTGGCAAGGATCAGAAGCGCGCCTGCCACAACCGGATATCGCGCCCAGATCACACCTGCCATGAAGGGGCGGAACAGCTTGTCCCGGACCCAATCAAAACCCTTGTTCACAATGTAGGACGGCCAGTCGTACCACGGACGATCATTGCCGCGCTGGATCGAATGAGCCAGGTGGTGCGGTAAGATCAGAAAGCACTCGACCAGTGACGCGGCCAACACCACGATCACAGTGAACGGTATATCTGCAATCAGGTCACCAAACCGCCCCCCGATGATCACGAGGCCAAAGAAGGCGATGACGGTGGTCAATGTGGCCGAAAAGACCGGGCTAAACATACGCACCGCTGCACGTTCTGCCGCCACGACGGGTGTTTCGCCCAATTGCCTGACCCGGAAATCGGCGTGTTCACCCACAACAATCGCGTCGTCCACCACGATCCCCAGCGTGATGATCAGCGCGAACAAAGAGATCATGTTGATCGTGATCCCGAACACATACATCAGCGCAATCGCGGCAAGCATCGCCGCCGGGATACCTGCCGCCACCCACAACGCGGTGCGGGCATTCAGGAACAGGAACAACAGGCCGAGCACCAGACCAAGCCCCATCAACCCGTTGTCCATCAGGATGTTCAGACGTCCGGTGATCTGTTCGGCCAGCGTATTGGTCAGTTGGATTTCGACCCCCTGCGGCAGGGTCGCCGACATCTCTGCTGCAACCTCTTCGACCTGTTCCTGAAGACCGATTGCATCGCCGGTGGATGACCGGTTGACCCGCACCTGAATAGCCGGGTCATCGCCCACAAAGTAGGCCTGATTGCGGTCCGTACCTTCGACCACAACGCGGCCCACATCGCCGACCGTCAGGCTGGACCCGTCAGGGTTCGAGCGCAGCACGACGGCCGCGATATCCTCTGCCGTGCGCTTGGCCACACCTGTCCGGACACGTGAAGCCCCGGCATCGCCCGCAGGGTCGCCCACCGCCTCTTCCGCGATGCGGTCGGCAATCATGGCCATGGTGATGTCATGCTTGATCAGGTTCAGCGACGGCACTTCGATCACGGTCGATGGGGCAGCAACGCCACGGACGTTGGCCTGCGTAACGCCCGCTGCAAAAAGCCGGACCACCAGTTCGTCAGCAAAGCGTGCAAGTTGATCGACACTCACCGGTCCGGAAATGACGACATCTGTCACCCGGTCAGACCAGCCACCACGCCGGATTTCAGGGTCTTCGGCGTCGCTTGGCAGGTTCGTGGTACTGTCGAGCACGAATTGCACGTCTTCTGTGGCCGTCTCAATCTCCGTTCCGGGTTCAAACTCCAGCGTCAGGGATGCGCGCCCCTCAGTCGCACGGGCATAGGACGCGGTGACCCCGTCGACCGCCAGCAGCGCTGGCTCAAGAATTTGCACAATGCCTTCATCGACGGCTTCTGCGCCTGCGCCATCCCACCGCACGGTGATATCGACGTCATCGACCACCACATCGGGAAAGAACTGCGCCCGCATGTTGGGGAAGGCGATCAACCCTGCTGCGAGCATGAGCAAGAGCAGCAGATTGGCGATGGTCTTGTGCCGCGTGAAGTAGGACAGCAGGCTGCCCAGATTGCTTGATGTCGCCTCGCGGTATGCCATCAGCTGCCCATCCGGCTTTCAAGGCGGCTCACGACGTCTGCCGGCACTTCATCTTGCTCAAGTTGCGCCATCACCCGTGCCTTGGCCTCTGCGGGCATGCTGCTTTCTTCGACAAAGGCCACCAGTTTGGCGCGTCGTTCTGCATCAAGCGCCACGGTTTCCGGTTCGGCAGGTGGCGCATTCGCCGCATCAGGGTCAATCGGACGCACGCCGATCCCGGCCCCCAAAAGTGGCGAGCGTTCGGCCACGATCTGTTGCCCGGCAAGCGGACCAACCCGGATAATCACATCATCCTTTTGCCGCCGCAGCAGTGTGACCTCGCGGCTTTCAAGCCTGTTGTCGTCCGACACCACCAGAACGGTTTCATCCGCCGCCACGGCGGTCGCGGGCACAAGGGCGACATTGTCCAACGGCGGTTCGGCCACGCTGACGGTCACAAAATCACCGGGGCGAAAGCCGGGGGCCGCGTCAAGCTGGGCAAAGATCAGTCGCCCGGTCTGCCCACTGGCGACGGCTGCGCCTTCGCGACTGATCCGCCCCTCGGCCACCAGATCAACGCCAGAGACATCCAGACGGACCGACACTGGCAGGTTCGGCAAGCGGCCATCCTGCAAAAGCCGCGCGTATTGCGAGGTGGAAACCCGGAACGCGACCTCTAGCTGGTCAGGATCAACCAAGGTCGCCACGCGTTCATTGGCCGTAACACGGCCACCAAGGGCCACGGCCACCTCTGACAACATGCCGTCGAAAACCGCAAACATTTCTGTGTCATTCAACGTGCGCTCCGCCTCAGCCAAATCAATACGCACGCGGGCCAGACGCGTGGTTGACTGGTCAACGCGCGCTTCGGCGCTGGCAAGCGATTGTCGTCGCGCCAGAACCGCGGCATCGGCCGAAGAGGCCGCAAGTTCGGCGGTCTCGACCGCCGCCGCGGTGCCGACGCCGCGGGATTGCAGATCACGCGCACGGGTCAGCGCCGTCTTGCGCAGCGCTGCCTGCTCTTCTGCGGCCTGTTGTTCATCCTGCGCCAAAAGCAAGCCACGTTCTGCATCGCGCAGCTCGGCCTCGGCGTCCTGCAAATCCGCCGCGGTGCGATCCCGAGCGGCTTTGGCTGTTGTCGGGTCAATCGCGATCAGCAAATCGCCCTGCGCTACATCGCCGCCTTCCACAAAGCTGTCTGCCGCCTGCAGTACCGTACCGCCTACAGGCATTCGCAAATCCAGCGTCCGGGTGCTGCGCAATTCGCCAAAAACGGTCAATTCGGGCGTCAGGGTTTGTGGGGTCAATGTTACGACGTTGACTGCAAAGACCCGCTCACGCTGCGGAAAACTGCGTGGCTCTGCGTTCATCCGCGCCTCGACCGCGCCGCGCACGGTGTTCGCCGCAAGCGCCATCAGGCCCAGCGTGACCGCCAGAAGAAATATCCCAATCAATGATCGCCGTAGAAATCGCATGCCGAGCCACCTTTTTCGTCCGCCATAAACGGTAGCGCATTATGGACCGCTGACCAGCAGCCCAAGGATCAAACGTGATGACACGTCATTTCCGTCGCAAGTGTTCGTCCAGTCGCGGCATGATTTCGACGAAATTGCAGGGCCGGTGCCGAAAATCGAGCTGTTTGCCCAAAATCTCATCCCAAGCATCCTTGCAGGCCCCAGGCGATCCGGGCAGCGCAAACAGATATGTGCCATGTGCGACGCCACCTGTCGCACGGCTTTGTACAGCACTGGTGCCGATTTTTGCCATGCTCACATGGGTGAAAACCGTGCCAAAGGCGTCGATCTCTTTCTCGTAGACGTCGCGATGCGCCTCGACCGTGACATCACGTCCGGTCAGGCCGGTGCCGCCAGTGCTGATCACCACGTCAATGTCAGGGTTCTGACACCAGAGCCGCAATTGCTCTGCGATTTGATCCCGGTCATCGGGCAGAATGTGCCGCGCCGCAAGGGAATGGCCCGCGCCGGTCAACCGATCCACCAACACGTCGCCTGACCGATCATCTTCCGCCGTGCGCGTGTCGCTGACGGTCAGAACGGCAATCCGCACAGCAACAAATTGGCGGGCTTCATCAATTTGGGTCATGTGGCATCCTTTAGCCGCGCCTTGAGCGTGAGCAGATCGGCCCAAGCCTCTCGCTTGGCGGCGGTTTGGCGCAGCAGGTAGGCGGGGTGGAACATGGGCAATGCGGGGCGGCCCACGGCCTCTGCCCAAGTGCCGCGGATACGAGTAATCCCGGCACGGCCCAAAAGGGCCTGACATGGCGTATTTCCCATCAAAACAAGCACATCGGGGTTCGCCAGCGTGATGTGGCGCTGCAAAAACGGCAACATCATCGCGATTTCCTCAGGGCTGGGCGTTGCATTCGACGGCGGCCGCCAGGGCATGACGTTGGTGATGTAGACGGCATCGGTGAGGTTTTGGGCAGCGCGATCCAGCCCAATGGCGGCCAGCATCTTGTCAAGCAATTGCCCGGCCTGTCCAACAAAGGGTTTGCCCGCGATGTCTTCCTGACGGCCCGGTGCCTCGCCTACGACCATGACCCGCGCACCGGGTTGGCCATCGCAGAAGACAAAGGACTTGGCCCCGCGCTTGAGTTCGCAAAGGTCAAAGTCCTGCATCACTTGCGCCAACTGCCCAAGGTCTTGCGCGGCTTCGGCAGCGGCAGTTGCGACGGCCACAGCGTCGGGTTCGGCCTGCACCACAGGTGCCGAAATTTCCGGATTTTTTTCAACGGGTTGGACGGGCTTTTCGAGTGGAACATTCAGGGCATAGCGGTCAATTGGCGTCTCTTCCAGCGCCTCATCAGCGCCCAGATCGATGTACCATTCCAGCAAGGCACGGTCTGCCCAATATGTATTTGCCGATTCCATGCGCCAACTTACCCAGCCTCTGAGGCAAATGGCAGCCCCTTGCAAAACCGCCGCAGGACGCGCCATTGCCGCGCTTTGCGGGCTCTCTTATAAGGCGGGGAAATCACAAGAGGCCGCCCATGTCCTTTCGCGCCCGCCACCTGCTTGGTATCGAACACCTCGCCCCGGATGAAATCACCGAACTGCTTGATCTTGCTGATCAATATGCCGACCACAATCGCGCGGGCCGCAGCCACAAGGACGTGCTTGCCGGGCTGACGCAGATCAATATGTTCTTTGAAAACTCGACCCGGACGCAGGCGAGCTTTGAGTTGGCGGGCAAGAAACTGGGTGCTGACGTAATGAACATGGCAATGCAGGCCAGTTCGATCAAAAAGGGTGAAACGCTGATTGATACGGCGTTGACCCTGAATGCAATGCACCCTGATTTGTTGGTGGTGCGGCATCCGCATTCGGGGGCCGTTGATTTGTTGGCGCAAAAGGTCAATGGCGCGGTGTTGAACGCAGGAGACGGGCGGCACGAACACCCGACCCAAGCACTGCTGGACGCGCTTACAATCCGCCGCGCCAAGGGCCGCCTGCATCGGCTAAGTATAGCAATTTGTGGGGATATTTCCCATTCCCGCGTTGCGCGATCCAACATCATGCTATTGGGCAAGATGGAAAATCGGGTGCGGTTGATCGGGCCGCCAACCCTGATGCCAAGCGGCATTTCAGAGTTCGGGGTTGAGGTCTTTGACAATATGGAAGAAGGCCTGAAAGACGTGGACGTGGTGATGATGCTGCGCCTTCAGAAAGAGCGGATGGATGGTGGGTTCATTCCATCCGAGCGCGAGTATTTTCACCGCTATGGCCTTGATTTTACGAAGCTTTCCCATGCAAAATCCGACGCCATCGTGATGCACCCCGGCCCGATGAACCGAGGTGTTGAAATTGATGGCACCATTGCCGATGACATTAACCGCAGCGTCATTCAGACACAGGTTGAAATGGGTGTCGCGGTTAGGATGGCGGCGATGGATTTGCTGGCTAGAAACTTGAAAGAAAACAGAAAATCAGCGCAGGGCGTGATGGCATGAGCCTGACAATCCCCGCCACCGACCACGGGCAAATCCGTGTTTTCGCGGTCACTGGCCCGGTGCCGCCGGGGCTGGTGGATAAGGACGCGGATGCGCTGACCGACACCTTTGGCGTGACAGGCTTAGACGCTGATTTCATTGACGTTTTCGACACCCAAGCCCTGGGTGACATGACCCTAACCGACTTTCTGCAGCATGGCTATGACATCACGCCCGATGCGGCTGATCTGGCGATGCTGCAAGGGTTGGAAGGCATCGTAGTGCTGATGATGAGCCGGGCCGCGGGCGGAGAGACCACCGTACTGTCCCTTGGTGCCGGTGTGAAACACGTCACGACGCTGGGCGACAAGGCGCAACTGTCCGTCGCACCGCCGCTGGAAAGCCTGTCTTCTCAGGGAGTTATCGAACCCATTGCCGGCAAGCCCGCCAAGTCAGACGCCCGGATCGGTGGCATGGTCGCGATGGTCGCACTTGTGGTGATGATGCTGCTGGTGGGTCTGATGGTGTGGGTCGGCGGATAGCACCGTGCGTCCCGTTCCGGGTGATGCACAAACCATGCACATCCCATACACAGACCATGCAGCCGCCCGTCTGAATTTCGGTTAACCCAGACGGTCCCGTCACGACCACAAGATGTGGGATTGGGTCAGCCTTTGCAGATTTCCGCAATCCCGTCGCTGGAACCTGTCGCAGGCGATGGTTGAAAAATCCGGATCGCAAAAGTACGTCCGCGAATGGAAATGGGTCTATTGGCTTGACAATGGTGAAGGGCTGCTGTGCCACGGCAGTCCAGTGTCCGGTTTTCCCGTGCCGTGCCCAACATTTTCAATCACGGCCCCCCTGCTGACGACCGATTTCCATTTCGCGCCAAGTCCAGCGGTCAAAGTTGCATCATTTCGGCCTGATCCACCGCCGTCTTTTAACGCTTTCTTAGTCTTTGAGTTTCGCTCAATTTTATCTTTTTCGCAGCGTTGGAACTCGCGTGGGTCATTGGGCGGGACAAACGGCCCGGATGACCGGAGCGCCGTATTATGTTACACTTTTCCTATTGAAGCGACCGGGCCGCATATATTTCATCGCGCCCCCCACATTTGAAGACAATGATTAAAAGGAGTCCCGCCATGGCCGCGCGACCTACCCAGACAACCCGCATCGCGGAGTTGGAAGACCGTATTGAAGAATTAGAGGATCGGCTGTCAGACGCCGTAACAACCTATCGGCATGACCATCAGCACGGCGACAACGATGACATCGGGCATTTCTGTGCGTTGCCGGAATTGCCAAAGCGGGATTTTGAAGACGGCATCTCGCCGGATCGAGAAAACGCCATTTTGGCCACCGGGGACAAATGGGTGAATGGCACAAACATCAAATACTTCATGTTTGATGACGGGTTGTTCGGCGGTCCCCGCGCACAGCAGGATGTCGTCCGAGAGGCCTTTGACGTCTGGAAGGACGTGGGCATCGGGCTGACGTTCGAAGAGGTCAGCGACATCGCTGATGCCGAGTTGCGGATCGGGTTTCAGCGCAACGTCGGGTCCTGGTCCTATGTCGGGACTGTCGCCCTGCGCATCGGTCAGGCCGAGCGCACGATGAACTTTGGCTGGGACCTGACGCAGAGCGGGTCCAACGGGTTGGATACCGCGATCCACGAGATCGGCCATGCGTTGGGCTTCAAGCACGAACACCAGAACCCGAATGCGGGCATTATCTGGAACCGGCAGGCGGTTTACGACTATTTCGCCCGCACCCAGAACCCGCCCTGGGATGAGGCGAAGACCGACAACAACATTCTGAACACGCTGGACCCGTCATCGGTGGATGGCAGCAATTGGAACCCGGATTCGGTGATGCATTATGCCTTTGCCGCCGGTTTGATAGACCAGCCAACGCAATTCCGGGGCGGGTTGAACCCGGCCCTGGGATTATCGGACAAGGACAAGGAGGTCGTGCAACGGTTCTATCCGCCGATGGCCCGAGAGGGTGGGATGCGGCAAATGAAGCCGTTTGAATCGCAACGCTTGTCGCTGATGGCAGGGGAACAGGCCAATTTCGCGGTGATCCCGGAACATTCGCGCGACTATACCTTTTCCACCTTTGGGCGGTCGGACACAGTGATGGTCTTGTTTGAGGATATCGACGGCACACCGGTTTATCAAAAAGGCGACGACGACAGCGGCTTTGACCGCAATGCGCGGTTCACGGTCCGGTTGATCAAAGGGCGCAGCTACAAGCTGCGGATCAGGCTGTATTACAACTGGGCAGCAGGCGATACGGTTGCGATGATGTGGTAGCGCAAAACGCAGGGTGATTGACCCTGTGCGCTGTGGTCCATACACCGTGCGGAACTGCTGAGAAGAGCCGCACATGACAAAAACCCTGTTCACCAATGCCCGTTTGATCCAGCCGGTGGCCTTGACCGATAGCCTTGGGGCGTTGCTGGTTGAGGACGGGGTGATTACGGGGGTTTATGAGGACACACCAAAGGTCAAAGGGGCGCAGGTCATTGAATGTGGCGGTATGTGTCTGGCCCCTGGGATTGTCGACATTGGCGTCAAGGTCAGCGAGCCCGGTGAGCGGCACAAGGAAAGCTTTCGCAGTGCAGGCCGCGCGGCGGCGGCAGGGGGTGTGACGACGATCGTCACGCGGCCCGATACGCTGCCTGCAATTGACACGCCCGAGACGCTGGAGTTCGTGGAACGCCGCGCACAGGAAGACGCGCCGGTGCATGTTCTGCCGATGGCGGCCCTGACCAAGGGGCGCGCGGGGCGCGAGATGACCGAGATCGGGTTTTTGCAGGACGCGGGCGCGGTGGCGTTCACCGATTGCGACCGGGTGGTGGCGGACACCAAGGTTTTTTCGCGCGCGCTGACCTATGCCCGTTCGCTGGACGCGCTGGTGATTGCCCATGTGCAGGAACCGGGGCTAAGCGAAGGTGCTGCGGTGACCAGCGGCAAGTTCGCCAGCCTGCGCGGGTTGCCCGGTGTGTCACCGATGGCCGAGCGCATGGCGCTGGACCGCGACATTGGTCTGCTTGAGATGACAGGGGCGAAGTATCACGCCGATCAGATCACCACAGCCCGCGCCCTGCCCGCGCTGGAACGCGCCAAGCGCAACGGGCTGGATATTACTGCAGGCATTGGCGTGCATCATCTGACGCTTAACGAATTGGACGTGGCGGACTACCGGACGTTCTTTAAGCTTAAACCGCCATTGCGGTCTGAAGATGACCGGTTGGCGATGGTGCAGGCGGTGGCGGATGGGCTGATTGACATCATCAGTTCGATGCACACACCGCAGGACGAAGAAAGCAAGCGGTTGCCGTTTGAAGAGGCCGCAAGCGGGGCGGTCGGCCTTGAGACACTGCTGCCGGCGGCGTTGCGGTTGTACCACGAAGGGCACCTGACCCTGCCACAGCTCTTCCGGGCGATGGCGCTGAACCCCGCGCGGCGGCTGGGGCTGGCGGCGGGGCGGCTGCGGATCGGGTGTCCGGCGGATCTGGTGCTGTTTGATCCTGATGCGCCTTTTGTGCTGGATCGTGCAACACTGCAGTCGAAATCCAAGAACACCCCCTTTGACGGTGCGCGGTTGCAGGGCAAGGTTCTGGGGACCTGGGTGGATGGGGTCGAGGTGAGCGGGAGGCTCTGACATGCCGGTCATGGATGTGGCGGTGAATGTGCTGATGATCGTGGCGATCATCGGTTATCTGCTGGGTACGATCCCGTCGGGCGTCTTGCTGGCGCGGGTGATGGGCCTTGGCGATTTGCGCAAGGTCGGGTCGGGCAATATCGGGGCCACCAATGTGCTGCGCACAGGCAACAAGAAAGCCGCAGCACTCACGTTGATCTTTGATGCGCTGAAAGGGGCCGCAGCTGTAGCCGTGGGATACGCGATGGGCGGCGAGGTGGCGGCACAGGTCGCAGCACTGGCCGCGCTGGTCGGTCATTGCTTTCCGATCTGGCTGAAGTTTCGTGGCGGCAAGGGAGTCGCCACCTATTTCGGCGTGATCTTTGCGCTGGCATGGCCTGCGGGGCTGGCGGCGGGCGCGATCTGGCTTTTGACGGCCGCGGTGTCGCGCTATTCGTCGCTGGCGGCACTGATGACGGCAGGCTGGACACCGATTGCTGCTGTGCTGGTCGCGCAGGGCCAGATTTTCATTCTGGGGTGTCTGCTGGGCTTGCTGATCTATGGGCGCCATTGGGGCAATATCCAGCGGTTGCGCAAAGGCACAGAGACCAAGATCGGCAGCAAGACAGCCAAAAGCTGATATGGATCAGGGCGGCCCCGGAATTGCCCTGTTCCGTTCCAATTTGCGCCTTGGCCGCGCATTAGCCTGACGGGAACACAACCCAAGGGACAGGCAGATGGGACCTTTTGCAGCACTCGATTCAGTGATGAGCAAATACTTTACGCTGCGCGGACGCGCGACGCGGTCAGAGTATTGGTGGTATTTCCTGATGTATATCATCATCACCTGTGCCGCCTTGGCGTTTGACGTCTATCTTTATGACCCGTTCCAGCCCGTCAGCCTGAACCCGTTCAGCTATTTCACCAGCTTCTGGCTGATCGTGAACATCATCCCGCAGTTCACCGTCACGGTGCGGCGGTTGCATGACACGGACAAGTCGGGGTTCTGGTATCTGATTAATCTGGTGCCACTTGGCTGGGTGGTGATGCTGGTCTTTATGGTGCTGCCGTCTGACCCGCGTGACAACAGCTATGGCCCGCCGCCCTTTGGGCCACGCGGATCAAAATATCAGGGGCACGATCTGGACGATATCTCGCTCACCGGAAACAGTGCGGCCCGCGCGCAGGAACCGCACAACCCCTATGCTGCCTATGCGGCGTTGGAACGGTCGCGGCAGCCCGCCTCGCCCGAGATGATCGCGGCGCGCAAGGAACAGGTCACGGCGCTGTATCAGCAACGGGTGTTGGGACGGAAACCCATGGCAGAGGGGTCATGAACCGACGCGGCTCAGAGTGCCATTTCGGCGATCAGATCAGGCTTTGACAGCTCTGACTTGGCCGCAGACATCTGGTGACGGCCTGATGCAATCAGCGTAAAGGCATCGCCCAGCGCATAGGCGAAATCTGCGTTCTGTTCGACCAAGACAATCGCCATATTGCCCTGTTCACGCAGCAGGCGGAGGGCGTCGCCAATCTGTTCAATCACATTGGGCTGGATGCCTTCGGTGGGTTCATCCAGAAGCAGGACTTTCGGCTGCGCAATCAGCGCCCGCGCGATCGCAAGTTGCTGTTGCTGGCCGCCGGACAGGTCACCACCCCGGCGCGCACGCATGTCTTTGAGCACAGGAAAGAGGTCAAAGATCATGTCGGGGATCATGTGCTGATCCTTGGGCAGGCAGGCAAAGCCGGTTTCCAGATTTTCCTGCACGGTCATCATCGCAAAGACCTCTCGCCCCTGCGGAACATAGGCAATGCCTGCGCGGGCCGCTTGGTGCGGGTTGCCGAATTGGGCCGATTGGCCGTTCAGGGTGATCTGCCCGTCAAAGGCGGTGTGGCGACCGGCGATGGCCTTCAAGAGGCTGGTTTTGCCCGCGCCGTTGTTGCCCATCAGTGCTGTGATCTGGCCCGGCTGGGCGGTCAGGCTGATGTCATAGAGGATCTGAGACTGGCCGTAGCGCAGGTTGATGTTGCTGACTTCAAGCATGGCCGCGCCCCAGATAGACGTCGATGACGGTTTGGTTGGATGTGACGTGGTCGAGCGAGCCTTCGGCCAGCACAGCCCCTTCGTGCAGGACAGTGACCTTGCAATCGAGGCGGCGGACAAATTCCATATCGTGTTCGACCACCACAACGGACCGGGTTTCAGCGGCGCGGCGCAGGATGTCGGTGGTCTTCTCACGCTCCTCGACCGTCATGCCTGCGGCGGGTTCATCGACCAGCAAAAGGCGCGGATCTTGGGCCAGCAGCATCCCAATTTCGAGCCATTGTTTTTGGCCGTGAGAAAGCTCTCCGGCGATGCGGGTCAGGCTGTCGGTCAGGCCGATTTCATCGGCGATGGCTTCGATCTTGGCGGCGTTTTGTGGCGTCTTGCGGTGGGTGAGTACCGCGAAAGGGCTGCGCGGGTTTTTGAGCGCCATCGCGAGGTTTTGGCGGACGGTCTGCGCCTCGAACACGGTGGGTTTCTGGAATTTGCGCCCGATGCCACGGGTGGCGATATCGGATTCCGACAACCCGAGGAGTGAGACGTTTTCTTCGCCCCAGATGACGTGGCCTTCATCCGGTTTGGTCTTGCCGGTGACGATATCCATGAAGGTGGTCTTGCCTGCGCCATTGGGGCCGATGATCGCGCGCAGACCCGTAGGCGGGAACTGGATCGAGAGGTTGTTGATGGCGCGGAAGCCGTCAAAGGTGACGGTGACGCCGGAGACCTCGAGAAGTGTGGCGATCATGATGGCTTCCTTACCAGATAGTCAAAGAGCCCGCCGATGCCTTTGGGGAAGTAAAGCGTGACGACCACAAAGGAGAGGCCCAAGAGCACCAGCCACCAGTCGGTCCATTGGATTGTGTAGAACCCGAGGTTGATATCGGGCGCGCTTCCGCCGGTGAACCAGCTTGAGAGGAGCGAGACAAAGGCGGCCCCAATGACGGCGCCGTAGAGCCGGCCGCGTCCGCCGATGGCAACCCAGACCGCCAGATAGATCGAGGCGATGGGGGCGATTTCACCGGGGTTGATGATGCCCGCTTGCGGGTAGTAAAGCGCGCCCGCGATGCCGGAGACCACTGCGGTGATGGTGAAGATGAAGAGTTTGTAGTGCTCGACCTGATAACCGAGGAACCGCACGCGCGCCTCATTGTCGCGGATGCCTTGCACGACGCTGCCCATTTTGCCTGAGACCACCCAAGCAAAGAACAGGTAGCCCGCGCCAAGGGCAAAGGCGGAGGCGAGGAAGAAGATGATGGAGATCGTGGCTTGTGGCGTTGCCTCGAACCCGGGGATATTTTGCAGCCCAGAGAGGCCGTTGTTGCCGCGCAAGCCGCTGTCGTTCTGGAAGAGGTAGAGCGAGAGCGCCAGCGTCATGGCCTGGGTCAGGATGGAGAGGTAGACACCCGTGACGCGGCTACGGAAGGCGAGCCAGCCGAAGACAAGCGCCAGCGCGCCGGGGATCAGGACGACCATCGCCAGTTGCAGGATCAGGCTATCGGCAAAGGCCCAGATCACGGGAAACTCGGACGAACCGACCACGCCAAAGATCTGGTTGCCAATGGCGTCCGAAATCTCTTGCGGGGTGGCGGGGATGGTTTGGGAGGCGAGATTGTCAAGCACGATTGCCTCGGTCCGGGCGTACATCAGCCACATGCCGATGGCATAGCCGCCGATGCCGAAAAAGGCGAAGTGGCCCAGGCTGAGGATGCCGCAGTAGCCCCAGACCACGTCCATCGCGATGGCGATGAGGCAGAGGCAAAGGGTTTTGCCCAGTGTCTTGACAAAGGAGGTGGAGATCAGGCCGAGGCCGGTCGCCTCTGACAGGATCGTCACGCCGAAGGTGAAGAGGCCCAGGGCAGCCAGGAACCAAAGGACCGAAGGGTTGCGGGCGATGAAGCTATTTTGCATGTGTGGTGCCCTTTGACTTGGTTTGCGCCGCATTGCATGCGTCGCGACGCTGGAGGGGCGCTGCCCCTCCAGACCTCCCCGGGATTATTTTGGCCAGAAGAAGCATGGGGTCAGTCCGCCGCGGCCCGGCCTTTGAGAGCGACGATGCCTTTGGGCCGGAATTGGATGAAGAGGATGATGAAAAGGATCATGTAGGTTTGGGCGGCCAGCGTGTTGGAAGGGTTGAACCATTCGATGCCCTTTTGCAGGCCACCGATGAGGGAGGCCCCGGCGAGTGTGCCCCAGACGTTGCCGACACCGCCGACGACCACGGTCATGAAGCTTTGCACGATGTAGTCGGCGCCCATTTCAGAGGTCACTTTGGCGTAGAGGCCGATGGCGACACCGGCGATACCCGCAATGCCCGAGCCGAAGCCAAAGGTCAGCATGTTGATCCGATCGGGGTTGATGCCCATGGAGGCGGCCATGCCGGGGTTTTGCGTGACAGCGCGGACCTCGAGCCCCAGCCGCGTGCGTTTGAGCACGAAGAGGATCAGCGCCAGAAAGATCAGGGCCAGCAGGAAAATGGCGATGCGGATGTAGCTGATCTGGATCACGTCAGAGATGATCCATGCACCATCGAGCCAGGCCGGAGAGGTCAGCGGACGGGCCTGGGTGCCGAAGATGTTTTTGGCGAGCTGTTGCAGGGCAATAGAGATGCCGAAGGTCGCCAGCAAGGTTTCCAGCGGGCGGTGGTAAAGGTGGCGGATCACGAGGCGTTCCATCGTGACACCGGCGGCGAAGGTGATGGCAAAGGCCGTGGGCAGGGCGATCAGGATGGCGATGGTGTAATCGGGCACAAATAGCTGGATCACGTAGCCGGTGTAAGCGCCCATCATGATGAATTCGCCATGCGCCATGTTGATCACGCCCATGACGCCAAAGGTGATCGCAAGGCCGATCGCGGCAAGGAAGTAGATTGAGGCAAGCGAAAGCGCATCAAGGCCAAGGTCGACGGTTTGGGCAAGCGAGACCGCGCTTTCCACCCGATCAAGGGCGGTGCGGGCGGCGGCTGTGATGGTGGCGTCGTCTTCGGTATAGGTGTCAAAGAAGACATGAGATTGCAGGGCGGCGTCGCGTTCGGGCAGGCCCACGAGCGGTGGGATGGTGCCGGCAGCGGCGAGGGTTGCATAGGCCGCTGCACGGGCGGCGTCGGTGTTCAGCTGCGCGGTGGGGGTATTTCCGACGCGGCCGTCGGTGATGTTCGCCTCCATCGCGGCGCGGATGTCGGCGGCAGTGGTCAACGGCGGAGCGAGGTCTGCATCCACAAGGGCGGCGTAGAACGCATCGGGGTCGGTCATCGGGTCGTGTTGGACCGCGATATTGGCGTCGGGGAGCGTGGCGGCGACACTGGGCTGGGTGGCGAGGATCTGGTTGAGGACGGCGCGGGTTTCAACGGAGGTTTCCTGCGCCAAAGTCTCAATCGCGGCGATCCGCGCCTGAGGTGTTTCGGCGAAACGAGCGGAAAGAATAGTGATCAGGTTTTGTTTGCGGGCCAGCAGGTCTAGGTCATCTTCGCCGTCGAGGGAGGCCATGAGGGGTGCGAGTTGGGACGCCTCTGGCCTGCGCGCGATACTTTCGAGGGCTGCGGCGCGGCGGGTGGTGTCGGGGTCAATCAGTTGGAACTGCACAAGGGCGGTGCCAATGACACGGCGGACGCCGCCGTTGGGTTTGAGTTGTTTAAATCCGTCAGCGGGGGCGGTGGTTTGCGCGCCGCTGTCGATGTCTGTCAGGGTCAGGGTGTCGTCGTTTTCGGTTGCGATGAAGAAGATGCCGGTTTCTTCGTTCTGCCAGACGTTTTTGTCTGACCATTCTTCGAGGAAGGTGGGGACCTGTGGCAGGCCCGTGGCGACCATGTCATCCAGCACGGTGCCAATGGAATTGCGCGACGGCTTGGCGATTTGCGCGGCGTTGTCCTGCAGGAGCGTTTGCAGGTCTTGGGCCTGCGCGGTCATTGCACAAACGACAAAAGCGATGGCACTGAGCAGAATGCGCATTGGGGTCTTCCGGGTATTCAGGAGGGGGTGGCGGCGCGATGCCTCGCGCCGCCGGGGAGGTCTTAGTAGTTCGAGGTGAGCTGCACGCAGGTCTCTGTCTCGGTGTTGTACATGCCGCAGCCAAGGTCTTTCCAATCAGAGGTCAGCACGGCGCTTTCGGGCAGGAAGTCTGTCCATGCGTCGCCCGGAACTTCAGATGTCTGGCTGATGATGTCGAATTGACCGTCAGCGGTGATTTCACCGATCAGGACAGGCTTGGCGAGGTGGTGGTTGGGCAGCATGACGGCTGTGCCACCGGTCAGGTTCGGAAATTCCTGACCATACATCGCTGTGCGCACGGCATCGACATCCGTCGTTTCAGCCGCAGTGACGGCGTTCACCCACATGTTGAAGCCGATGTAATGCGCCTCCATCGGGTCGTTGGTCACACGCTCTTCACCGGCAAAGGCCTTCCATGCGGCGATGAACTCGGCGTTGGCCTCGGTGTCGGCAGACTGGAAGTAGTTCCAGGCGGCGAGGTGACCGACGAGGTTGGAGGTATCAAGGCCGGAAAGCTCTTCCTCACCTACAGAAAAGGCCACGACGGGGATGTCGTCAGCCGAGACACCGGCCGCGGCGAGTTCTTTGTAGAAGCCGATGTTGGCGTCACCATTGATGGTTGAGATCACGCCGACCTGTTTGCCGTCTTCGCCCAGTGCGACCACGTCAGCAACGATGGTTGCCCAGTCCGAATGACCGAAGGGTGTGTAGTTTACGAAGATGTCGTCTGCGGCAATGCCATTGTCCTGCAGATAGCTTTCGAGGATGTTATTGGTGGTGCGGGGATAGACATAGTCGGTGCCCAGCAGCGCGAATTTTTCGACGCCCAGTTCTTCAAGGAAGTAATCCACCGCAGGGATCGCCTGCTGGTTCGGAGCGGCGCCTGTGTAGAACACGTTCTTGGAGGACTCTTCGCCCTCGTACTGGACCGGGTAGAAGAGCAGTCCGTTGAGTTCTTCGATCACGGGCAGCACGGACTTGCGGCTGACCGAAGTCCAGTTGCCAAAGATCACGTCAACTTCGTGCACAGTCAGAAGCTCGCGCGCTTTTTCTGCAAAGAGCGGCCAGTCCGAGGCCGGGTCAACAACGACGGCTTCGAGTTCGCAGCCCAGAACGCCGCCAGCAGCGTTCTGCTGTTCGATCAGCATCAGCATCGTGTCTTTGAGCGTGGTTTCGGAAATGGCCATTGTGCCGGAGAGCGAGTGCAGGACGCCGACTTTAATCGGGTCGGCGCATTCGGCAGAGGCGATGGCGGTAGAGGCGAGCAGGCTGGCCAAGGTAAATGCAGGAAGGCGCATGGAATTGTGTCCCCATTTGTCGCAGCGGTTCGGCCAGACGCCACGAATGGTGTCGCGTTTGGGCCGTGGTCTGCTAAACAAACCCCGCAGCAGTGATGTTGCCGTCGCGTGGTGGTCAGTATCTTGCCGGATATTCACCGCGCGGCGTTTGCCCGTGATAGGCGCTGACAACTCTGTTCAAGTGCTGCCGAATATCCATGCGGCGGTGCAGCAAAAGCGGCCAAAAACAGCGATTGCCTAAAAATTGGGACATTGGTCACTGCAAAGTGGCAAAATTAGCCGCGCTTGAGTCCGTTGAACTGGCGCAAGCGCCGCTTTTTTGAGCGATCCCCGGAGTTAGCCGACGCCGTTGTTCTTGTATCTGCGGCGCCGCACGCCCCGGTACAGCGGGTTTTCATTGATCGCCTTTGCCAGCTTTTCCAGTTTGTCCTGATCCGGTGTGACGCGCAGTTTGATGAGGCGCGCGCAATCGTTTGCGGCAGAATAGATCGCGGCGAATTCGCCGCCGCCCAACGAAGCGTAGCCTTGGTTCAGGGTATAAAGGCTGCCTGCGATGTAGGCGATCATTTCGTTAAAGAGGGCGTTGCGGGGGCCGCGTTCCATATCCAACAAGGCATGGGTCAATTCGTGGATTGCGAGCGGTTCGTTGTCGCGTGCGGTCTTGTCGAGCAGCAGGATGGTGTTGGCCTTGCGGCTCTTGCCATAGCGACTGCGTTTTGTGGGGATGTATTCGGCCCCGGCGTCACCGGGGTGATCGACAAAGCCGAACTGGATATCGTCACGAACGATCGCACCGTTCAGCGAAAAGCCGTAGTCGATGAAGGTCGATATTTTGAAGTGGATCGGATCGGCCCCGGCGCGGGGACGCCAGTTGATTTCCCAACTGTCGGTCTTGTAGATCGGACTGCCTGGGCCGATGGCGCGCAGAGCTGTGTCCCGGAATGTCGCTGCCTCATTGCCGGCGTCGCCATCAGGTTTTCCGGGCAGCGCGGGGGGTGGTGCAAAGCCACCAGGTGCAGCGGCCAGTGGCGGGTCAAACTTGATGACCGATTTTGTGCCGAAGACTCCGTCGTCATAGAGGCCAAGCTTGGCCTGCGCCTTTTTCAGGGCAGATTTTGTTTCGCCTCCGAAATGTCCATCCGGCGAGCCATATAGTTGGGTTGAAAACGGCAGATCATGGCCGAGGTCTATTAGTCCCTGTTGCAGTAGGCGGACATGGTAGCCTTTGGCCCCGTCGCGCAGGGCGAGTGCGTTTTGGCGGATCAGTGAAAAGCGAGAATCGTTGTTGAAATGCAGACTTGCAAACATGGGTTACCTCTTGGCGGCCCCGCGAAAAATGCGGGGAGTTGGTTATCAAATGCCAAGAGGGTGCCATGGGTGGCCGATTCTGTCATGACAGACGGAAGGTGGCGCGCAAACCAGCGGAGGTTCGCGCAAGGGGGTCCTTTTGGGAAGATCAGGGTGCGGCGTTGGATGGCCCGACGCCCAAGGGCACCGGACCAAGCCAAAGGGTCAGGCGCTGCGGCCTGCCATCTTTTCGGTCGCATCTGCGGTGCGACGGGTGTTGTGATAGATGCCGAGGCCCAGATACATAAAGCCTGCCATGAAAGCCACGTAGAGCAAGCCAACCACCAGAAAGATCAGCCCGCCAATTGCACCGGCACCGCCCATTTCAGGCGGGGTCATCATCGTCATGCCCGCCCCAATAATCACGCCAATGATGCCCAACACGACAAAGACACTGATCAGTTTGTCCAAGGCATTAATGAAAAAATCACGCATGGAAATCTCCTGTTTTTATCCATGCGCGAAGTGAATCAGTAGGCGTATGCGTCGTAAATCCGGGAAAGGTCACCATTCCAGTCGCCATTGTAATGGTGCAACAGTTCATCCGCCGGGGTTTGGCCGCTGTCGATGCTTTCGTGCAGCGCATTGAGGAAGTGGGTTTCATCACCCACCAGCCCGCCTGCACCGGGCTTGGCACGGTTGCGCAACCCAAGTTCGGAAATCGCGACGACCTCGCGCGCGAGGTCATGCATGTTGATCCCGTCGACCTGTGCTTGCAGCCCATCGATAGAGGCCGCGACGCGCAGCGCCTCGCGCTGTTCGGCAGACCAGCCCTTGCAAAGATCCCATGCGGCATCGAGCGCGGTCTGGTCATAAAGCAGTCCGACCCAGAAGGCGGGCAATGCGCAAAGCCTGCGCCACGGGCCGCCATCGGCGCCACGCTGTTCGATGAATTGCTTGATCCGCGCCTCTGGAAAGACGGTGGTCAGGTGGTCAGCCCAGTCCGAAAGCAGCGGCTTTTCACCGGGCAGTGCGGGCAGTTCACCCTTCAGAAAATCGCGGAACGACATGCCAAGCGCGTCGATATATTTGCCATCGCGGTAGACGAAATACATCGGCACATCGAGCACCCACTGCACCCAAGCTTCGAACCCGAAGCCGTCGTCGAACACAAATGGCAACATGCCTGTGCGGTCAGCGTCAAGGTGTCGCCAGATGTGGCTGCGCCAGCTTTTGTGGTTGTTGGGTTTGCCTTCGAAGAAGGGTGAATTGGCAAAAAGTGCCGTGGCGACCGGTTGCAGCGCGAGGCTGACGCGGAGTTTCTGGACCATGTCCGCCTCTGACCCGAAGTCGAGGTTGACCTGCACAGTGCAGGTGCGGCGCATCATGGCTGTGCCGAGGGTCCCGACCTTTTCCATGTAGTTGTTCATCAGCTTGTAGCGCCCCTTGGGCATCAGCGGCATCTGCTCATGCGTCCATTCGGGTGCGGCACCAAGGCCGATGAATTTGACGCCGATCTCATCCGAGACGGATTTGACTTCGGTCAGGTGGACGTTCACTTCGTCACAGGTTTGATGGATCGTCTCAAGTGGAGCGCCCGACAGTTCCAGCGCGCCGCCCGGCTCTAAGCTGACGTTGGCACCGTCTTTGGTGAGACCGATGAGGTGACCGCCCTCCTCCACGGGGGCCCAGCCGAAACGGTCACGCAAACCAGACAGCACGGCGTGGATTGACCGTTCACCTTCGTAGGGCAGCGGCATGTGGGTATCTTTGCAGTAGCCAAATTTCTCGTGCTCTGTGCCAATGCGCCAGTCTGCCTTGGGCTTGCAGCCTTTGGACAGCAGTTCGGCCAGTTGGTCATGATGTTCGATCGGGCCGCCGCCGGATTGTGGGATGGACATGGGGGAGGCCTTTATTGATCGCGGTTGGAGAGTTTGGTGGCCCAGAATGCAGGCTAATGCAAGGCCGGGTGGTTGCGACGCCAGATCGTGACCCGCGCATCGGGTGTGCGCGACAGCACATCCAGCATGGATTGGGTTCTGATCCCCGGTAGGCTGGCGAAGGCATCAAAAAGCGCGTCCGCATTGGTGGCATTGACCGGGATTGCCAGCGATTGCCCGCCGATGCCAGAAATCACCCAATGGGGTGCGGGCACAGCTTTGGGTTCGAGTTCGAGGAGCGACATGTCAGCGATGTCGATCACGCCGCCGGTGAGCGGGCCAAAGTAGGCAAGGCGGCGTTCGTTGATCTGCACCACGCCGGGGCCGTCGCCGGTTGCACGGAACCGGGCGCGTTGCCAGCCAGCAGCCGCCCAGACAAGACCACCGGCACCGATCGCCCAACCGATCCATTGCACAGGTGAATAAAAGGTGTTCAGCCACCACGCGCCAAGCGCGACAACCGCAAGACCCAGCAGGCTTTCACGCCAGCGCCAAAGGCCTGCGCGCAATTCTGGCCGGATCAGATCAGCCACGGATGACCTGTGGCCGCTCAAACAGGCGGAAGGACCATGTGCTGACCTTCTGGAAGCCAATCCCTTCGTAAGCGCGGGCGGCGGCGGAATTGGCAGCCGACAGGGCCGCGTGCGTGACGCCGCGGGCGCGCGCCTCTGCCAGATGCAGGGCGACGACACGGCGGCCATGGCCCTTGCCGCGCAGATTGCGGGGGGTGAAGACGCCGCCGATTTGCACCATGTCGGGCAGTTGGGCGTTAAAGGCGGTCGTCGCAAGCGGCACGTCGCCCCACATCAGCACCCGGCGGTTGTCAGCGACCATCGCGGTTTCATAGCCAGCTGCCGCCCGGATCGGGGCCTGATCAGGAGGCGTTGCGAGGGTTTCGGTCTGGTACTGTGTCATCCAGTCCAACATGGTTGCGGGGTCGGCCTGCGACAAGGGGCGCAGATCGCCCGGACCATCCGGAATTTGCAGCTTTGCCAGATCAAGTGTGAAATGCGGTTCGTCCTGGTCGAGCGTCATGGGGGCATCTTCAAGCCCCAATTGGCGTTCCAGTGGAGCGACCTGATCAGCCGGCCCGATGATGCCACTGATCTTGCGGCCCTTAAGCGCGCGCGCCGCCCCCAGTACCGGCATCTGCGGCAGAAACGGGGCCACGATCCCTGCCCGCGTCAGCGCCAGCACATCAGTAATCTGGTCCCCGTCGTTGACCCAAAATTCCATGGTGCGGTTGCCCCGACCTGCAAAGCCATCGCGGTGCAGATAGCCGAGCGTAAACATCGCCTGATGCGGGGACGTCCGCAGACACGCAGTGATCCTGTCGACATCTTCGGCGGTTGCGGTTCTCATCCCAATTACTTTTCACGCTGACCTAAAGGTAAGGTCGCGGATGGCACCGCTGAGGTCAAGTTACCTTTGGGTGGCACTTTGGTTGACTGGGCGGACAATCTCTAATGGGGCGCGTCGGCGGTATTGCGGACGAAGCCGACTTTCGTGAATGTCTGGCATCAAATCCTCTGCGAGAAATTGCCTTTACGCCCAAATTTGGGTTTTGCGACAACAGGAAAGCTATATCGTCGGATGGATCAATGGCCAGGGAGATGTGTCGGAATCCCGCTCTAGCATGACTTCGATCACGGCGGGCCGGTTCGCGTCGAGCGCATCCTTTAAGGCAAGACCCAACGCCTCTGGGTCACTCACCCGCCGCGCCCATGCACCGAAGCTTTCGGCCAGCGCCGTGAAATCCGGGTTCTCCAACGCAGAGCCGATCAGCCGATTTGCATAGCGGTTCTTCTGGTCCCGCCGCACGTTCCCATAAGACCCGTTGTTGAAAACGATCGACACGACGTTGATGCCATGCTGGACCGCGGTGGCCAGTTCCTGAACCCCGAACATGAAGCCGCCATCGCCGGAGACCGATACCACCGCCTTGTCGGGATTGGCGACCTTTGTGCCAAGTGCCGTGTTGAACCCGAAACCCAGATTATCCTGATATCCACAGGTCATATAGGTCCGGGGCGCATAGACCGGGAAAGCCATGCGTGCGGTAAAGCCGACCTGACTGACCTCTTCGACGAAGAAACCGTCGCGCGGCAGCACAGAACGAATGACAGAAAGGTAGTCGACCTGCGGCTGGATCGCGGCGACGTCTGCGGCGACTGAGGACCGGAGCGGTCCGAGATCCCTGTCAGCACGCGTCTGCGACGGCAATTCGTCCAACATCGCCTGAACCCCAAGTGCGGCGTCAGAAAGAACGCAGCACGCGGCAGGAAGGCGCACGAATTCGATCGGGTCGGTGTCGATCCGAATTGTTTTCAGGCCGGGTGGCAACCATTTCCAACGCATATGCTGCAATTCTAGCCGCGACCCGATGCCGATCAGAAGGTCGCAGTCCTGCCAGTATTTCCATGCCCCAGGCGGCAAAAGCGACAATGGATCGTCCTCGGGCATGATACCCTTGCCCGACCGATGGGCCGTGACGGGGGCCTGTAGACGCCGCGCCAGTGCCTGCACCTCGGCGGATGCGTCGAGCGCCCCGCCCCCCACCATGATCAACGGGTTCTTGGCTGTTGAGATGGCTTTAACGGCTGCCTCGATCTCAGTTGAATCCGGGGTCAGCGCCACGGGATCGGGCGCGCGCGGAGACACGGCGTGTTCTGTTTCCTGTCCGAAGACATCCCAGGGAGCCTCGATCCCGACTGGCCTTGGGCGGCCAGCAAACATCTCGTGGAATGCGCGATCCATGATCTCGGACGCGTTTGCCGGGTGGGTGATCCGGTCTGCCCATTTGGTCAGACCTCGCATCAGGGCAAGTTGATCTGGGAGTTCATGGAGCTGCCCCCGGCCCTGACCAATCATATGCGACATGATGTTGCCGGTGATGCACATCACAGGCGTGTTTGCGCCGTAGGCTGTGCACAAGGCTGCCCCCGCATTCAACAGTCCGGGGCCGGGCACCACGGTAAAAACACCGGCACGCCCGCTGGACCGGGCATAGCCATAGGCCATGTAGGCAGCGCCTTGTTCGTGGCGTGTATGGATAAAGCGGAGGTCATCGTTCCGGGCAATTGCATCGCTGAGGTCATAGGTATGTGCACCGGGGATGCCGAATATCGTGTCGACACCATACTGCGAAAGCTTGGTGGCAATGATGTCACCAGTTGTCAGGCGTGTCATGGCGTCTCCTTCATGCTTTGCTCAGGATAGTTACACTGATCCGCCCGGTGCATCTGCCCCGGAGGCAAATTTCATCTATTGAAATCCTGTCCCAACGTCTTCCACCGTTTCTTTGCGCCCCCGGTATGCTGTCCGCACGATGACGCAGCAGAGGGCCTGACCGTGATTTTGACGCAAGAACTGATCGATGCCCATCGGTTTACCAAAATCCCGCCGGGCCGGAACCTGATCGACGGCGAACACATCAGCAGCGCCACGGGGCGGACGCTGGATGCGATCTCTCCGATCAACGGCGAGGTGCTGACCCAGCTTGCCGCGAGCGATGCCGAAGATGTGGCGCGGGCTGTGGCGTCGGCGCGGGCCGCGTTTGAGGATGGGAGATGGTCGAAAAGAACGCCCGCCGAGCGAAAGCAGATTTTGACAAAATGGGCTGATTTGATCGAAGCAAACGCCCTGGAATTGGCAGTTTTGGGCGCACGCGATAACGGCACCGAAATCCGAATGGCATTCAATGCAGAACCGCGCAATGCCGCCGCGACGATCCGCTATTATGGTGAGACAATCGATAAAACCTACGGGGAGATTGCACCGACACAGGCCGATGTCCTTGGGCTGGTCCACCGCGAGCCGGTCGGCGTTGTCGCGGCCATTGTGCCGTGGAATTTCCCGATGATGATTGGCGCTTGGAAACTGGGTCCCGCGCTTGCCGCCGGGAACTCGGTGGTGTTGAAACCACCTGAAAGCGCCTCTCTGAGCCTATTGAAGATGTGCGCACTGGCGCTTGAGGCCGGTCTGCCGCCGGGTGTTCTGAATGTTGTGACGGGCGATGGTTCAAAGGCTGGTGCTGCGCTTGCGCTGTCTGACGATGTTGATGTGCTGGCATTTACCGGTTCGGCGGCGGTTGGACGCACACTTTTGAAAAGTGCGGCAGAGAGCAACCTGAAGCGGGTCTATCTTGAGCTTGGCGGCAAATCCGCAAACATCATCTTTCCAGATGCCCCGATGGAGGCGGCATTGCGCGGAACGATCGGTGCGATATTCGCCAATTCCGGTCAGGTCTGCGTGGCGGCGTCGCGGCTTCTGGTCCACGCAAGTATCATCGAAGAAGTAACCGCGCAGGTCACCGATCTTGCGAAGGCTCTGCAGGTTGGGGACCCTCTGTCGTTGGACATTTCCGTTGGTGCGGTGCACAGCCCTGTGCAGCTTCAAAAGAACCTTGGCGTGGTTGAACAGGCCCTCGCCCAAGGTGCCAAGATCGTCACCGGGGGCAAGGCGCTGCATGCAGACAGCGGCGGCACCTATATGGAACCGACGGTTCTTACTGGCGCGACAGCCGAAAGCGCCGTGTTCCAGGAAGAAGTTTTTGGACCCGTTCTGACGGTTCATGGTTTTGAGGATGAGGCAGACGCCATCCGGCTTGCGAACAACTCAAAATACGGGCTGGCCGGAGTACTATGGACGCAAGAGCTGTCACGCGCGCACCGGATGGTCGGCGCGCTTAAGACCGGAATGGTGCAGGTCAACCGTGCGATGCCCGTCGACGTGACCTCACCACTGGGTGGCGTGAAGCAATCCGGCAATGGCTATGACAAGTCGCTTCATGCGCTCGATAAATTCACCAATCTGAAAACGGCTTGGCTACAGCTCTGATTGCTCGCTTGTGACCAGTTCCTCGATTTTCTCGGCGGCGAATTTCAGACCCGCCAGAAGTGTGGACACCTTTGGATGTGCGCCCTGAAAATAGGTTAGTCCGACCACCGCAGCAACGCCACGATGGTGCTTGATCGGGACCGCAATCGTGGTTGTTTCGGGGTCAATGTCGTGATCACGCTCTGCGAACCCCAGACTTCTGATACGCTCAAGATGTGGCTCCATTTGCGCTTCGAGTTCCTGAGGCGACAAGAAGGATTCTCGTGCCTCGCAAAGAGAGGAAAACAGCCTGCGGCGTTCTGCCAGAGGGCAAAACGCAAGATAGGCCCGGCCATGCGCACGGGTCAGCAGGTTGAGCCGTTTTTGAAGCGTCGAATGTGTGTGCGACAGCGGACTGTTCGGGATGGTCGAGAGCCGGATAATCATCGAGTTATTGTCGATCGTCGATAGCGCGGCGGGCCATAACAAATGGTGCGTCAGGTCTTCGAGGATGGGTTTGGCCTTGTTCACGAACGTGGGCAGACCGTGAAACCCCGACGACAATTCGCCCACTTTTTCGGTCAACGTGTATCCAGTGCGTCGGGACTGCTTTTGCACATATCCCAGAGCCGTCAGCGTTTCGAGCGCACGCACCACGGTCGCGGGTGCAAGGACCAGCTCGCTCGCCAGCTCTTGCACACGGCTGATCGGGCGCCGGTTCATTTGCGCAAGGATCATAAGGCTGCGTTCGACGGAACGGATGGAAGAATAAGACGCCATGGCTTTGGTTTCACTGAGTGAAATACGATCCTTTAACCCTAAGGGCCCGGTCCGCTATGTCTATAGTTGAAATATCCAGCAAAGGACGGGTTTAATGACATTGCTGCCCCTACCCGCGGAACCGCCATTCAACGTCACGCGCCTGAGCCATTGCGTGCTGGAATCGAAAGATTTGGACGCCACGCGGCAATTCTATGAGACCGGGTTGGGGTTGGAAGTCACACATGCCGACGCCAATATGCTGTGCCTGCGCGCCATCGAAGAAGGCGGTCATCATTCGATCGTATTCGAGCGCAAGACCAACGATGGCGAGGCACAGGCCCGCCGCATCGGGTTTCGCGTCTTTGAGGATGATGACCTGAAACGTGCGCAAGACTGGTTTGGTGCCGAGGGCATCGCGTCAGAATTCGTCGACCGGCCGTTTCAGGGCCCGACCCTGCAGGTGAACGACGGTGTGGGCGTGCCGCTGGAATTCTGTGCGACGATGGACACGTCCGAAAATCGCATGCGCCGGTTTCATACCCATGCCGGTGGCAAGCTGGCGTTTCTCGATCATGTACAGATTTCGTGCCATGACGTTGCAAGTGCCTATGCCTTTTACAACAAAATGGGCTTTCGGCTGACCGAATACACCGCCCGCGACGGAACCGACGAAATGTGGGGTGTCTGGCTGAAACGCAAGAACAACACTCAGGATATCGTGTTCGGCAATGGCCGCGGCCCGTGCCTGCATCACTTCGCGTTCCACACACCGGAAATTGCATCAATTGTGCATGCCGCAGATGTCATGTCATCGCTGGGGCTGGCGGATACGATGGACCGCGCGCCGGGACGACATGGGATCGGCAACGCCTTCTTTGTCTACTTTCGTGACCCCGACGGGCATCGTGTCGAAATTTTCTCAAGCCATTACAACGTCATAGATATCGACCATGCGCCAAAGCGATGGGATCTTTCGGACACACGGCGTTCGCAGCTGTGGGGGCTGCCGGCACCCAGAAAGTGGTTTTACGAGACAACGACATTCCTTGGAACTGCGCCGCAGCCGCCGGTTATGGACGCGCCGCCGATCACGCTGGAAGACTATCTTGAAAAGGTGAATTCATGAGGTTCGGAACGGCATTGGTAGACGACAAGCGGACAGCGATCGTGCAAGGGACCGACGGGCTGGCGCGAAAACTTTCGGACGTCTGTGCGTTGGCGGGACTTGAGCGATCAAACTCTGTGCTCGATTTTGTTGAACAAGGGCTCGACCCGCAATTGCTTGGGCCTCATATCGACGCCGCAGACCCGCTGCCCGAGCCCGTGAACTGGGTCGCACCATTGCCCAACCCCTCGAAAATTCTTGGTGTGGCCTTCAACAATGTCGAGTTAATGAAGAAAGCGCATGTCGATCCGGGCGTGCCGAACTTCTTTCTGAAGCCGCCATCGTCGTTGCAAGGGCACAGAAAGCCGGTGATCGTGGACCCGGCGTGGGGCGCGGTCATTCCAGAGCCCGAGATTTGCGCGGTCATCAAGACGCGCTGCAAGCACATCACCGAAGACGAAGCGCTGGACCACGTTTTTGGGTTCTTGATCCACAACGATGTCACGTCTCACGGGCTCAAGTTCCAGAAAGACAGCATTGCGGTGACATACGACAAGGATATGGCACGTCCGGAGTTCTATGGGTGGCGGAACCTGAACGGCCCCGACGATACGGACGCCTTTTATGTCTATCATACACGGTCAAAGGGCACCGACACCTTTGGCCCGATGGGCCCCTGGATCACAACGACAGATGTTGTCGGTGACCCGAACGATTTACACCTGACAGGCTGGCTTGACGATGAAAAGTTCACGTCTGACCACACCAGCAGCTACCGCTTTAGCGTGGAGCAATGCATCGCAGAGGCCAGTCGGTACTTTACGCTTGAGCCCGGTGATCTGATCTCTTTCGGGACCACGGGCAAAGGCGCGGGGCGGTTCCCCAGAGGGCACAAGAGCCTTCTGATGGGCGAAGAAACCGGGGTCGTGGCGATCGAGGTTGAGCCGCTTGGCCGCCTTGAAAATCCGATCCTCCATCAAAAGGGCGGCGCGTGATGGTTCGGTCGCTGGTCGCCAAAGGCGTCGCGCAGCACACGAACCCCGTGCCCAACGGCGCGATCCATCGCGGCGTACTTTGCACCTCTGGTATTCTTGGTAAGGACCCGGAAACAGACACCTATCCGGCGGGGGTCGAAGCGCAGGCCGCGCTTTGTTTTGAGTATCTGGACCGCATTCTCGCCGAAGGCGGCGCGACACGGCAAGATGTGGTTAAACTGGATCTTTATCTGGCGGACCGGGATGATCGCAGCGTCATCAACAGGTTCTGGCTGAGTTTCTGGCCGGACGAACAGCAGCGCCCGGCACGGCAAGCGCATATCGCGGAGTTACCGGACGGGTGCCTTGTGCAACTGGTGGCGATGGCCGTGGTGCAGCCCGGATGACACTTTTTTGGCGCGTATTAATTTCACATAGCGAAATTCGAGAGTGCCTGCGTTGATAGGTTCCTCTGTAAAAGTTCCAAATGCTTCACAATAGCCTTTTCAATCGGGAGAAGACCATGAACACAATTCGAACAATGATAGCTGCATCGGCGCTGGTTCTAGGCGCTACTGCGGGGGTTCAGGCGGACGAGCTGAAAGCAGAGTCCGCCGGGCAAACGGGACTGACATCAATCGTGCTGCAGGTTATGGGGCGGGATCTGGCGGGGACCGATACATCGATCACGCTGAACACAGGCCAGACCTTGTCACGCTCTGCCATCAAGCTTGCAGCCGAGCAAATCGACGTGGCGATCGTGCCGCCGCGCGCATTCAATGCCATGACGCGGGGGGCTGGCCCCTACAAGGAAATGGGCGATGATGCAAAGGAGTTGTCCGGAAATCTCCGCTCTTTGTTCGCCTTCACTGGCGGTGCGCTGCATTCGATTGTGCGCGCGGACAGCGGCATCGAACAATGGAGCGATGTCGCAGGCAAGCGTGTCTATATTGGGCCACCGGGCGGCAATGCGAACGCGCAGCTTTCTTCCTTTGTGAACCTGATGAGCGGGTTGGAGGCTGACGCGGATTACGAGACCGTCAAGATGGGCTGGGGTGCTGCGGTGCAATCCTTCCAGGATGGTCAGTTCGACGTTCTTAACTTCTCTACCGCTGTGGGGAGTGCTGCGATTGTACAGCTTTTGCTGCAGGGCGATTTCCGTTTCCTGCAAGCACCTGAAGGAATGGCCGAAAGTGCGGACTATGCCGATTTTCTATCCGTCGGCAGTGTGCCCGGTGGTATTCCCGCCAATTCCTACGAAGGTGTGGAAAACGGCGATGTCGATGTGCTCAGCTACAACTACACGATGCTTGTGGGCGTGAACCAAAACATGTCGGACGACGAAGCCTACCTGCTGACCGCCACGTTCTGGGACAATCTTGAGAAAAACAGTGACGAGATCGCGCTTTTGAAGTCGATCGCGAAGTCACCGTTTGCGGGCAATAACATGCCTCTGCATCCCGGTGCGGTGCGCTACTACACCGAAAACGGGATTGAGGTCCCGGCGGAGTTGCTGGCGCCCTGAGCGACCTGAAGCATCGTTGATACCCAAATACTGTACAGAAGGCAGTGATCCATGACCGACGCAAAACCCAAAGAGCCCATGCCATGGAACAAGCGTCTGGCCCTGATTATTGCTTTCTGTATGGGGATCATCCCCATCGCACACAGGCTGCCGGCGATCGGACCATTGCCCCGCATCGGGCCGTTCGATGCCGAACCCTACCGTGCGGCGATGCTTTTCCTTTGTGTGGTGGTGGTCTTGCTGGCGTCGCCGCTGGTTGCGACACTCAAAAACCGTTCCAGCAGTATCAAAACGGGTGCGCTGGTTCTTGATATCAGTGTTGGGCTTGTGATCGCCTATGCCTGCTGGCGCTTTTACGTTGATGTCACCAAGATGCACGACACGATTGTGTTCTTCCAGCCGTATCAGGCGTGGACGACCTTTGGCGCCTGTTTGTGCATCATGTATCTAACACTGCGGCTATGGGGCATCCCGCTGGTCGTCGTCTCTGCACTTTCGCTGGCCTACTTCATGTGGAGCTTTCAGGGGTCGCTTGTAAACGATCTGACTGAGAACCTTTGGCTGGCGCTGGATGACGGTATCCTTGGCAATGTAACAAGCATCGTTCTGTCCACGGTGTTTCCGTTCATCGTGCTGGGTGCGATGCTTGAAGGCACCGGCGCGGGCCTGTCCCTTTTGAAGATTTCGATCAAGCATCTCTACAAATTCCGAGGTGGTCCGGCGCATGCTGCTGTTCTTGGGTCTGGCCTGTTCGGCATGGTGTCGGGGTCGGCGGTGGCGAATGTCGTCGGCACCGGCGTGATTACCATACCAATGATCAAGAAACGCGGGTTCTCGCCCAGTTTCGCAGGCGGTGTTGAAGCCACAGCCTCGACCGGCGGTCAGATTATGCCGCCGATTATGGGGGCGGCTGCGCTGATACTCGCTGACTTTGTGGGCGTATCTTATGTCACCGTGATGACAGCTGCGATTGTGCCCGCCTTGTTCTATTATTCGTCGCTGTTCATGACGATCGTGTTCGAAAGCCGCCGGCTTGGCATCGAAGCCGCAGAAGAAAGGCCGCCCGAGCTTCACGTCACCTTTCAGGACTACGTCAATCTATTGCTGATCGTGCTGCCGATTGGCACCGTCATCTTTGCGCTGATCAGTGGTATGTCGCCCGCTGGGTCTGCACTTATTGCGCTTATGGTGCTGTTCGCTGTCAGCTTCATCAACCCCGACATCCGGCGCGAGCCTTTTCGTCTGGTCAAGGGCTTTGCGCAGGGCAGCCTGTCTTTCGCGCGGCTTCTGATCGCGGTGTGCTGCATCTCGATTGTTATCGCCACAATGCTGTCCACCGGGCTTCCGTCGCAACTATCGTACCTGTTGAACGGCGCAACTGACTTTAGCCTGTTGGCAACGCTCCTTTTGGCATCCGGCGCGTGCATGCTGCTGGGCATGGGCATGCCCACGCTTCCGGCCTACCTGACGATCATCATCGTGCTCGGTTCGACCATGCGCGGCTTTGGGTTGGAAGCACTGACCGCGCATCTTTTTGTGCTTTATTACGGCGTCGCCTCTGGCATCACACCGCCGGTGGCGATGACCGCATATGCGGCGGCGTCGATATCTGGCGGCAACCCGACGCGCACCGGGATCGCGGCACTGCGCATTGGGATCGTGATCTTCTTGTTGCCATTCTTCTGGGTCTACAATCCCATGATGCTTATCGTGCCAGAGGCGGGATCCGTTTTTGACATGCCGACCTTTGCTTACATTCTCGTGCGCCTTTTCGCGATGTGCTATTTGATCTCGACCGCGGCGAGCCGGTTTGACTACACAAAGCTCTCGACCCCAGAGGCTCTTGGTCGCGCGGTCCTTGGCCTTGCGATCATAAATCCCGACCCTATCGTCAACGGCGCGGCACTGGTTCTTGGCCTTGGACTTGTGCTGATGAACCGGGTGTCGGCGCGACGCATTTCAGCGGCTTAAATCTTCATCGCATGGTGACGCAATGACCAAGACATCTACACCGAACTTTCTTTACATCATGACCGACCAGCATCGCGCGGATTGGCTGGGGTGCTATGGTCATCCTGTTGTCAAAACGCCAAATATCGACGCGCTGGCACAGAACGGTGTTCGGTTCACGGATTTCCACGTTGCATCGCCCGTTTGCATGCCAAACCGGGGGGCATTCATGACGGGGCGTTACCCGACGACCAACGGGCTGCGGTACAATGGCTGTGTGCTGGCGCCGGGAAGCCAGACGTTTGTCGATGTCCTGCGTGCGGCGGGGTATCGCACCGCCACGATCGGCAAAAGCCATCTGGAACCGATGACGCACGGGGAGCCGCACGACTGGAACGATCCAAAGGATCAGCTGATCCCCGAGGCGAAGGACCAGACCGGACTGGAACACCTGGCCGAGGCCCCTGAAACCTATGCCAGCGAAGACGACACGGTAATCGGCACGCCCTATTACGGGTTCGACGAGGTCAACATTGTCACCGGTCACGGCGCGACGGCGCGGGGTCACTACCTGCAGTGGTTGCGTCGGAAATACCCGGACACTTGGGAAGCACTACGCGATCCGGCAAATCAGCTGCCGCATGATTACACCTGCCCGCAAGCGATACGCACGCCACTCGCCGAAGATGACTATCCCACAAATTACATCCGGGACCGCGCCATCGCACATCTGAAGGCCTGCGCTGACGATCCCCGTCCAAAGTTCACCTATGTCTCTTTCCCCGACCCGCACCATCCCTTCACGCCGCCGGGCAAATATTGGTCGATGTATGCGCCAGAGAATTTCGCCTTGGCCCATCCCTATGCCACGCATCAAAATCCGCCACCGCCACTTGAGGCCTGCCGCCGCGCCATGGAAAGCGGAGAGGCCCCGGACAAGGCCACCAATGCCATCATGGTCAGCGACCGTCATGTGCTAGAAGCGATGGCATTGACCGCAGGCATGACGACGATGATTGACGATGCCATCGGAGACATCATCCGGACGCTTCACGAAACCGGTCAGGCCGACAACACGATCATCATCTTCAACACGGACCACGGCGACTATCTGGGAGACTACAATCTTCTGCTCAAAGGGCCATGGATGAATGAGGCCGTCACCCACGTGCCGATGATCTGGTCAGAGCCGGATGCGCAGGGTTCAAGGACATGCGATGTGCTGGCTTCGACGACTGATATTGCACCGACCATTCTGGACCGCGTGGGCGCAGCCCCGTTCGTGGGGATGCAAGGGCGCTCACTACTGCCTGCGATGCAGTCGGAGGATGCTACGCTGCGCGACGATCTTCTTGTGGAATACAGCGACGGATTTGCGCGCATGGGGTTTGACACACCTGCGCGGGCGCGGTCGGTCATGACCAAGGAATGGCGCATCACTGTCTACCGCGACGAGGATTGGGGCGAGCTTTACGACCGCGTCAACGATCCCTCGCAATCCCGCAACCTTTGGGCCGAGCCTGACTACGCGGCCGTGAAGGCCGAAATGCTTGAACGGCTTGCGCATCAGCTGATCGCCCTCATGGACGATAGCCCGCGTGCGCTGCGCAGCGCCTGACCCTTCAATGCTTAAACGATCGGATGTCCCATGTTCGAAACTCTGACGGATACACCTCTATTCGGCGCAAACCTGATCACACAGCAGTTCAAGGCAGACCCGAGAGACGAAAAGATCGACCTTGGACTTGGTGTCTATCGCGACGAAGCCGGACAAACGCCGGTGATGGAGGCCGTCAAGAAGGCCGAGGCGCTTTTGCTGAAGTCGCAGACATCCAAATCCTACCTGGGCCTTGCAGGTGATGATGCGTTTTCCGACGCGCTTTTGCGTCTGGTTGTCGGTGACACTTCTGTGGCCGAACGTTTCAGCTATGTCCAGACACCAGGTGGGGTCGCTGCACTTCGTTTGGCGGTCGAGGTCATCGCCAATGTGTCGTCCGGATCACGCATCTGGATGTCGGACCCGTCCTGGGCCAATCACGGACCCATTATGCGGGCCAGCGGCCTTGAGGTCTTGGAATTCCGCTATCTTGATCAGGCAACGCAGAGGCTGGATTTCGACGGCATGTGCGAAGACCTTGCAGGCGCAGCACCGGGCGATGGCGTGCTCTTGCAAGCCTGTTGCCACAACCCGTCGGGCGTCGATCTGGAACCGGCGCAATGGGACATTCTGTGCAGTATCCTTGTGGACAAGGGTCTGCTGCCCATTCTCGATGTCGCCTATCAAGGGTTCGGGGAAGGGATTGAGGCAGATATGTACGGTGTCAGGGTTATCGCTGAAGCCGTGCCAGAGGCTTTCATGGCCGTCACCTGTTCCAAGACATTCTCGAACTACCGCGACCGGGCGGGTATTCTTGCGGCCCTCAGCCGCAAGCCAGACCAAAAACACCGCATCCGCCAGAAAATGCTGGGTCACATCAATACGCTATACGCAATGCCGCCGGATCACGCGGCTGCGGTCGTCCGCACGATCCTAACCGATCCGGACCTGCGGACCCTATGGCAGACAGAGTTGAATGACATGCGGCTGCGCGTCGTGAAATGTCGACAAAATCTGTCCCGCGCACTGCGGCAGGCAACCAACGGAGATCACTTTGACTTCCTGATGCATCATCGCGGGATGTTTTCGATCCTTCCACTCAGCCCGTCGCAGGTCGAGCGGCTGCGGCTTGAGTTCGGAATTTACATCCTCCCCAGTGGCCGGACAAACCTCGCAGGGCTTGGCGATCATCAAATCCAGCGTGTAGCCCAATCGATTGCTGCTGTGCTTTGACGGTCATCCGCTGTGTGGCAGCACCTTTCTTGATCGACACTTTGCTGTGGATCGGGTGTCCCCCATTGCGACATCCCGACATCAGCCCTCATGACGCGGCACAGGGAAGCGAAAGCGCGCCATCTGCAACCATTGTTTGCTTTTTGTCAAAATATCGGCAGACTATTTGCCTATATTTGAGCATTTTTGAAGATTGGTGGGTTATCTCGTGGCGACAATCAAAGGCGATGAATTTGACAATACCCTGAATGGCTTTGCGACCAACGATGAACTTTTTGGGTTCGAAGGCAATGACACTCTGGACGGGGGTCCTGGAAACGACACCATGTACGGCGGGGATGGCAATGACATCTTCATCATCCGCAATGATGGCGCCCAAAACACTATCCTGGGTGAGGCCGACACAGACGAACTCGATTTTAGTATCGCGACGGCAGGTTGGACGATAGACGCGGATTCGGGCCAGTCCGGCGGATCATCGATCCTGTTTTCGGGGATCGAAGTCATTACAGCCTCTGACTTTGACGATGTGGTTGTGGCCGATGCGGGGTTGTCGCGGGTTTATGGCGGGGCGGGGAATGACACGCTCAGCAATACCGCGGGCGCGGCCAGCATCTATGGCGGGGCGGGCGACGATACGATCACGGGCAGCGGGACCAGCGCGCAAGATCTGCTGTTTGGCGGCGCCGAAAACGACACCTTTGTGGTGGACGTAGCGGGCGGGGATTATTCCAACGACTTCATCTTTGCAGGCAGCGGCGAAGACCGACTGCTGATCCAGGGCACGGCTGACGGGCAGGTCTTTGACCTGAGCGGCATCGAGATCACCAGCATCGAAGAGGTGGAGTTCGCAGCCATCGGGGCCAACCGCAACATCACGGTAATCCTTGACCCCAATGAGTTCACGATCACCGGCGCAGAGTTCGCCAACGACCTGCTGATTGACGGCAACAACGTCGTCGGCTCGACCGATATCGTGCGGGTCGACCTGAACCAGAGCTTCACCGAGACCGTGCTGGACTTCTCGGGCTGGCAGTTCACCGGCTGGGGCGCGCAGAACGACTATGTCGAGATCATCGGCTCTGGCCGCGACGAGACAATCACCGGCACCTCCCAATCCGACAGCATCAACGGCGGCGCGGGAAATGATACGATCAGCGACGTGGGCGGCGGTCTGGATGTGACGCTGTTGGGCGGCACCGGCAACGATGAGCTGGACCTGTCGGGGTCAGCCTTTGGCTGGGACATCGACTTTACCGCGGCGGGCACCAACGCCAGCAGCGATACGGCCACCGGCCGCGTGGCAGAGTTTGAGACGCTGACGACCTCTGACTTTGACGATGTGGTTGTGGCCGATGCGGGGTTGTCGCGGGTTTATGGCGGGGCGGGGAATGACACGCTCAGCAATACCGCGGGCGCGGCCAGCATCTATGGCGGGGCGGGCGACGATACGATCACGGGCAGCGGGACCAGCGCGCAAGATCTGCTGTTTGGCGGCGCCGAAAACGACACCTTTGTGGTGGACGTAGCGGGCGGGGATTATTCCAACGACTTCATCTTTGCAGGCAGCGGCGAAGACCGACTGCTGATCCAGGGCACGGCTGACGGGCAGGTCTTTGACCTGAGCGGCATCGAGATCACCAGCATCGAAGAGGTGGAGTTCGCAGCCATCGGGGCCAACCGCAACATCACGGTAATCCTTGACCCCAATGAGTTCACGATCACCGGCGCAGAGTTCGCCAACGACCTGCTGATTGACGGCAACAACGTCGTCGGCTCGACCGATATCGTGCGGGTCGACCTGAACCAGAGCTTCACCGAGACCGTGCTGGACTTCTCGGGCTGGCAGTTCACCGGCTGGGGCGCGCAGAACGACTATGTCGAGATCATCGGCTCTGGCCGCGACGAGACAATCACCGGCACCTCCCAATCCGACAGCATCAACGGCGGCGCGGGAAATGATAC